>CALVKJ010000025.1 GCA_944332675.1 uncultured Bacilli bacterium
ATTAAAAAAGAAGTAGCTATTTAAGCTACCTCGTATGGTAATTATCTTGTGCTACACACACTATTTGACAATTAACCCTTATTACTAGTTTCTAAATTTAGCTACTAAAGCATCAAACATATTTTCACAAGCTTTTAAGAAAGCTTCTTTATCAGCAGTAAAATCAACTGGAGTTGCTGGAGTTTCTGTAACACTTTCCGCAATAGGTTCAACACTTGGTGCCGTTTGTGGACTTTGAACTGGTTCAACAGGTGCAACCGGTGTTTCATTAACTGGTGTTACTGGGGCTACTGTTTGAGCATCTACTGGTGCACTTGGCATTACTGGAGCAACTGGTGGAGTTGGCATTTCATTATTAACAACTTCTGTTGGAACCGGATTAGGCATTTCTGGAGCTACAGTCGTCGGAGCAACACTTGGATTTACTGGTGCTTCAACTGGTGGTACAGGATTACCTTGATTACTAACATCAACACTTGGTGCAACTGGTACATCCATTTGACTTGGTGTTGCTACAGATTGAGCATTAACATCAGGCATTGCTGGGGCTACAGAAGCATCACTAGCTACTGCTCCAGCATTATTAGCATTCGGACGATAATTATTCTTTAATGCATCAAAACTAGCCATTGGTAATGTAAGTTGCATAAAAAACACATCATCCGCAGGCAAAGCTGGATCAATTACCACATAATCCACTTGATTTCCTGCAATAATCATTCGTAAAATTTCTTTTACTGAATTCCATTCATTATTATCAACAATTTTTACTAATTTGTTATTTTCTAACTTAGAAACCAATATAATTGGTAAACCCATTGTTCCATTTATTTCGTTATCAAATACTACATATATAGCATTATTGCTTTTAAAAGCTGAAACCAAAGGTTTTTCTATACTTGAACCAGAAGCCAAATTTATTTTAATCTTTTCCACACTTAATCAATCCCTTCTTTACTATTTGTAATTATAACAAAACTATTTGTTTTTTTCAACACTCAAGGCTTTTAAAATAAAATATCTACAATCATATGCACAATTAGTTTTTATATATTCATCAATCTTAGCATAATCATTTATAGGTTTAAAATGTTTATTATTTTTTTCATTAAACCCTTTAAGCCTTACCTTACCATATGCATAATCTCCTAAAATATAATCAAAATCATCAAAATATTCAGTTATTTTACCTTCCAAATCAGCAATATCTAAAGCATCACGATGATTTTTTATTACTTCATAATTTTTTCCATCAATTAAAACTTTTTCCATAAACCTCCCTATAAAACTATAAAAGTAATTATTCCTACAACCATTACAATAGTACAAATAATACTCATTACTAACAAAATATCAACATATCCATTCCCAGATGTAATTTTGTTTTTTTCTCTTTCCATTGCTTCAATAGCTTTTTCTAATAAATATTCTTTATTAATAGCATTTTCTCTTATCTTAAAATAATCATATACTTGATGATTAACTCGCTCTAATTCATTACTATCCATATTTCCTAGATCTTCCATTGTATAATTTAGAAGTTCATAAGCTTTAATATTTAAGTAATGTTTTTCTTGCGTTTTTATAACTTTGACATTATCACGCATTTGCATTTTAAAATAATTATCTATTTCTAATACATCATTACCATTAACTGTTGATGCTAAAAAATTATATGATACTCTCAAAGGATTTTTAGAATATGGTGTATAAAGTAAATCATAAAATTCTCTAACTTCCGCTTCCGTCAAATAAAAATTTAACTTTTTAGCAATAAACATATCTACTAAATCTTTTTGAGCTAAAACAAAAAATGGATTTTTTTCTTTTATATCTTTTTTTTCATTATCTTTAGCAATATCATAATATTGTTGTAAATTACTAAAAAATATTCCAAGTGAATCCTTTGGATAACCAAACTTCATTAAATTTTTATATAAAAGATCTGGATCTTCCACAACCATTGGATTAACTATGTCTAACTCACTATAGATACAAATAAGCATTCTAACAACCACTACTAAAAAAGAATTATAAGTTACTCCTTGCGGATTGTCAGAACTCTTCAAATAATCATCAACGGCTTTAGAAAAAGCTTCATTAATAAAAACTTGATCCATAGTATCACCCTATTATTGATTATAGCATAAAATTTATTCGATTGGAATAGATAACAAGCCACTTTCTTCAACAATCATACCACCATAAACACTAGGAACGCGTCCATTAATAACTTTAGAAGCAATTAAAACGTCATATTCAATCACTTGAGTAGATTTAGTAACTGGTGCTACCAATTCTTCCGTTATCTTAATTGTTACATATAATTCTACTAAAGCATTATTCATTCCGTAATCAGTTATTTGGCTACGAATGTTAGTAAGTAGTGAACCTACAAAGTGAACTTTAAAATATATTTTAGGGCCCAAATTTGCAAACAAAAAACTATCAGAAGAAATAAACATTGGCAATTCCAAAATTAGACCATATTCACTAGGGGTTATACTATTATCCGTATTATTTTCAACATAACCATTTTCTAAATCAACTAATAAACCATTAAGTTCACTAGTTACTGTATCTAATGCTTTATATGCCTGATCCAAATTATAATCGACATAAAGAATTTCGCCATCACTATTTTTTTTAATAACTAAAATATTATCAATAACTTCATCATTTAATATATCATAACCAATATTATTACTTAAAAACGATTCCGTAAATCTCTTTATTCGCATATTAGCTACTTCGACAATTTTGGGAGAAACTTTTTCACTATATGTTTTAACTAAAGTAAATGTTAAAAAAAATATCAAAAATACTACTAACAATAATATTCTTGATATTTTGTAATTTTTTCGCATCCTTAGTTTCTTCATACTAAATAGTATGTATTACAAATTTAGAAATGACCGTAAAAACAAAAATAAGCCAACTGCAAAAGCAATAATTACAATTGCAATAACAATCTTTATCCAAACGTTAGGTTTAACATCGGAAAATTCATCATCGACAAAATCTTTTTTCTTAAATAAGCTTTTTGTATAAAATGAATCATCAATTTTTGTATCTTCTTTCTCTTCTTTTGCTTCATCACTTTTTTTATCTTCCAAAACAATATTACTTGTAGCAGAAGTTTTTACTTCTTCCACCATTTTATCATAAACAGCTGTATCTTCACTACCCTTTAAATCATCTAAAATACTTAACGGATCAACTCCTCCAGTATCAAATTCATCTTCTGAATGTTCTTCTTTTTGGGCATCTTTAATTTTAGCTTCATTAATAGTAATTGTATTAATTAGTTCCATTAAATCTTCTTCAGCTTTGTTCATTTCTGTTTTTTCTGTTTCGTATTGTGAAGCACCATCTTCTTCATCAACATATTTAGTATTATCGATTTTTAAATTATTTAATATGTCAAATTGTGTATTTCTTAACTTTTTAGCCCTTGCTTCCTCATAAGTTTCTGATTTTTCTCCTTTGGCTTTTTCCAAAATTACATTCAAATCATATTCTTTGGTAGGAGTATCATCAACTAACTTACTTTCTTCTTCCCTCGGTTCTACTCTAATACTTCTTCTCTTCGGAGCTTCATTATATTTTGTATCAAGGATTTTTTTTATCTTCTCAATATCGATTTCTGGCTCCTGATTACCTATAACGGTTGCATTACTTTTCACACTAAAACTATCAAGTTCACTATCATTAATTTCTTGATATAATTGATGATTCCTTGATACTCTAGACATATTATCTTTTTCACTATATTTATTCATTCTCGAATCCATAACGCTACCTCTATCAAAATGATAACATAAAATCACTAATTTTTAAATATTTATCATTGATTTTTAAAAATCTATTTACTATAATTATACAAGGAGGAAACACATGAAAAAAATAGTTGTTGATGAAAAATGTATCGGCTGTGGAGCTTGCATTGCTATAGATAGTGAACATTTTGATTTTGAAGGCAATCTATCTCACGCAATAAGCAATGAAAATCTTGAATCTGATGCTCTACAAAACGCTATAGCTTCTTGCCCAGTCGGAGCTATCGAAATAGTTGAAGATAACGAAAATGAAAACGACTAGTTAAAAAACTAGTCATTTTTTATTGCCAATATTGCATTATTTTAGTAACTTCATTTTCCTTGCTCATATCTATTTCTTCTAAAGAGATGGTAAGCAAGTCCAATATATCTTCATTAAATTCGCGATATTTATCTAAATAACCACGTTCTACTTTAAAACCGGTATCCTTATCAACTCTACCTTTTTTAAATATTCTTACAAATATTACTCTATCCAAATCTATTTTGGCGGCGACTTTGTGAATAACTTCTGCAAATACCATCATATTCTTTATAATTTTTTTATCATTATATTTTTCATAGACATCAACACAAAGCATTATATCTTTATACCTAGTTACTACTCTAGCAATGCTATTATCTCGAAAACCAAAGTTTTTAAATTCATCCTTATCATAAACAACAATATTATTTTTTAAATCTTTTTCTTTAAGTTTTCTTAAATACTTATATATCTCGATAATAAATGGGCTATTTTCCTTTCTTACATTATCCATAATGGATTCAATTTCTTTGTTTGTTACTGCTGAATAATCAATTTCTGTTTTCATAAATTCCTTTCCTAGTTCCTGTTTACAAAAAAGCTAAAAAGTCCCTACTTCTTAGCTAGCGCATATAATTTTTTTATTTCTTTAATAGTTAAAGGACGGTATTCACCCGATTTCAAATTTTTTATATCTAAAAAGCCATAAGCAATGCGGCTTAATTTCAAGACATTTATTCCTAGTTCTTTAAATAATTTTTTTATAATATGATTTCTTCCTTCAACTATCGTTATTTCAACTATATCCGTATTTTTCTCTAAGTCCCTTTTCTTAATTTTAAATTTTTTAACTTCTACTTTTCTCTTATCAATGGTAATTCCTTTCTTTATTGCTAAAATATCTTCTTTTGTAAAAACCTTATCTAATTTAGCTATATATGTTTTTTCAATATTCATACTTGGATGCATCATAGCATTAGCAAAATCACCATCGTTTGTAAGTATTATAAGACCTGTTGTATCATAATCAAGTCGGCCAATCGGGTAAATTCTTGCTTCTGTATCTATTAAATCGACAACCGTAATTCTTCCAGCTTCATCAGTTACACTACTTATTACACTCCGTGGTTTATTCAAAATATAATATTCATGCTTTACATCTTTATTAATTATAACGCCATCGATACTAATTACATCACTTGGAGATACTTTAGTACCAAGTTCTGTAATAATTTTTCCATTTACCATTACCTTTTGTTTTCTAATTAACTCTTCGGCTTTTCTTCTTGATATATAACCATACGATGCAATTACTTTTTGCAAGCGTTCCATATAAACCACCACTTTAAGTATACCACATATTTTAAAAAAATAACATCGTTATTAGAAAAGCAACTGTAATTCCTACTAAATCTGCAAATAAACCTACAGGTAAAGAGTATCTAGTCTTTTTAATTCCTATCGAACTAAAATACAAAGCTAATACATAAATTGTTGTATCGGTACAACCTTGTAAAACACTTGCTAGTCTTCCCGCATAGGAATCTGGTCCAAAATTGATAAAAATATCATTCATTATAGCAAGAGTAGCAGTTCCTGAAATCGGTCTAAGTAAAGCCATCGGCATAATTTCTATAGGAATATTTATAAGTTCTAACACTGGTTTAAAAAATCCTAAAACATCATAAACAAAATTGCTATCTAAAAATATATTGATTGCAAAAACCATAGCTATAATTGAAGGAAAAATATTAAATGATATTGCTAAACCTTCTTTGACACCCTCTAAAAAGG
This sequence comes from uncultured Bacilli bacterium, assembly GCA_944332675.1. Classification (GTDB taxonomy): domain Bacteria; phylum Bacillota_I; class Bacilli_A; order RF39; family UBA660; genus Onthocola_B. The sequence goes on from CALVKJ010000025.1 coordinate 5,878, forward strand.
CATCATATATACTCACCTTTTTCTTAAAACCATAAAATATTACAAAAACTGCAAAAACTGGTATAACTATTTTTGATAAAGTATTCATTTGCGACTCCTTTTGCGTATGTAATAATCTAGTAGTAATCCGCCGATGCTTGAACAAAATGTTGCAATAACTCCTGGCAAGATAATTTCCGAGGGATTAGCGGATCCGTGCGCAATCCGCAAAGCTAAAACCGTCGTCGGCACTATCGTAACTCCTGCTGTATTAAGTACTAAAAACGTAATCATTGCAACACTTGCTGTATCCTTTTTTTCATTTATTTTTTGTAATTCACTCATCGCTTTTAAACCAAATGGTGTTGCAGCACTCCCCAATCCCATCATATTTGCGGCGATATTTGAAGCAATATAACCTAAAGCTGGATTATCTTTAGGAACACTCGGAAACAGCTTCGATAAAAGCGGTTCCACCAATCGAGCAAATTTCCGTAATAACCCCGATTCTTCGGCAATTTTCATAATACCAGTCCATAGAACAATAATGGGTAAAATTGACATCATTAAATCTAATGCCTTACTACCATTAGTTAAAATACTATCATTTATAATATCTAAACGCCCTGTAAGTAGAGAAAAAACTATCCCAATAACAATTAAGAAAAACCAAATATAGCTTACCATTTAATCCACCTCAAGAACTTTTCCCACCACGTTAATTTTTTAGTATCACCTTCATCAACCAAAACATAAACATTTTCTTCTCTAATGAGTTCATCACGCAAATATACTTTGACGCTTCCAACTTTATCGCCATCAATATAAGTATTATTTTTATATAATTGATACTCAATTCTTAAATCTTTTTTCTCACTACTAGTTACTGGTACATAAATATCTTCTGATACATATAAAGTATCATCACTATAAACATTATCTTCTTTAATAGAAAAGTTATCTTTATCAATTACTTTAACAGCTTCATATTCCCGAAATATTTTTTCATATAAAGTTATGTGATCCGCAAAATCATTAGGATCATTAAGTGTAACAACTACTAAATTTATATTATTATTGCTTCCTGTAGTAACAAGTGTTCTCCGGGCTTTTTCCGTAAATCCCGTCTTACCACCAGTTATAAAATCATAACTATGAATTAGTTTATTTTTACTAGTCCAAGAATAAGTTTTATAATTTGTTTTTACACTATATTTCTTAGTACCAAAAATTTCTCTAAATTCCGCATTAGCCATTGCATATTTTGTAAGTAAAGCCATATCGTATGCAGTTGAGGTATTACCAGCCCCATCACTTTCTTCTAATCCATGCGCATTATAAAAATACGTATCATTCATTCCAATTTTGCTAGCCATCTCATTCATAAGCATTGCAAAGTTTTCCATATTTCCTGCAACATTTTTAGCTATTACCACTGCAGCATCATTACCACTTCGAAGCATCAGCCCATATAATAAATCGCGTAAAGTTAATTTTTCCCCAAGTTCAATATATATTGCACTACCATAAGCTTCTAAAATCTCCTCACCCACTGTAACAACTTTATCCAAATCAGCATATTCAATAGTTACTATAGCACTCATAATTTTAGAAATACTAGCAATCAGTCTTTCTTCATATATATTATTTTGATATAAAACACGCCCATTATCTAAATCCATTACAATACTACTACTAGCACTAATCGCTTTAACATTGAAAGGAAACAACATAAGCAATAAAAAAATTAACTTTTTCATACGATTACCCCTATAAAAAGATATGAATTCTATGCTAAAATATGTTTTATGGAGTGGTTTTTATGATTGTTTCGAGAGCTAAGTTTCACGGTTATCAAATAAAAGACGCTTTTTTAAAAGCTGAGGATTTTAGAAAAGAAGATATTTTATTATATAAAGCTTTGGAAAAAGTATTGCGAACTTTCCCAGATGACATCGATGAAAATTTGTTCTTTATATATCTTGATCACATAGCTGATGAATTAGTAGATAAAGCTTGTTTTTATATTCTAGCAGCCCATTTTAAAAATACTTTATTCACCAAAGATAAATATTACATTTCTGAATTATGTACCGCCTTAACAATAAAAGAAGTATCCCCCCAAAACTATATTAAATATGCCCAATTTTTCTTGAGTGAACCAATCTATTCTCTTATAATAAACATAGATGCTAATTCTTACGAACATAGCTACTTATCTTTATTCGATATGTTAATTACCTTTTTTAATATCAATAATTTAAATGACCGCGAATATAACAAAGTATTAAAATTATTACACAAACTATTAAATGAAAATTATTTAATTCTTTTTAATAAATGTTCTACTTTAGAAGATATTTATATAACACTTTTTCAAAAAATGAAGAAGATAAATAAAAAAGGTTTTCCTTTTACTATCGCTGATTTTGAATTAATAAACAGTTTAAAAGACTATATTGAAACTAATGATCAAGCTTTAATTGCAACCTTAAAAGAAAAACTTCTAGCTAGCGAAGATACATCATATGATTCAGTAAGTATAATTAGAGAATGTTTAAAAATAATTAAAGAATATAAAGAAAGAATTATCCCCTTACCTTTATCTCGGAGAAGAAAATATGAAAAAAAATAAAATCGTCGACTACTTCCAATTTAATTTATATAGACTTAAAAATAGTGTAAACAGCACTACCCAAATAGATGAAATATATTTAATTATTTTTAATAATATTATCGATTCATTTCCAGATGATTCCTGGTTTGCTATTAAAGATACTTACTTTAGAAATATAGATTTAAAAGATACAAACTGGTTAGTAATTTATACCATAATCGCCTATAAAATGGGTCCTACTTTTACTAATGCCAACCCAATTTTTATCGAAGACTTAGTTAATAACATAATTGATTATAAAGTATCTTTCTTTAAATTAACTAGTTATGCCGAATTTTTCCTACAAGAAAACGTATTAAAAACTATTACCTATGCTTTAGATACTAAAGGTATCCCTCCTAAATATATTATAAAACTAGTTTTAGAAAACTTTGATTTAAGTTTTATTTCTCCAGAATTTAAAGCTCGAATTTACGCTGACATCGAACAATTTGTTTCTGAATTTTCTTTTCAAATATTTAATGGCAATTATAATTTTTTCAATATTTATCGCTGCTTAAAAAAACTTTGGGACAACTATTTAATTTTAGAACTAAAGGATTTAAACTTCAAAGATATAGAACTACTTCTTAGTTTTAACGAATTACCAAGTGAGGAAATGAAAGAAAAAGCTCAACATGACTTTGCGGAAATTGAAAAAAAAGATGCAAGCATCAGCGAAAAATTTGCAGATAGTCTTACTATCATCATCCACTATTCTTATGAATTACCTAAATATAGTCCCTCTAAAAGTTTAAAATACAATTAAAAAGTAGTATAAATTTATACTACTCACTATCATAATTATATATGCCATGAATCTTTTCTAAATCTTCTTGACTAAGTTCTGTTATTTGCCAATTGTCATCATCATCTTTAGTTAAGTTAAATGTAATCGTATACTCTACAATATCGGTTGTTTTTTGCATTTGTTCTAAACGATAATCCATAAATTTAGAACTATCATAATTTCCTTCTTCATCATTAAATTCATCACGATGTTCATTTAAATATTCTGTTGCATCACGTTGAGCCTTATATAAATCATATACGGTAATTTTAGCTTCTACCACTGCTGTATCACCATCATATTCTTCATTTGTAATTTCATATTTTAAATCAGAATATTGTTTTTTTAATACATCACGATAACTATCTTTTTGTTCTTCACTTAAATCAGTTTCAGTTTCAACTACTTCATCAAGATCCCCTAAAACATTGGCACTTAAATTACGATATTGATCTAAAAATTCTTCCACCCGATCTTTAGCACTTTTTTGCATACAACTACATCCCGCTAAAGTAATGGCAAAAACCATAACTAGCATAACTTTTAATATTTTCTTCATTACAACCATCCTTACACTACTATTGTTACCATAAACTAAAATTTTATACATTATTATAACTAAGTTTTATTAAATTATATATTTTTAATTCAACATCCGTAATTCCTAACTTTAATTTATTTTGCATATCTTTAATCATTTCAGCTACATTATTTTTACTTTTATAAAACCACTCATTATATAAAAATACTATCTTTTCTAAATCCTTATTATTATATAAAGTATTGATTTCTAAATTAATAAAATCTTTTATCTTTTTTTCTATTCTTAAATCTTTACTATACTTTATCTTTTTTAAAATCTTATAATCCATTTTTAATATAGGTATTGTATAAAGTACTTCTAAAACATTACATTCATCACTAACTTGTAAAAAACTTCTAGCAATGCTCGTTCCATCATTAGCAAATTCAATTATAATTGCCCCATTTTTACTAGCAAATAAAGCTAAATATTCTAATGTTTCTTTTTTTAATTTAGTTTTATTATGGATAAAATCCAAAAATTCATTTGTAACAGATATATCATTATTTATAAAATCTTTTAATACTTTTGTAGTTACTTGGAAAATAGGAATTTTTTTAATAAGTTCAATATTATCACTTTCATCCCATTCATAAAACATATAATTATTATCTTCTAAATTTGCCATTATATCGTAGTAATAATTCATCTTTTATTATCCGCTCCAATCCTTTATAAATCAAAAACAAACCTACTAGAAACAAAATAAAAATTCCTCTACTAATAATAAAATAAACAAATTCTAAAAATGTATACCCGATCACTAACAAATTAAGATAAATAATTATTAAAAATAAAGCTATACTGCAACAAATTATACCTGATACTAAATAAAATATTCTCATAATAAAATATATATGTTAAAATTATATGGGAGATGTTATGAAAAAAATATTTAGAAGTTTTTTTGTTTTGTTTAGTATATTTTTACTAACTGGTTGTTCAAATAATGAACAAGCTATTACAGATAATCCAATTGTTACTATGGAAATTGAAAATTACGGAACCATAAAGATTGAACTATATCCGGAATATGCTCCAAATACTGTTGCTAATTTTGTAAGTTTAATTGAAAGCGGCTTTTATGATGGACTTACTTTTCATCGCTTAGTTCCTGGTTTTGTTTTACAAGGTGGAGATCCTGATGGCAATGGAACTGGTGGACCTGGATATACCATTGATGGTGAATTTGAAGCTAATGGCTATAATAAAAATACTTTATTGCACGATAAAGGAGTTATATCAATGGCTAGAAGTTCTGATTATGATTCAGCAGGCAGTCAATTTTTCATAGTCTTAGATGACTCTGCTAAAAGATCTTTAGATGGTCTTTACGCTGGATTTGGTCGGGTTATCGAAGGTATGGATATTATCGAAGAAATTGCTGAAACTGAAGAAGTAGCTAATGATACAACTGGAGCACTCGAAGAAAACATAACCATAACTAGTGTTACTGTTGATACATTCGGCTACGACTATGAGGTAGAAAAAAATTAAATTGCGGATTTATCAAATGCGATATCCGCAATTTTTTTATTAGCTAAATTACTCCTTATTTTGTTTATTAACCCAACGCTTTCATCTAGAGCCTTATCATACAACATCTTAAATTCTTCTAAATACTTTTCACGAATCCTTATCTTCTCTTTATTAGAATAATTAAAAGATAAGAAAGTATACTTTTTATAATCTTTCTTAGTCATTTTATCAATTATTTTATAACCAATTCTTTTAATACCAAATTTATCCCTACGATAAATTTTTATAAAACCTCTTATATTTTTCATACCCTTACTAAACAATGTACCCACATTTTCAACATTATATACATCATTAAATAAAGAATTTATAATAGCGATTGTATCCTTACTAATACTTATTTTAGGAACATTGAACTTATATGGATCATAAATTAATACATCTAAAACACTTTCAAGCATTTCATGGATTCCATTATTTAAATAACATCCACAATCATAATTAATCCAAGGATGAATATAAGAATCTAGCACGTGATGAGCAATATAACCATATAAAATACACTCTAGTTCTTTATTATTTGTCCTAAGCACTTCTTTTTGCCATTTAGTAACTAACACTTTAAATTTACTACTAGCTATAATTTTAGCAATTACACTTTGCTTAGCAAAATTTCTATAATCCTTTAATTTAATAAAATATAATAAATCGTGTCCTTGACCAGATACAAAAAATAAATTTCTATTATCCCCATAATCTATTTTTTTAGCTAAATCTTCCATAAATTTAAAATGTGTCAATGTTCCAGCCATCTTGCACCTCAAATAAATTATAGTGCATTTTTTAATATTTTGCTATATAATTATATTGGTGAATAAAATGAATATAATTACTTACATTATTTTAGGAATTATCCAAGGTATAACAGAACCACTCCCCATATCTAGTAGTGGTCATATATACTTATTTAAAAATATTTTTAACACAAATCTATTTAATACCTTAAACTTTGAAATTATTTCTAACTTTGGTTCATTTATAGCTATTTTTATCATATTTTGGAAAGATATTAAGGAATTAGTGATTGCTTTCTTTTCATATATTTTTAAAAAAGAAACACGAACGCAAAATCTAAAAAAATTTAAATATTGCATATACGTAATTTTAAGTACCATACCTGTTGGTATAACTGGTTTAATATTTAAAGATAAAATTGAAAATTTATATTCATTAAATGGATTAGCTATAGCATTTTTAATAACTGCTCTTGCCTTATTTATAGTTCGTAATATGAAAGGTACTAAGGACGACTATGACATAACTCTAAAAGATGCCATATTAATTGGTCTTCTTCAAGCTGTAACTATTATTCCTGGTATCAGTAGAAGTGGAACAGTTTTAGTTGCTTGCTTGCTTTGTGGTTTAAAACGTGATACCGCTTTAAAATATACATTCATTTTATATTTTCCTGTAAGTGTTGCTACGATGATCCTTGGAGTAAGTGATCTAGCAAGTACCAGTGAACTAACAAGTATGATTGTTCCATATCTAACAGGAATGCTTGCTGCTGGTATAGTTACCTACTTCTCTTATAAATGGTTAAGCTCCTGGGTCAAAAATGGTAAACTCTGGAAATTCTCCATATATTGTGTAGTTCTTGCAGTATTTATATTTATCTATTTTAGATAACTGTGAAAAAGAAGTTTAAAAGAAAGCCTAAAGCATTAAAATGTCTAATATTCATAATAATTTTAGGTTTAACAATTACTATCATATTTCAATATCGCACTGTTGCTTACAACGAAGAACAAAGACTAATTGAAATAAAAGAAGAACAAGAAAAAAAAGAAAAAGAAGAAAGAGAACGTAAATATAATACTTGCATGAATACCCCATATAAAGATGAAATAATTGATACATTATTTGAAGAATTACTTGAAACTACGAATGCCGCAATATACTTTGAAGATATTAATAACAATTATACATTAACTAATAGAGAAAATGCTTCATTTTATGGCGCCAGCATAATAAAATTATACTTAGCAACTTATCTAGTTGAAAATGCTCGAACTGGAGATATAAACTTAGATACAACAATAACTTATACATACAATTATTCTCTATATAAAGGAAGATTACTTTCAACTAGAACCGTCGGTGAAGAAATAACTTTAAGAGATTTAATCTACTATAGCATTGCAGTAAGTGATAATGGTGCATATATGATGCTTAGTGATTATGTTGGAGTTAATACCTTAAAAAAATATGCTAAAAACCTTTTTGATACCAATCTAAACATTTCTGAAGAAAATAGATTTAGTTACCTTACTGTAACAGATACCAACAAATTATTAAAATATGTATATGATTTTATTCAAGTTGATGATGAATATTCCAATCTTTTAATTGAAGCAATGAATAACACTTATTTCAATAGCCTTAACTTTGATGATGTAACCTTTTTACATAAATATGGATATTACGAAGTAAATTATAACGACATAGGAATTTATAACACTAAATCTCCATATTTAATATCTATATTTACTTTATATGGGCCAGAAGAAGAATATATGTTTGAACAAACTAGAAACATAAGTGAATCTATTTATGAAATATATCAAACCAATCTAGATTTAAAAGAAGCTTATTGTAAAGAACAAATAGAAAACTGATATCGCATTTAAAATGTACCCAATGTCAAGGACTAAATAAAAAAGAGAGAATTTAGGCAATGGATGCAAATAGATGATTTCGGTA
>CALVKJ010000026.1 GCA_944332675.1 uncultured Bacilli bacterium
CGATAGCTATTATCCCCTGCTCCATTTGCTAAATCTGCATCGTGATAATATAATCCATTTTCTCCATCTGTTGTATATAGACTTGTTATATAACTTGCTAAATATATATCATCTGGTTCTTTATCAAAGTAAACATAACACTTATCAGAAACTGAAGTTGATACAACTACTCTTTTATTTTCATTGTCCCAAGTAAGAGTACTTCCATTTTCACACTTTGACAAAGTTTCATTAAATGTATATCCATCAGTTGACCAAGAAGTATCACTACTAACTTGATACTCTCCACTATCTGCCTCTGTTTCATACATCATTGTAAGTGCATTAGTATTAACTACACTTCTGTTACTTTCCTTATTACTGCTTATAACTACTTTTTCTGTATTATCACTTATAAATACATATAAACAAGTAGATAATACAAGCAAAACACTTATACTAATAATTAAATATTTCTTCTTCATTTTCTCCAATCCTTTCTGAGGAATATTGTAAATTGACGTCAAATAAACTGCCTCATTTTTTCACACATACTCTCTATATTTCCCATAATACCAAAAAAAAAAAAAAAAATCAACCCCTACGGGTTGAACGAATGTAAACTTACATTTCTTGACATTTTGGGCAAAAGTATGTACTTCTACCACCAACTTTTATTCTCTCTATTTTAGTTCCACATATCTTGCACGATTCTCCTTCTTTCTTATGAACTTGTAAGAATTGTTGAAATCTACCAGTAACCCCTAAAGAAGAAGTATAACTTTTTATAGTTGTTCCCCCATACTTAATTGCCTCTTCGATTATTTTTTTAGAAGACTTTCTTATTCTTTCACACTCATACATTGTTACATCTACACCTTTTTTTAAAGGATTTATTTGGGATGCAAATAAAACTTCATCAGCATAGATATTACCAAGACCTGCAATAATTGTCTGATCTAAAAGTATTGTCTTCATCGGTAGATGTTTTTTGCTAATTTTATCATATAAGTACTCTTTAGTTAACTCATCACTTATTGGTTCAATACCCTGCTTTTTTATTGCCTCAGTACTATTTAAATCTTCTTTTTTAATTAAATTCATTCTACCAAACTTTCTAGTATCGTGATATCTTAAATCAGTACCATCAGTAAATGTAATAATTATATGTTCGTGTTTATTTATTTCCTCCTCGCTATTTTTAACAAAAAATTTTCCTTCCATCCGTAAATGACTAAGCAAATAATATTCTCCCAAATCAAATATTAACCATTTACCAATTCTTTTAATATCTATAAATTTCTTATCTGGAAGTAATTTTTTAAATTCTTCTACATCGCTTTCAAGCATTTTGGGATATATTACATTAACACTCTTTATTTTCTTATTTAATATCATATTTTTTAAAGTATTTCTAACTGTTTCAACTTCTGCTATCTCTGGCATAAACATCACCTTTCTACTTTAGTTGTTATAATCTCTTTTATTAATGGATTGTAATCATTAATTATTATACTTTGAAGTTCTGCATTTATTTTATTGAATTTTTCTTTATCAAATATAGCTTCAAATAATTCTAAATTTTTTTGATATATTAAATCAGATATAGCCATTAATTTTTCATATTCGGGAATAAAATCAACATCTGTTTTATAAATTTGAGCATTTATTAATTCTGGTAAACAATCTAATCCACGAACTACATTTCTAGCCATTTGAGTGATTAAACCATAACCTTTCACTTCATAATCGGGATCAATTACTTTTTTAGCTAACCATTCTTCCGCTAAAGAATTAAGGCCTTCTTCAAAAGCTACATTATGTTCTTCTAAAAATACTTTTCTTACTCTATCAGTATCATTAATTAATTTGCTTCTTCGAATAATTAAACCATCTCTTTCAATTAATATGTCGCCCAAAATGACAAAACCATTGTAATAAGTTTTAATAGCGTGGCAAATTTCGTGAATTAAGCCAGATTTAATATAGTCTAAAGATAGATCCCTTGCAACACTAACTGCTCTTTTATAATTACGTATTTTAAATTCTTTGTTTTCATAAACTACATCTACATCAAAAGAACATACTCCACTAGATCTTTTAAAATCATCTTCTTTTACTATACCTAGGTTTTCTAAATCCCCATATTTTTTTACTATTTCATAACTATTTGTATTAGTAAAAATTGGTGTATCTAAAAACATAGCATCAATTATATCTTTTTTATCACTACCAAAATATTCAATTAACCAAGGATATAAATCTCGCAAGAAATTTGCTAAATCATCTGGATAATTATATTTTTCTATAACTCTTTCTATCATTTTGCCTCATACCAATTGATACCTGTATCAATTTCTACTTTCAAGGGAACATCTAGTTTATAGACATTTTCCATTTCTTCTTTGATAACTTTTTTTACTAAGTCAAGTTCACTGTTTTTAACATCGACGATGATTTCATCGTGAACTTGTAATAATATCTTACTAGTTATACCTTCCCGTTTAAATCTATTATGGACATTAATCATAGCCATTTTCATAATATCCGCACTAGTTCCTTGAATTGGAGTGTTCATTGCCATTCTCTCACCAGTACTTTTAATTATATAATTTGGATTTTTGATCTCATCTATCACTCTCTTGCGACCAAAAAGCGTTTTAACATAACCAAATTCACTAGCAAACTTGACTATATCTTCTGTATACTTTTTGACTTCTGGATAAAGTTCAAAATATTTTTCAATAAATTCATCAGCTTCTCTGCGGGATATATGTAAGTTTTCTCCTAAACCAAAGCCACTAATACCGTAGACAATTCCAAATATAACTGCTTTAGCAGTACGTCGCATAGTCTTAGTTACAGCATCAACTGGTATTCCATAAATATCACTTGCAACTTTTGTATGGATATCCGCATCATTTTTAAATGCTTCAATTAATCCCTTCGATTTAGAAATATGAGCAAGTATTCTAAGTTCTATCTGTGAATAATCAGCACTAAGTAATAAATCATTAACTGGCACAAAAGCTTTTCTGATTTTTCTTCCTAACTCTTCTCTAACAGGAATATTTTGTAAATTAGGATCCACTGATGAAAGACGACCAGTTCTTGTTAGTGTTTGTTTATAAATCGTATGAATCTTGCCATCACTTAAAATATAATTACTAAGACCCGCAATATATGTACTATTTAATTTAGTTAAAGCTCGATAATCTAATATTTTCTCCGCAATTGGATACTTTTCGGCTAATTTTTCTAAAACTTTAACATCAGTTTTATATCCTGTCTTGTTTTTCTTTCCCTTAGCTAGCTGTAATTTATCAAAAAGTACTTCTCCAAGTTGCTTAGGACTTCCAATATTAAATTCCATACCTGCTAAATTATAAATTTCGCGTTCTAAAAGTTCTATTTTTACTTCAATTTCTCCTTGCATATCATCAAGTACAGATTTTTCAACTTTAATACCAGTCATTTCCATATCTGCAAGAACACTCACTAAAGGCATTTCAATCGACTCAAATAATTGATAATCCCCTTCACTTTCCATTTCACTTTTAAATTTTGGAGCAATTCTAAATAAAAACAAACTCTTTTTCACTATTTCTTTAATATCGATAAAATTAGTTTTCTTTAAGGCATCATAAAAAGCTATATCTTCATCATATTGATTAGCTAAATATGCTATATCATCTTTTTGATTTAACCCTAGTACATATGCTGCAATCATCACATCAAATATCCCATTTACATATATGTGAGATGCACATATTACCTTTTTTAAATCATAAGTAATTATTTCTTTTTCTTTTATTTGTTCTAAAACAGGTATTACTAAATCTTTATTTACATAATAATTATTTACTCCATCTGTAATACTCATACCAATAATATTAGCTATATGGTAGTTTTCACTATCCAGTTCTAAGTATAAAGCTATCTTTTCACCTAATATTAATTCATCTAATGATGTAATAGTTTTATAACTTATGTCTTTTTCTTTTTTGGGTACCACACTCGTTTTAAGTAAGGAGAAAAATTCTAATTCTTGATATTTTTCTTTTAACTTAGTATCATCGTCCAAATTAAATTTCAAATCTTCTAAAGTAATATTAAGAGGAACATCCCTATAGATAGTAGCTATATCTCTACTCATATAAGCACTTTCCTTACCTAATTCTAATTTTTCTTTTACTTTACCACTTATTTTATCAATATTTTCATAAACCCCATCTAATGAACCATATTCTTGTAATAATTTTAAGGCTGTTTTCTCACCAATTCCCTTTACTCCTGGAATATTATCCGATGCATCTCCCATCAAAGCTTTTAAATCGATTATTCTAATTGGTTCAATCTTATAATCGGAAGCAAATGTATCATAGTTATATCTAATAAATCCTGTTTGTTTTAAAAGCTTTACTTCTGTTTCACTACTTATAAGTTGGAGTAAATCCTTATCGCTTGAAACAATTACAGAAGCAAAATCAGGATCTTCTTCCGTCATTTTAGCAATAGTTCCAATTATATCATCTGCTTCATATGGCGCAAGTTCAAAATGCTTAATATTCATACAATCGAGTATTTCTCTAGCAATAGGCATTTGAATCTTTAATTCTTCCGGAGTATCTACTCTACCTTCCTTATAAAAATCATACTTTTCTTTTCTAAAGTTTTTCCCTATATCAAACGCAACAGCCATATATGTTGGATTTTCTTCAGCAATTATCTTATTAATCATTGAAACAAAACCAAACAATGCGTTAGTTGGCAGTCCTTTAGAATTCTTCATCATATTACCACTATAAGCAGTAGCATAATAACTTCTAAACATTAAATTATTTCCATCAACCAATATTAATTTTTTTATCATACAAATTCTCCATTCTCTTATAGTATAACACGGAAAAAAGGAAATTTAAACTAATCATATTATCAGAATTTTCAAATAAGCTTTATTAGAGGTAAATTATGTTTTTAAATTTGTTAAATATTATTAAAGATATGTTATTTTTTACAGGAAGTTATTCTAACTCTATATTTCCAGAACCATTAAGCACAGAGGAAGAAGAAGAATGCATAGATAAAATGCTTGCAGGAGATTCCCTTGCTCGCAATAAACTTATCGAACACAATTTAAGATTAGTAGCTCACATTGTCAAAAAATTTGATAGTAAAGATAATACTGATGACTTAATAAGTATTGGAACCATCGGTTTAATAAAAGGAATCGATTCTTACAAAAAAACATATCAAACTAGAATTACCACATACGCCGCCAGATGTATTCAAAACGAACTTTTAATGCACTTTCGTTCGCAAAAAAAGCAAGGAATTACTGTGTCCTTAAATGATGCCATTGGCTTTGATAAAGAAGGAAATGAAATTAACTTAATTGATGTAATTAAAGATAAACAAAGAGATCTCTTTGATGATTTAGAAATTAAAAATAATGTTTCATTATTAAATAAATATTTAAAGATCTTAAACGAAAGAGAAAAAGAAATAGTTATTAAAAGATATGGCTTATATAATACAAGAGAAATGACTCAAAAAGAAATTGCTAAAGAACTTAAAATATCGAGAAGTTATGTTTCCCGTATAGAAAAAAGAGCACTTACAAAAATGCTCACTGAATTTATTAAAAATAAAAATATAAACTAAAAAACACTGTCATTTGACTGACAATGTTTAATAAGCATCAATATTAATTTTTACTTTATTTAATCCTTTAGCTAAAGCAAACGCTTGAATAACTGTTCTTAAACTACTTGCATTTTTACCATTCTTCCCAATGATATTTTTCATTTCTGATTCAGGAACAATTATTTCAATTATTTGTGTATCTTCATCTGAATCAAACGCTTCAACTTTAACAAGTTCTGGTTCTTTAACTAAAGCTTTAACTAAAAAGTCTGTAAATTCTACAATCGTCATAATTATTTACCCTTTTTTGCTTCGTTGAATTCTTTTAAAATGCCTTCATTTTTAAGAAGTGTTTTAACAGTATCAGTTGGTTGTGCTCCGTTATTTAACCATTTTAATGCTACTTCTTTATCAATTTTTATTTCCGCAGGATTAGCTACTGGATTATAAGTTCCAACAGTTTCAATAAAACGTCCATCTCTAGGACTTCTAGAATCTGCAGCTACAATACGATAAAATGGTTTTTGTTTAGCACCCATTCTTTTTAATCTTAATTTTACAGCCATATTCTCTCCTCCTTCATTAAGCTATAAATAATTTATCATAATAAAGAGTATGTGTCAACCTTTTTTTGTTGACGCATATTACTTTTACAACATTTAAAAAGCATCAATTTGATGCTTCATTTAAATAGTCTTCATTAATTTCATCTAATATTGGATCATCTACTTCATCAAATATTTCATCATAATCATCTTCGTCATCTTCTACACTTATTTTCACCTTTGTATCTCCAACAATTTCTACACCAAGTTCTTTTTCAATATCCAGTTTAACTTCTCCACCTTCTACATTAACATTAGCTACCGTTGGTTGACGTAAACATCTGACAATTATTTCTGATGCATCTGTTATATTATGATCTTCTTTTAAAGGAATATTCATAGTATCACTATAAGTAAAGTTTTTAGTAGTTACTGCTGTAGACTTATCATCATTATAAGAATACCAAACATTGACATCAAATGAACCAGTTACTAAAACACTTCCATTAGATCCTTTTGTTCCACTAAATTTATGATTTATAACCCAACAACCTAATACAGTATTTGGCATTTCTTCTGGAGTCAATGAAAATGTATTACTACTATTTTTTTTGGCTTTCCCTATTACAGCTTTTGTTACTATTTCTTTGAAACTCGACATAAAATCACCTTCCTAATTAAATATATGCAATATCTAAATAATTGAACACAATCATTTGTTATAATCAACTAATTATGATATACTTAAAATGGTGAGATTAATGAAAGATAATTGTTTATTTTGTAAAATAGCTACTCATAAAGAGAATGCTAAAATATTATATGAAGATGATGATGTAATGGTAATAATGGACGCATATCCTGATACCGATGGACATACTTTGGTAATACCTAAAAAACACTATGAAGATATTTATAGTATCGATTCTGAAGTATTATTAAAAATTATCGATATTGGTAAGAAATATGCTACTAAATTAATGACTACTTTAGATAAAAGTGCTCTAACATTTTTAGTAAACTACGGAGATGCCCAAGTTGTAAAACACTTCCATCTACATTTATTACCAGATTTTATGAATAAAACTCATAAATTTAGTAAAGAAGAACTATATGATAAATTAATAAAGGATTAAATATGGCAAGAAGAAAAAAGAAGTTAAAAAAGAAAGTAATATTTACTCTTATATTACTTTTAATAGTTGGTATCGGCGGATATTTTGGTTATCAACAAATATTTAATAATGATGATAATACTAAAAATAATACCGGCACTAGTAATAATTCTAATAACAATTCAAAAGAACCTGAGGAAGATCAAATATATACTATTAGTATGCTAGCAACCGGAGATGCCCTAATACATAATGCTGTATATTGGGAATATGCTATCGGAAATAGAGATACTGGTCCATATAATTTTGATGGAGCTCTAGATTATGTAAGAGATATCGTATCTAAATATGATATTGCTTACTACAATCAAGAAACACCAATTGCTGGTGGAAATCCTTCGGGCTATCCTAGATTTTCTACCCCTTCAGAATTTGGAGATGCAATGATTAAAGCGGGATTTAATATGATTTCTACAGCTACTAATCACACAATTGATAAAGGTGAAGATGGCATACTTAATTTTTATAATTATTTAAAAGAACAAGATGGTATTGTTTTTAATGGTATTTCTGATAGCGAAGAAAATAGAAACACCTATATAATTGGTGAAAAAAATAACATTACTTATGCAATGCTTTCTTATACAACTTCCACTAATGGCTTACCTGTTCCATCTGGCAAAGATTATTTACTTAATGTCTATGACGAAGAACAAGTAAAAGAAGATATTGAAGCTGTTCGTGATAAGGTTGACGTCTTAATTGTGGCAATGCACTGGGGAGTTGAATATGCCAGCACTCCTAATGCTAGTCAAGAAGAAATTGCTGAATATCTAGCAAGTCTTGATGTCGATATCATTTTAGGAGCTCACCCTCACGTCTTACAACCTATCACTTGGATTGATGATACTCTAGTTATGTATTCTTTAGGTAATTTTATATCTAATCAATATGGAACAGGTGATTACAATAAACTAGTAGGATTTATGGCAACCCTTGATATAACAAAAACAGTTACACCAGAAGGAGATGTAACAATTGATATTGATAACCTTGGTGGTGAATTAATATTTACCAAATATAATGGGGATCCTATCAATACCGCTAATCACGATGGCCACGTTGTCATACCATTTAGTAAAATGACTGATGATAGATACTTAAGTGATTACAAACGAATATATGAAAAATATTCAGGTATTCTAGAAAGTATGGGAACAGATTTAAATATAACCCCATTACCAGCATAAAGTGCATTTATTGCACTTTTTTGTTAAGAAAAAAATAGATAATGTGATAATTATCCAATTTTTTCTTCTACTAACAAATAATTACATACTAACTCATTTACAAAGGCATCTATACTTTCAACAGGAATTCTTGTATCCTTACATATTTTTAATAAACCACAAGCATCTATAGCTTCTTTATATGTAATAACTTCATCACTAACCAACATTTCAATTATTTTTAAAGTCCTAATTACTAAACCCCCATTTCTTTCAGAATAGTCTTTTAATCTTTTATCTCCAGTTGCAAGTATTCCCCCACAATCTCTAGCAGTTATATAATTTATCAAATCATATTGTGATAATTTACTAATTGTCCTTTGCAATCTTTCCAATTCTAACATTTGTTCAACAGTAAAATCTATAGTTTTCATTTTCTTTAATATACGTTCATCACATGTATTAGAATTAAACTCATCATTCATTACTAATACTCAACATAAACATTATCAAGTTCAATAAACTTTTCCAAAACGCCTGCATTATTTAAATCAGTAATTATATTTGTATCAGTAATTATAATTTTCTCTGTTATATTCATAAGCTGATACTCCCAATAATTCACATGCTTTATTTAAAGAAATAATATTTTTACTGTCTAATTGATACACTATATTTTTAGATTGATTAGAATATTCTGGTTTAATAGGTTCCGGATCATTTTTAGTAATAACAGTATTTATTTCAATACTTAACATTTTATATAAATATTCTGAGATTACATTTAAATCTTTTAATCTGTATATAATCGCTGCATAACTCACTTTATATTCTTCCTTAAATGCTTTTAATTCAAATAAACTAATACCTTTTCTAAAACTTCCAAATTCATTTATAACACTTTCTCTAGGCATCAAAAATGCACTAGCAAAGCGATGACACATCTTTTCTGCATCTAAGCCATCTGCAATATCCATAACCAAATGCCCAAGTTCATGAGCAATAGTAAATCTTTGCCTTGCCCCATCTTTAATATTATCCAGAAGAACAATAAAAGGAATGCTATTGACCACTTCACTAAAACCATCAAAGTCTTCAATATAATTATTAACATCTTTAATTTGAATTATCATAATACCTAGATTTTCTAAAATACTAATTAAATCAGATATAGGTTGAATAACAGAAATTTTAATTATTTCTCTATATTTTCTAGCAATTACCTCAGCATCTTCTACGCTACGACATTTAAACTTAACTATTCTTTTAGGATTATATTGATTTAAATTAAGAACTTCTAAATAATCTCTAACTTTATTTAAAATTATGTTTTTTAAAATATCTAATCTGTTCCCAGTTAATCTCTTTTTCTTTCTAAACGAATTAAAACTCATCTTAGGAAGTTCTTTAGATTGTAATAAATCCCTAACCTTTACTTGATAAAGATTAGCAAATTCAATTAGTCTTTTAGAATCTGGAACTATAATTCCCTTTTCATATTTAGATACAGCAGTTGCAGAAATATTTAAATTGTACCCTACATCCCTCAAAGACATATTATTTATAAGTCTTGCCCTTTTTAAATTATTACCTATTTCGCTCATAGTTAACTTTCTCTTTCAGTTTACATTTTATCATAAACAATCTCATTTGTAAACCAATTATATTAAAAAAAGACTGATAATAAAAACTATCAATCCATAAAACAATCATTCCCTGAATGCTTTAAATAATTTACTCCATACTTTACCACTTGAATAATTAAGTATTCCTGTTTTATATACTTTTAAGCCAAATTTCAAAAGTATATAAATAAATAATATAAGTATTACTATTGAAATAATCATATCAAATATAGTTATTTGACCAAGCAAGAATAATGTTGGTGAAATAAATACTGACAAAAATGGAATATAGGAAACTATTCTAATAAATATTGATCCATCAAACATCGCAGCCATAATAGCTAAGTAATAACCCGCTAGTGATAAAAGAACAATTGGTGTTTGTAATTGGTTAAAGTCTTCAATATTTACTGTCATTGATGCAAGAATTCCTGCCACTAACGCATATGCCGCAAATGATAAAACAATCATTATTAAAGTAATAGGTATTACTAGTATTAAAGCATTACTCATTCCAGATAAATTTAAGGCATCAAGTATACTTCCGAAATCAATACTCATTCCTGCTACTGCACTACCACTTAAATATAAACTTATTATATAAGCAATTACAGCATATATAATGAGCAATAAACCTTGCAATAAAACAAATAAATTACTAGCTAAAACCTTGGCAAGCAAGTGCGCTTTCGGTGAAACATTAGCAATAATTATTTCCATACTACGAGTTGTCTTTTCTTCACAAATTTCTCCTCCAACCATTTGTACTAAAAATATAATTAGCATAAAAAATGGTAATATTAAAGTTGGGAAAACACTACTCATAACCATATCCATATTTTCATCAGTAGTAGCTTCTTCATTTAGTATCGTTCTATCTACTGTAATACTTGTAGATATACTAGCTAACACATTAGGATCAATATTAGCATCAAGCATTCCAACTGTTGTTTTTGTTGAATTTAGAGCTTGTAATATTATTTGATAAGTTAACGAATCGATTTTTTCATTACTTATTACTTCACTAGTTAAATATTCTTCCGCATTAGCATTTAAAACAACTACTAAATCTTCATTAGTTAAATCACTAGTTATTTCATCAACACTTTCGCTACTTAAACTAACTTCAAAATTTTCATCACTTTCATAAGTTTCTAAATTAGTTTTAAATATTTCGTAGGCATTAGCATTATCAACTACTAACACATTGGTCTTAGATTCAAAATCTCCTCCAAAAAATTCGATAATACTTTGTATATTTAAAAGTGCTACAATAGCTACCAATAAAATTACATTTGTAATAACAAACCATTTAGATTTAACCTTTTTATTAAAACTAAGTTTAGTTAAATACCAAAATTTCTTATTCATGGATACCTCCCACACTAGCAATAAATATTTCATTTAAGCTAGGTTCTGCAACATCATATTTTGTAATATTACTATTCTTAACAATAGCAAAAACTTTCGGAGCAACATTTTTATTTTCTATTTGAATAACTAATTCATCCCGCTTTTTTGAAACGCTTATTACACCACTAATCTTTTTTATCTTATCGATATCGATATCACTACCTTTAACAAAGATATTTTTCTTAGCATATTTTTCTTTTATATCGGATAATTTACCATTAAGAATAGTTTTTCCCTTTACAAGCAATATCAATTTTTCACAAAAGTCTTCAATATACTCCATTTGATGTGATGAAAAAATTATTGAACATCCCTTTTTCTTTAAATCATATATTGCATCTTTCATAAGTTTTACATTGAGTGGATCTAAACCCGTAAATGGTTCATCAAGTATCAATAATTTAGGTTCATTAATAATTGCCGAAATAAATTGAATCTTTTGTTGATTACCTTTAGATAATTCTTTAATCTTTCTATCTTTATAGGAAGTTATTTCGAATTTTTCTAACCAATAATTAAGTCTTTTATCAATTACTTCTTTATCCATACCTTTCAAAATTCCGTAAAATTCAATTTGTTCTTGCACAGTTAACTTAGTAAGTAAACTTCTCTCTTCTGTAACAAAACCAATTTTATCCGTTTCATTATAATCGATTTTTTTACCATCTAAAGATACTTCTCCCGCATTAGGTTCCAGTAGTCCCATAATTATTCTAAATGTAGTTGTCTTACCAGCTCCATTTTCTCCAAGAAGGCCAAAAATTTCTCCTTTATCTACAGTAAAAGACAAATTATCGACAGCTACATTTTCGCCATATTTTTTAGTTATATTTTTTACACTTAACATATAATACCTCCGCATTAGTATTATATCCTAAAAAAGGATTAAAAAAAAGAGGTAACCCCTCTTTAATAAAATGCTCCGCCCCAAATAATGGCAAGTAGGATAAATAATATTAATACAATAAATGCATAACTTGCTGTAAATCCACTACCACCACATGGGTCGCAATTGTTTTTTGGACAACTCATTTTTAAACCTCCTTTAATCTATTTAAATAAAGGCCCCTACTATAATTATTAAAAGAATAAACAATACTAAAATTATAGCAGCACCTAGGCCATTTCCACAATGATTCATAAACTTTCCTCCTTTATTTGTCTTTTCACTAGTATCTTATGGTTAGTTTCCATAAGTGTGCGTGCTTTTTTCCGCTAAAGTTGAGTGATTTTCTTGTATTTAAATAGAAATCTTGCTATAATATTTTTGGAAAAGGAGAATTTATGAAGAAAAAAATAATTGGATTGTGTGCTATTTTATTATTAGCAAGTGGTTGTGGTAAAATACCAACTTTAGAAAATGGTCAAGAAGCCATTGTATCATTTGAAAATGGTGATATGATAAGTGTCGATGATTTTTATACAGCAATTAAAGATACCTATGGATTACAAACTTTAATTACAATGATCGATACTTATGTATTGGAATCAGAATTTCCTGATTATATAGATACCGCCAATGAACAAGCGGATTACTATGTTGATGCTTATATCGAAATGTACGGTGGAGAAGATGAAACCTTACAACAAACTGGTTTTCAAACAATGGAAGCCTTTCAAGAATATTGGTATATAACATTCCTTCAAAGCCATGCTATTGAAGAATATGCTAAAGATCAAATAACTGATGAACAAATAGAAGATTATTATAATAATGATGTCATCGGCGATATGGAAATCGATCACATATTAATTACTCCAAATATTGATGAAGATGCTACTGATGAAGAAACAGATGCTGCTGAAGAAGAAGCTCAAGCAAAAGTTGAAGAAATCATTGCTAAGCTTGATGAAGCTAAAGCAAATGGTGAAGATATTGAAACCGTATTTGGAGAATTAGCTAAAGAATATTCCGAAGATGAAGATACTAAAGATGATAACGGATCATTAGGAAAAATCAATTATGGTGATTATGATTCTAATTATGATGAATTAATTTCTGCCGCTGAAGAATTAGAAGTCGGAGAATATTCAACTGAAGTAATAACTACAGAATTAGGATATCACGTAATATTAAAAGTCCAAAATTATGACAAAGAATCTCTTGATGATTTAAGAGATGAAATAATTGATACTTTATCTCAAGAATATATCAATAATAACGATGATGCAGGTGTTAATGCTCTACAACATTACCGCAGAGAATATGGTATGGAAATCCAAGATGATGAAATAAATAGACAATATTCAAATTACATTTCTAATTTATTACTACAATTACAACAATCTTCTGATAGTACAAATTAAACCAACAAAAAAAGCGATTTTTATAAATCGTTTTTTTTATTCTCCAATATCACTAGCTTCGCAATCTCCAAATGGATCAAATAAACAATCAGTACATCCTGTAAATCCATTGTCATTAAATGCTTCTGATGCTCCGTTCACTAAGGATAACAAGAAATTTAAAATCGTCGGTATAAAGAATATTATTACTGCTATTATTATTCTTCTAATTAAAGCTA
>CALVKJ010000027.1 GCA_944332675.1 uncultured Bacilli bacterium
GGAATAAACATTGGCATTTGCACGTTTTCATGCCCAGTTTCTTTAAACATTTTATCAAGTACACTTTGCATACTTTCCCATATAGCATAACCCAGTGGTCTAATTATCATACTACCTTTAACAGTAGAATAATCTACTAAGTCAGCTTTCCTACAAACATCGGTATACCACTGTGCAAAATCAACATCCCGATTAGTTATTTCTTTAACTTCCATAACTATCCTCCTTATTCAGCATTAAATTCTTTTAACTCATTATCTTCTGTTAATATTTTATTTACTTTTGCTGTTGCATCACTTAATTTTTCACTACAAAATTTAGCTAGTTTCATAGCTTCTGTATATTTATTTATTGCTTTATCTAAATCGACATTACCACTTTCTAATTCTTTAACAATTGTTTCTAATTCTTGTAATGCACTTTCAAATGTTTTTTCTTCCATTATTTACCTCCTTAGTTATTTTCAACCCGTTACTATTTGTAACGAGTTACATTTATAGCTTAATTTCAACTGTCCGATTATTTCGGACACTTCACCAATTTGTTATTTTACTTCTTTTACTTCAGCTTTAATACTACCTTCGTGTAAACGAATACTTAATATATCACTTACATTTACATCTTTGCTCGATTTAATTATTTTATTATCTACTTCTACTAATGAATAACCTTTATCAAGTATTCCTAAAGGATTAACTAACTTCAATGTATTAACTAGTAAATCGAATTTTATTTTTTTATCTTTAATTAAATTCTCCGGATTTTGTAATACTACTGATAACTTAATTTTATTTAATGAATTATCCTTATCATTAATAATATTTTTTATATCTTTATTTAATGTATCTATTAATGAATCGAGTTTTTGTTCTTTTACCTCATACATACTCATTGGATTTTTAAGAATGAAACTTTGTCTTAAACTTCGAAGCTTAATAAATTTAGTGTTGACCATATTTTTAATATTTTTATTAAGTCTTATTTTATAATTATCAATCAAAGTTTTTATATCTAAAACAGTTGGTACAGCCATTTCTGCAGCTCCAGTCGGGGTTGGTGCTCGAAGGTCTGCAACAAAGTCGGCGATTGTCCAATCGATTTCGTGCCCTACAGCACTAATTATTGGAGTCTTACATTCGTATATAGCTTGAGCTACAATTTCTTCATTAAAGGCCCACAAGTCTTCGATAGATCCTCCACCACGACCAACAATGATTGTATCAACACCATAAGCATCAGCTCTTTTTATTTGTCTTACGATATCAGGTGCAGCGTCCTTACCTTGAACTAAACAAGGAAATAAAATTGCTTCCGTCATTGGGTATCTTCTTTTTATCGTACTCATAATATCCCTTACAGCTGCTCCGGTTGGGGCTGTTATAACCCCAATACGTTCAGGGAATCTTGGAATTGGTACTTTATGTTCGGGAGCAAACAAACCTTGCGCCGCTAGTTTTTTCTTTAACTTTTCATATTCAATATATAAGGCACCTAAACCATCTGGTTCCATAGCTTCAACATATATTTGATAACTTCCTTGTGCAGGATAAGCAGAAATTCTCCCCGTAACTAAAACATTCATCCCATCTTCTGGAGTAAATGTAAGTTTTACAGCACTACTATAAAACATAACAGCACTAATTCTTGAAGTATCATCTTTTAAAGTAAAGTATAGATGCCCTCTTGTATGACTTTTAAAGTTACTTATTTCTCCTTTTAAATAGACTTTGTTTAAAAAGGTATCTTTATCAAGTATGCTTTTAATATAATTATTTAATTCACTTATTTTAATGTATTCTTTATCCATATTACCCCTTTATATATTTATCTAATACAGCATTGATGATCTTTCTAACTGGTTCATCTGAATACTTCTTAGATAACTCGATTGCTTCATTAATAACTACTACTTCTGGAGTGTCAGTATATTTTAGTTCATATAAAGCCATTCGTAGAATTGCAGCACCTGATTTATCAATGCGATCAATCGTCCAATCTTTCATTAAAGAATTAGCTAAAGCATCTAATTCATCTTTATAAGTTACTACACCATAAACGATACTTTTAACAAATTCATTATCTATATCGATATTATCTTTTATTACTTCATCTATTTCATACGGGAGATTTCTTTCATGATATATATCTATTTGATATAAAATAACCATAATTTTTTCTCTTAATTCACTTCTTGTTTTTCCCATAGTAATTGCTCCTAACTCATTTAATTATAACAAATATATTTCTAAATTAATAGTAAAATTTAAAAATTGAAGGAATATTACACTTTAATTCCTTCAATTACTAATTGGTATCCTGAAACTATTTGATCACAAGTTGTTAAATAAAGCATATTTGCTGCATTACTTATATTAATACTACCAGTCTTTTTTACTCTATATATATTATCTACTATATAATGATAAGTATTATTTTCTATATCTAAATATATATCATCTCCAGTTTGGAGATTATGTAAATCATTAAAGAAAGCTTTGGCACCAACTCCAGAATGACCAGCAATTAAATAGCTACCTTCTATAGGGATTTCTATTAATTCGATATTATATTCTACATTGTTTAATGGACTATCATAATTATAAAAACCTAAATTCATATTTATGCTAGGGATTTTCAAATAACCATAAAATTCTTCTTTACTATAGTTATCAATTTCTAAGGGACTATTTTTAATTTCACTAGAACTATTATTTAATTCTTTAAAACTAACAAATATAGCAATAAATATTATTAAAGTAATTAAAATAATACTTTTTCTTAACAATTATATAATCTCCTTTTAAAAGGGCAAGTCCGGTATCAGGTATTAAAATAGTAACTGCATCATTATTACTATCAATAATTGGAATATCTTCTACAGGTTTAGTTGGTTTATTTTCTTCATCCAAACTATATTGATAAAATATGCCTAGTTCTTCAATTCTAACATAATTATTATAATCAGTTAGATCTAAAACTTCTTTATTATCTGATACTATTACTTGATATTTATCTGCTTCTAATGGAGCATCAAAGATAAACATATTTCCTTTTTTAGTAAAAGTTATATTATTATCATTAAAAGATATACTTTCTATATTTTCTGTTGTAATTAAACCATTTATAAAATATTTAGTTACTTCAATGTCCATATCAGAATATATTTCTACTTTTACTTTATATTTGGTTAAATTTTCTTCAAAAATATATAATCCTGCTTTTAGCTTAACAGTACATTTTTCATTACAAGTTATATTATCTATAATATTATAATTTTTGTCATATACTGTTATATTACTAATGGTTGGTTTGGTATCATCTTCAGCAGCAATATTTTTTAATAATGAATGAATAGTTACTGTAAATGTTTTATATTCTTTATTAACATCTATAGTTTTTGTACCTAGATTACTGGGCAAATAAATATTTTCATCTAGCTCATAAATAGAATATTCACTTATTTCTTTTAAGTAGACGTTTTTACCTATTTCATAATATATCTGGTTATTATTATTGGTTATAGTAAACTCATCAATTAAATTATCATTAGTATCATACGTGGCATATTTTAAAGAAAAATCTTCATTTTCAGGGGTAATGATATTTAAATTAACAATATTAGCTAAAACATTAACATAAAACTCAAAATCCGGATAATATATGCTGTTAGCATAAATATAGTTGTTTAAAGTATTAATATTATTAGAAGTAAAAGTAACTATTTTTAAACCTGCTCCAGGTAATGATAGATCAAAACTATTACCATAAACTTTAATACTTCCTCCTGAAACATTGTAATTACTAAAATTAATATCTTTATCTTGCAAAGTTAAATAAGCTTTATAATTAACTTCGAGTGTTTGATAAGCAAATTCTGGAATAATATTATAAGAATCTAAATAACTATTAATTAAATTTACGTTATTAGTAGTATCTATTTCATTGTAGCCATCGGATAAGTAATATTCTCTATTAGGGTTGGTATTTTTTAAAATTAGCATTTGTATTGTAGCGTGAAAAGTTAAGTCATTTCTAAAGCGAGAAATGTAAGCTAGATTATTTAATAAAACATTATCAGTAATTTCTTCGCCTAGTAAGAAAGCATTATTACCTGATATTAATTTTTCTTCATAAGGGTATCTAGTACCTAGGTCATCAACAATAAAGATACTAGCCTTACCATTAATAGTAAAAGTAAAAAATAAAATAATAATAAAAACAAATTTTTTCAAAATATAATCATCTCCTTCGAGTTGGTATCCTAACACAAGATACAACTTTATGTCCATAGGAGATTTTGTCGAAAAAAAAGAGCTTTTAGCTCTTTTTGTCTTTTTTTGGTGAAATATTCACTTCATCATATAATTTGTAGAGATATTGAATACCATTTTCCAGTAAAAAGTAATGAATTATGTAACATATTAAAAATATTAATAATAAGGCTGCTGGAATGATAAATACATAAGATAAAGAAATTAAAACTAAAAATACTAAAAACATCATTGCATAAAATAAAGTAACAATCAGATGAATTAATCTTTCGTGTTGAAAGAAATTAATTTTGGTTAGCATTTCTTTTGAATCTACTTTCTTTTTGTTTTCTTCAATATACTTAATATAACTATACAAATATTTTTTCATATCATAACCTCAATTATAATTATAAAGGTAGCATTAGATACTTGTCAATTATTTTGCGAAAGAAAAAACTTCATTTAAAATTGAAGTTTTATTTATTTTTCTTTTTATTATTTTTATTAACCACTCTTACCTTTACACCTTTGTAAAGTCTAAATTCTTTTTTTACACCTTCAGGTAAGTTTTTCTTAAAAGTTTTCACACTCACACCTCGCTTTGCTAGTCAATTATATCACATTACTGTATTTTTTGGCAATCTCTTCTGCTACTTTTATTCCATCAATTGCTGATGTAGTAATTCCTCCGGCATATCCAGATCCTTCAACACAAGGATAAACTCCTAAAATGTTACTTTCTGAGTTCTCATTACGAATTATTCTAACTGGAGAAGATGTTCTAGTTTCTGGAGCTAAAATAATACCTTCTTTAAATCCTGATATTTTTGTATCAAAATAATTGATACCATCTTTTAATGCACTATTTATATAGCTAGGAAATATTTTATTTATATCTATTGGACAAGTAAGTCCTTTTGCATAATCATCAACATTTGAAATAGTTGGGCTAACTCGGTTACTTTCATAGTCTTTAAATGTCTGAATAGCCATCTTACCTTGGGTTAATTGATAGGTATTTCGTTCAATTTGTTCCATAAAGTTTAAACCTGCAAGAGGATAATCACCAAAATCTTTTTTACTAACAGTAACGATTATAGCACTATTAGCAAAGCCAGAATCTCTTTGATAGTTACTCATTCCATTTGTTACAACTCCGCCATATTCGCTAGAAGCGTTTACAACATAGCCGCCGGGACACATACAAAATGAATAAACTCCCCGATGATCATCACTAGTATAAGTTAATTTATATGCTGCGGGTGGTAAAGATTTATACAACTTTGGATATTGATTTTTATCGATTAAACTTTGGGGATGAACTATTCTAATGCCAATAGCAAATGGTTTAGCCTCAAGATTTAAGTGATTATCTAAAAGCATTTTAAAGGTATCTCTA
The DNA here is from genome assembly GCA_944332675.1 of uncultured Bacilli bacterium. GTDB lineage: Bacteria > Bacillota_I > Bacilli_A > RF39 > UBA660 > Onthocola_B. The sequence goes on from CALVKJ010000027.1 coordinate 5,653, forward strand.
GCGCTATGACCAATAGCTAAAACTACTATTTCAGCAGAAATATTTTCGCCATTGATAACAACACCAGTTATTTTATCTTTTTCAATTATCAGATCTTCAAGTAATGAGTTGTAATTAATTTTCCCCCCCAAGAAATAATTTTTTCACGCATATTGGAAATTACTTCCCGTAATTTATCACTACCGATATGTGGATGACTACTATAAAGAATTTCTTCAGGGGCACCACATTCTACAAATATTTTTAACGCTTCCTTGCCGCGACCTAATTTATCTTTAACTAAAGTATTTAATTTGCCATCAGAAAATGTACCTGCCCCACCTTCCCCAAATTGGACATTGGAATTAATATTTAGCTTACCAGTTTGCCAGAAGTCTTCGACATCTTTAATTCGTTCTGATATTTTTTTGCCACGTTCATAAAGAACTGGTTTATATCCATTCTTTGCTAACATATATGCCGCAAATAAGCCAGCAGGACCCGCCCCAATAATAATTGGATTAGTTGTTAATTTTTGTTCTCCTATTTTAGGAAATACATATTTTGTTTCATTATATACACTTATATTTTTATTATTTAAATATTTATTTTCGTTTTTTACTTCTACTAAAAATTCATAGACGTAACAAAATTCGTGATTAGATCTAGCATCAATTGATTCTCTAGCTATTTTATAAGAAATAATATTTTTTAAATAGGTATTTAAATATTTGGCAATAATCCCTTTAAAATCCTTAGTATTATCTATTGGTACTTTGATATTTTTTAAAATAAGCATAATATCACCTTGCCTCACCCGCTAATATACCTGTTAAAATAGCTATTGTTAAATTATATCCACCACAATCACCATCGATATCCAATACCTCACCGCAAAATTGAAGATTATCTATTTTTTTAGCAGCGAACTTCTCATCAAGTTCACTTAAAGCAATACCACCCGAACAAACTTGAGCATTATCAAATCCTTTGGTACCAACAATATCTACTTTCATAGCCCTAAGACTTTGACAAAATAATTTCTTATCAGTTGATGATAAATCATTCCAATTTTTATTAGGATCAATATTTAATTTATTACATATTGCATAAAGTAATTTATAATTTAAGAAAGCATCACATAATTGTGTGATATTACGATTGGGTAAATACACATTTCGTTCTTCTAGAAATGATTGTAAATCAGATAAAACCCAAGGAACAAAATTTATTTCTATAGTTTCTTTTTGATTATTTTTTAAACCTATACTTATATTTCTGCTTAAATTAAATATACAAATACCACTTATACCATAGTCGGTTAGTTGAATTTCTCCTTCTTCTTCTTTGATTAGCTGATCATTTTCTAGATGTTTAACTTTTACGTGGGTTCTAATACCTTTCCATAATTTTTCAATACCTAGGTTAGTATTTAATTGGACTAATGAAGGATTGATATCGACGAGGTCTATATTAAATTTTTTTGCTAAATCATAACCAAAACCAGTACTACCTGTTTTAGGATAGCAAACTGATCCTGTTGCTACAATTACTTTATCATATAATTCTTGATAGCTCTTTGTTATAACTAATAATTGTTTACCATTTAAAAGTATATCAATTACTTCTTCGTTACATTTAATATCTACTCCTAGATCATAAGCTTTATTTACTAAAGCAGATTTTATACTACTAGAGGTTTCAGAAAAAGGATAAAAATAACCATTCTTAACTATCGGAATAATTCCTAATTCATTCCAAAAATTAATGACTTTATCTAAGTTTTCCTTTTTTATTAAATTATCTATATTACTATTAGAGTGATACTTTGTTATATTTTGGGTATTATTAAAATAGTTACATTTACCATTACCAGTAAGTAACAACTTTTTTAATACATCGCTATTTTTTTCAAGCATCGTTACTTTATTATTTTGTTTGGCTAAAGTTATAGCTGCAGCAAAACCTGCAGGTCCTCCCCCAATGATTGCAATTTTCATTTGGCACCTCCGTTTTTTGATTCATAATTACTTATCTATAGAAAAGTTGTCATTTTCACCTAAGACAATGGCAAAAGACAAATAGCGATCCCAAATATTATGATCTAATGTGTTAACGTTTTCAACTTTACTAAAGTTGTGTAAGAATGCTTTTAACTTTAACATTTTATCTTTTTCTTCGCCACCTTTTTGCGTAAGTTTATAAGCAAATTCTTGTAATAAAGAAGTTTTCAAATAAATAAAACCTATAAAAAAGAAATACATAGAATTACAAAAAAGTAAAACTAAAATCAAGCCTATAATTGGCAGATCAGCCCGAGTAATTAAACCTAAATTAGTAGCATCTTTTAAAACACATTTTTTGAATTTTCTCTTATTTATCTTTTTGTTTAGTGTTTCTAGAACATATTTTTCAGTTTCTGTATTAACAGTTTTAGAATTTGCAATGTATTGTTCATTTTGTTTTGTAATTATGCCTTTTTCAATCATCTCAATAAGTAAAGCATTATAATCTTGTTCTACTTCAATTATTCCATCTAAAATATAAGCGGCGATTGCAGAATTATAGGTTGGTAATTCTCTTTGATAAATAATATCTTCATTTTCAATTCTTTTATTATTATTCTTTCTTCGAATATTAAGGTAGATTATAAAAATGTATACAGGAGAAATAAAAAGATTCAAATAGAGAGTTGCAGCTAAAACCGCCAAAATATAATATGGTAAAAAAGATTTACAAACTAAATCTAAGCCTTCCATTACGTAAATACTAGCAAAACCACAAGTTATATTATTATCTATAAAAACATCATTAACAAACCAACTAGCTAAAAATAAGCTAATAAGTACTGTGCTAAGAAATAAAAATATACCTAGGCGATTAATTCTTTTCATATGCACCTCGTATAATTTTTATGGCTTCTGGAATAAATTCTATTTGATCGGATGCAATACTTGCAATATCAGTATATTTTTTTGTTGCTAAAGACCCTGCTAAGCCAGCTAAATAAGCGGCGGCAGCAACAGATAATGGAGTGTATGAATTATAGCCTAAAAAACCAGCAATAATTCCTGATAAAACATCTCCTGAACCAGCTGTAGCCATACCTGGACTACCAGATTCTACTAAATAGGTAGTTACACCATCCGTAACAATGGTGCTTGAGCCTTTAAGAAGTAAAATTATATTATGTTTACGGGCAAAATCTTGAGCGTATTCTAAACTATGCTCTTTAATTTCTTCTACAGTAAAACCAGTAAGCCTAGAAAATTCTTTTAAATGGGGGGTTAAAACTATTTTAGCTTTTGTTTTTTCTAGCCAATTTAAATTTTTAGCTAAAATATTTAAGCCATCAGCATCAATTATTAATTTGCCAGTAAAGTTTTTTAAGATATATTCAAGGTATTGAGTTCGACTTTCATCTTGTCCCCACCCCATTCCTACTGCTAGAACATCCAAATTATTAAGGGCTTTATTTAAGTTATTATCTAAAATAAATAAAGTTTGTTCTAATAAATATGGAAGTATAGCATCTTTTAAGTTTTCTTCAACAATTACCCGAACTAATCCACTGCCACTACGTAAAGCACTTAAAGAAAGATTAGCTAATTTTATAGCACCACTAAATTCAAGGGAACCTCCCATTAAGCCCACAACACCAAAATCGTATTTATTAGCATCTTTATCTCGGCATTTAAATAGTTCTTTAATATCTTTTATTTCCAGTTTCATAATAATCACTAATATTATAGTATCATATTTAAAGGTAAAATAAAAGTCTACATAAGTAGACTAATCGATAGTTTCCATTTTAATAAAATTAGTTATTCTTTCGTTACCTATACCTGGTAAACCACCGGTAATAACGATACGATCATTAGATTTTAAATTGAAAAATTCACGAGTTTTTTGCATAACTAAATTAACTAATTCATCAGTATCATCCATTAAAGGTACTAGGCAAGTATAAATACCATAATTTAAAGCTAATGAGCGAGCAGTTTTTTGGGTTGTACAATTAGCAAGAATTGGAGCATTAGGACGGAAATTACTAATCATTCTAGCACTATAACCACTAATTGATTCCACAGCAATGGCAGCAACATCAACATAAGTCGTTAAATCAACTGCAGCTTTAGCAATACATTCAGTTCTGCCGATTTTTCCATTGTAACTAAAATGTTTAGCACTATGATCTTCCGCATCATTAGCAATGCTAGCCATAAAACTAACTGCTTCAACTGGATATGCACCAACAGTTGTTTCCCCACTTAGCATAATAGCATCAGTTCCATCCAAAACAGCATTAGCAACATCGGTAACTTCTGCTCTAGTAGGACGACTATTTTTCTTCATACTTTCAAGCATTTCCGTTGCTACTATACATACTTTACCATATTCTCTGGCTTTTCTAATAATTTGCTTTTGGTATACAGGAAGTAGAGAAATTGGAACTTCTTCACCTAAATCACCACGAGCAACCATAACACCATCACTAACACTTAGTATTTCATCTAAGTTATCAATTCCTGTTTTACTTTCAATTTTAGAAATAATTTTAATTTTACCGTTTTCGCTTTCAATTATCTTGCGAGCTGCTAAAACATCTTCTTTACTAGAAACAAATGATAAAGCTAGGAAATCACCATCATTTCTAACGGCATAACGAATGTCTTCTTCATCATCAGCACTTATAAATGGAATATTTAATTTTACTCCAGGAACAAATAAACTCTTTTTGCTACCAAGAATACCACCATTTATAACTTGGCAAGTTACAGAATCGCTATCTTTCTTTATAACTTCAATTTTCATTAAACCATTTTCTAGTTGAATAATATCTCCGATATTTAGAGAATCAATTGCTTCAGGATGATTAACACTAAATTCTTCTTTGTTACCAACAACATTTTCTTTAACAACTTTTATTGTTTTACCAGGAATAAGTTCGATACCACCTTCGATTACTTCTCCATTACGAAATTCTGGACCTTTAGTATCGAAAAGCAAACCAATATTTCTACCCATTTCAGCATTAGCTTTTTTTACGTTTTCAATTACAGTTTGTCTTTCTTCTAATGTTGCATGAGAAAAATTAACGCGAGCAACATTCATTCCCGCTTCAACCATCTTAGAAAAAACTTCATAAGAATTACTAGCAGGACCTATACTACAAACTATTTTTGTCTTTTTCATAATACACTCCTTCTCAACAGAATTCAATTGTACTACAAAATAGGAAAAAAATAAAGCACTAATTTACATTAATGCTTAAATATGGGTAAAAAAGCTGTTAATACTTCCTCCATGTAAATAATAGCAAAAAATATTTAGAAAAAAAAGCAATTATTAATTGCCCCCGAGTAATGAGTATTCATTATCTAAAATTGTTAAATCACCTTCATAAATCTCTGGATAATTTTCTTTTGAATAATTGGTGGTTGAAGTTGTACTATTTATTTTATCAAATAAAGTTATTTTCAACCGATCTTGAGTAGCAAAATAATATATTAAAACAACTTGTTCAGGTAATTCTTTTCGTATGCTTACTACTTTAGAATTAGGATAGTAAAATATAGTATAATTATCGATTGTTTTTTCAAAATTATTTAAAGATTTATTGTAGGTATACCCATTTTTAAGTAATACTGTATTATCAATATTTGTTTTAATATTTCTTATATTACTTGCCCCAATTTTCTTATCTTTTAAATAAAGAATTGAATTACTTCTAAAGTTTTCTTCTACGTGCAATTTATAATTGTAAACATATTCTTCATTATTTTCAATGTAAGATATTTCTAAATATAAATTATTTAAATCAGCAGCAAAATCATCGAAGTACTCACCATAACCATAGTTTTCAGAAATACTTAAGTTTTCTTTGTATACTTGTTCAAATATCAATCTTTCAGTATCGCCATTTTTCTTATAAAGACGAATATTATAAACAGTATTTTCATCTGTTCCACTAATTTTAGAAACAAGGGTACCAAATTGAAAATAATTACGGACTTTAGTTTTTATTATTAAACTATTATTCAAACTAAATTCATCGCTATCTAAATAAACATTATATAGGACAAAAGAATTACGATTAAAAACAATTATTAAAGTAGCTATAATAGCAATAAAAACTAAAATGATTACTCCGATAAAAATTAAATTACGACGATTAGTTTTCTTTTTTTCAACTTCAATTATATTTTCTATTGTTAGATTATCATCCATTTCAACAATTGTTTTAATATCAATATCTAACATTTTACATAAGTTAAATATTACTGATATATCAGGTCTAGTTTTACCATTTTCCCAGTTACTTACCGCTTGTCTAGTTACAAACAACCTTTTAGCAAGAGTATTTTGACTAATATTTTTCTTTTTTCTGGCATCTGCAATAATATTACCAATATTTTCATTATAATTCATATTACCACCTGCAAAAGATATTATAACACTATAAAAGTAAAATTACACCATAAACAAGGGCAAACGCTATAAAACCAAGGACAAATAATAAACCTATTTTAATTATTCCTAAGGCTCGCAACTGCCATTTAGTAAAACCTAAGCAATAATACATATAACTTTTTTCTTTTTCTTGCGTATAAATATCTTTAATAATAAAGGTTATTCCTAAAGCAAGTATAACTATTATAACAGTTCTAAAAATATAATATAAAGTATCATAATTAGAGGTATCTTCTGAATATCTATAAACACTAATGAAGTGCCCTTTTTCAAAAGGAAAATTGCCATTGATATCAGAGATAGCTTTACCTAGCTTACTCCAATCATTTAATGTTACGTTATATACTATTTCATTAGATTCCGCAAGTAATATGTTAAATACTTCTTCACTAACAAAAGATTTAGTATTATTATTTATTTTACCTATTAGTAGAAGTTCATAATCATAATATGGTAATCTAATAATAGAACCATTATTTGTAGATTTAAAAGTTTCATCACTTCCTAATAGTTCATTAGAACTTAATTCGGTACTTGGAAAAATTTTAATAGTTCCATTAAATTCAGTAACAGCTTCGATACCTATTGCTATAGTATTGATTATTTTTAGATTTTTAATCCGTTCATATTCTTCATAATTACCCTTAAATTCAATATAAGCGGTCTTATTTGCTTCATTATAAAATTCCATTCTTCTATTATCTAAAGTTATAATTAATACTATCAACCAAAATAGAATAAAACAAACTAAAATATAAATTAAGTTATTTTTTTTATGTAAAAAGTTTCTTATAATCATAGTAACACCTACATAAATTTATTTTCATAAAAGTAAATTTCATCAGCATATTTAGGAAATTTTATCTTCCTAGTTATAATGATTACCCCAATACCTTTATTATTTAAATTTTTAAGTAAATCATAAAATTTTTTTTCTTCTTCTTTTCTAAATAATTCAGTTGGTTCATAAGCAATAACAAACTTTGGATTTGCTACTATTGCTCTTAATAAAGATACTCTTTGTTTATCATATAAAGATAAATCTTGCGGGTATTTATTCTCTAACTCAGACATATTATATTCAACAAGTAATTTAGTTACTTTTGCCTTTTTTTCTTGTTTATTTAAAGACTTATCATTTACTAAAGGTAACATTATATTATCAAAAACATTGGAATCCGGGTCTAATAAAATATTTTTAAAAATAAAACCAATATTTTTTCTTCTTATTGCAGCTTTTTCCTTATAACTTAAGCTAGAAATATCAATATCATCGATTATAAATTTCCCTTCCATAATCGGAGAAACCAAGCCTATACAATCAAATAAGTAGCTACCAATTTTTTCTGTTTCTACAGTTATATAATAAAATTTAGCATTTTGAAATTCAAAGCTAACCTCTTTTAATATTCCAACACTATCAATAATACTATAAATACGCTCTAATATCATAATCATTACCCTAATATGATTATATAATAAAAGTGAGCATTTTAAAAGTATTTTATGTCTTTTGACTAATATTTAAAATTATACCAATACTAATCATCGATACTAGTAAACTAGATCCACCGTAAGAGAGAAATGGTAAAGTTACACCCGTTACTCTTTTTAGTGTGGTAAAAAAATAAGGGGTTGCCTTTCCAAGTGTGGTATTTTTAATCTTTTATAGTAG
>CALVKJ010000028.1 GCA_944332675.1 uncultured Bacilli bacterium
AAGTAATGTTGCTTTTTTTCTTACTTTATGGTAAATTATTAACGAAACGGATGTGAGAAAATGTTAGAAAATATATTGCTTGTTGTATCTATTTTATTAATTGCTATAGTTTTATTACAAGGTAATAAAGCAAGCGATGCTGGTCAAATAATTACAGGTGGTAACGAAAACTTATTTCAACACGCCAAAGAAAGAGGTTTTGAATTAGTTATAAGTAGAGCAACGATGATTTTAGGAATAGCTTTCTTTATAATATCATTTATACTATTTTTACAATAATTTAAATCAAAACATTAGGGCAACCTAGTGTTTTTTTGTGCAAAAAAATAACACTACAATAGAGGTAGTATTATTTATTAATGTTTTTATCCCTGATAATTATTTCTAAGTTATGCTTATTAGCAATTTCAATTAAATCATCTATAAAATATCTACTTCTTCCAGTTTCATTAGATGCTTGCCAATCTCTGGTTTTATTTATAGTTTCTGAGAATTCTTTTTGAGTCATATTAGCATTTTGCCTAATGAATTTTAGTATATCTTTTCCTTTGTATTTATTAGCTTTTATTTCCATACTAATCACATTCCAAATTATAGCAACAGAAGTTACTTCAAATAGTATTACAGTAAGTGTAACTGCAAGTGGTGGGGATGGTAGTATTGTAAGTTATCATTATTCAATTGATGATGGCGAATACATTTCAAGTAATAGTAATTCCTATACTTTTGAAAATTTAAATGCAGAAACTAGTTATGATATAAGTGTTTATGTAAGTGATAGTAATGAAAGAGATTCAAATATTTATAATGTTGATGTTACAACAGAATCTGATTTAATTAGTTTTACTATAACAGACATATATACTTCAACAACTACTATGTATCGTGCGGATGAGGGTATGGTATTTAAAGAATGGTTAAATAGTGATTATAATACTAGCGACTGCTGGGAACATTGTCCTGATAGCTTTGAAGATGATAGAGTTTACTGCGGTTCGTTTAAGATATTAAGCATAGGAAGAGATGAGATTATTACAAATGGAGCTTCATATAGTTATGATTCTTCTGAATCAATTCCGCTTATTCCGTGTAGGTAGTACCTATTCACAATTTTTCTCATCTACATACTTTTCGTCAAGATATGTTTGTGCAGAAAGGAAAGACTTATGACAGACATTATAACAAATAGTTTTTGCTTACCATCATTGGACCAAGAAGTATAATGATTATATTCCCAAAGAGATATTTATCTAAATTATATTAATTGATATTTTAAATAATAAACATAAGATTGAAACAAAAAATCCCAATATTACTTGGGACTTCTTTAATTTGTTGCGTATGACTTAATATATTTTAATATTTCACGATCGTTTGGTACTTTGCCTTCGCTCATTTTTTTTCCATTGATAACCAAACCAGGTATATTTTTAACGTTATATTTTTTCATTGATTCTTGGTCGTCCTTGAATTCTATTTCCACATCTCCGTCATAATTGTTAGCTACTTTGAGCAACAATTTTTTTAATTTAATTCCATTGCTACAATTACTACCAATAATCTTTATATTCAATAACTTCACCTCGCTTCCATATCCATCATACAAATTTAAAGTGAAGTTTATATGTTCAAATTAAGAAAGTTATGTTACAATTAAATAGTGATAATATGAAAAATAACGGGTTTACATTAGTTGAATTAATAATTACTATTACTTTAATAGCCATCATTTCTGTAAGCATTGGTGTAAGTATTAGTGGTATGTTATCTAGAGAAAAAGAATCACAAGCCGAAGAATATGCTAAAACCATTGCAGATGCCGCCTGTGTTTATGCAGAGCTAAATGATATAACTTACACAACTGATGAAGTTACAATTCAGGATTTACTTGATGCTGGTTTAATTACAAAAGATCTTACAAACCCTTTAAGTGATAAAGAAATAACAGAATATGCTAGTGATACAGTATTAATATCTTGGGATAATGGTTTAAAAACTTGTAGTTATAATAATCCCAAATCAACAGAAAGTAATTAAAAATATTTTTAAATTCAAATAAATGTGATATACTTAGGGTGTGATAAATATGAAGAATAGAAAGCGGTTACTAATAATTTTATTAATATTAATAATAATTGTACTAATTGTATTAGGAACAGTATTAGTTTTGGGTGGTATAAAAAATAAAGAAATAAACGATTTCCAAACGGAAGTTGCTGAGGCAGCTTGCAAATATGCTGGAGCAGAATATAACAATCCATCACTATTAGAAGCATACCCACACCTAAGTAAAATAAGTTATTCTACTTTAATTAATGCTGATTATTTAGATGAGGATATGATAGATCCTAAAACTAATGAAAAAATAAGTGAAAATACTACTGATTATGTTGAAATAACTTATGCTGATTCCCAATATGTTTGTACATTTAAAGAAGGTTAGAAATGAAAGAAAAGATAGTAGAAATATTAAAGGATGAAACTAAAGCAAAAAGTGTAAATGAAATAAATAATAAATTAGGTTTGAAAACAGTCGAAGAAATAGAAGAACTGGAAAAAGTTCTTGAAGAAATGACTAAAGATGGTATAATTCATGAATCAAAAAAGCATGAATTTCTTTTAATGAGCAATACTAAAACTTTAAAGTGTGGTCGAATTACTATCAATCGCAGTGGCAATGGCTTTGTTGATGTTCCTGGTAGTGAAGATATTTTTATTCGTTCGGAATTCTTACACGGTGCAATTGAAGGAGATTTTGTTGAAGTTGATTTTGTAAAATTTCAAGGTGAAATGGTTGGTCGCGTTATCAAAATTTTAAAAAGAGATATTAAAACTGTTGTTGGAGAAATGATTAAAATAAAAAACAAACTGACATTTAAACCCGACAATGAAAAACTAAATATAATGGTAAAACTTACTAAAGAAAGTACTAAGCAATGTGTAGAAGGTCATAAAGTTGTAGTAACAATTATAAGAGAAATAGGAACTAGAACATTTTTAGGAAAAGTTACTCAAATTATTGGTCATAAAAATGATCCAGGAGTAGATATTTTGTCGATTGCTTTAAGGCACGGAATTGAAACGAAATTTAGTGATAGTGTTATTAAAGAATTAGAATCAATTCCGAATGAAGTTAGTTCCGAAGATTTAAAAGGTCGTCGCGACTTAACTGATGAAATGATTTTTACAATTGATGGAGATGATACTAAAGATATCGATGATGCCATCAGTTTAGAAAAAAATAATGGTAATTATATCTTAGGAGTTCATATAGCTGATGTATCTCATTACGTTCGCATAGGTACCAATTTATATGAAACAGCTTTTTCCCGGGGGACATCTAGTTATTTAGCTGATACTGTAATTCCAATGATTCCACATCAATTATCCAATGGAATCTGTTCCTTAAACCCGGAAGTTATAAGGCTAACTATTAGTTGCGTTATGACCATTAATCCTAAAGGAAAAGTAATTGATTATGATATATTTCCATCATATATTAAGTCTGCTAAACAGATGACTTATAAAAATGTTAATAAAATACTTATGGAAGATATAGTTCCGGAAGGTTATGAACAATATGCCGAAAAACTAAAAGAAATGAACGAACTTGCCCATATATTACGAGCTGAAAAAACCTCTCGCGGTTATATTGATTTTGGCTTAGATGAAGCAAAAGTCGTGCAAGATGAAAACGGTAAGGCAATTGATATTGTTAAAAGAACCCGCGGAGATGGCGAAAATCTAATTGAAGACTTTATGATTGCTGCTAACGAAACTGTAGCAACTCATATTAATAATATGGATTTACCTTTCATTTATCGTGTCCACGACTTGCCAAGTAGCGAAAAGATTGAAGATTTTAAAAACCTTATCAAACAAATGGGCTATAAAATTCATACAAATATGAGCAAACTTACGCCGATGACAATGCAAAAAATTCTGGAAGAATTACGTGATAAAAAAGAATTTACCATTCTTTCTGATATGCTTTTGCGTAGTATGAAAAAAGCAGTTTATAGCACTAATAATATTGGACACTTTGGTCTAGCTTTAAAAAATTATACCCATTTTACTAGCCCAATTCGCAGATTTCCCGATCTTACAGTGCATCGTCTTTTAAGAACTTATCTTTTCGAAAATAGAATTGATATGGAAACTATTAATTTTAATCAAAAATATTTAATTGATGTAGCTACTAATTCTAGTGAAACTGAAGTAGAAGCAACTGAGGCCGAACGCAATGTATTAGCAATGAAAATGGCTGAATATATGGAAAGCCACGTTGGCGAAGAATATAAAGGAATTATTAGTGGAGTAACCAACTTTGGTTTCTTTGTTGAACTAGAAAACTTAGTTGAAGGTTTAGTTCATATAAGTACACTTGATGGTTATTACAATTATATTCCAGAAATACTTTCTTTAGTTAGAGATGATAATGCCAAAAGATATCGTATCGGCGATAAGGTAAAAATTGTTGTTACTGCTGCCAATAAAGAAAATGCAACAATAGATTTTGAAGTTGTGGGGGATTTAAATGGAGATAAAGAATAAAAAAGCTTATTTCAATTACTTTATCGAAGATGAAATTGAAGCTGGAATAGTTTTAGTTGGAACTGAGATCAAATCAGTCCGAAAGGGATCGATTGATATAAGTGATGCTTACATACGCATAAAAAATAATGAGGCATATATAATTAATATGTTTATTGATAAATATGATTCAGGTAGCATATTTAATCACGAACCAAGCCGTGAACGAGAACTGCTTTTACAGAAAAAAGAAATGAAAAAAGTGTTTGAAAAAGTCAAAAAAGATGGCTTAACTATAATACCATTAAAAATATATATAAAAAATGGTAAAGCCAAATTGCTTATTGGCCTTGCTCGTGGTAAGAAACTTTATGATAAGCGTGAAAGCATAAAAAAAAGAGATCTAGAAAGAATAGATCGTCGGAGGTAGTATGACGAAATCTAAAAAAATTAAAATTGGTAAGAAAAATAAAATAATATTTATTATTGGGGGAATAATATTAGTAATAGCTATTGTAATAATAGCCCTTGTAAGTAGTAAAGTATTTAGTAGTGATAAAGATAATACTCCCAATACCCCTTCAGAACCTAATCAAGTAGAAGAGAAAAAACTTCAAATAGTAGATGAAAACTCTACAAGTAGACCTTACGCAGTTATGATAAATAATATTAGTGTAGCTAGACCATATCAAAGTGGGTTACAAGATGCTTATATTATTTATGAAATAATTGTTGAAGGTGGAATTACAAGATATATGGCCTTATTTATGGATCAAGATACTGCAAGAATTGGTTCGATTCGTAGTGCTAGACATTATTTTCTAGATTATGCTTTAGAAAATGATGCGATATTTGTTCACCACGGCCAAAGTCCTCAAGCATTGAGTGATTTTAGCACTTTAGGAATTGATCGTATTGAAGTGTCAGAAAATCGTACTGGTTGGCGAGATACAAGTTTAAATGTTTCGAGTGAACATCGTTTGTTTACCAATATTGAAATGCTTAATAGTGGCTTAAAAAATTTAAGAACTGAAAGAGAAAATGATTTATTACTAAATTATAGTATTGATGAAATAGATATGTCTTCTCTAGAGGGAGCAATACCTGCAACAAGCGTTTCCATAAAATATTCAAGCGGAACAACATCTAGTTATGAATATGATGCTGATGCCAAAGTTTATAAACGTTTTGTTAATGGTGATGAACATACTGATTATGTAACCAAAGAACAATATACATTTAAAAATATAATTACATATCAAGTTGATAATTATACTTTAAATGATGGTGAAAATAAAGGCCGCCAAGAATTAGAAAATATTGGTAGTGGTACTGGTTATTACATTAGTGCTGGATATGCTGTTCCTATAACTTGGGAAAAAACAAGCCGTTCATCACAAACCAAATACTATTATGAAAATGGTGAAGAACTAAAAGTTAATGACGGAAATACATTTATTCAAATTCAACCAGAAGGTCAAAAATTAGATATAGCTTAAAAAGGAGGTTGTTTTATGACTAGTTTTTTAGATTTTTTAGCGGATTGGTATATATTGATTATAATAATAACCCTAATTTTAATATTTGCTTTAATAGGATACTTTGTTGAACAAAAACGTCATAAAGCCTCTCCGTTTAAAATAGCTTCTGAAAGAAACAAAGTAGAAGAAATTAATGTTGATAAGTTAAAAACTATGGATAGTAGTGTATCTTTATCAGATGCTTTAAGCAAAAATGCTACAATTAAAAATAATAATAACAACAGTTCTCAAAATAATGGCTAGTATAAAAGTCCGTTTAGGACTTTTTATTTTATTAAAAATTTGATATAATGTATAAGCAGTATTTCTTAAGGATGGTGTTTAAATGAATTTGTCAATAGTATGGGATATATTCACTAAGATACTTGATATATGTTTTGTGTGGATAGCTTTTTACTATATATTAAAAAATGTTAAAAATAACATAAAAATGATCTTAATCGTTAAAGGTGTTATCTTAATTCTAATAGTTAAATTTTTAAGTGATTGGCTTAATTTATATACAGTTGGAGTTATACTTGAATATGCAATTCAATGGGGGCCATTAGCAATTATTGTTATATTCCAACCAGAAATAAGAAGTGTTTTAGAATCCTTGGGAAGAACGCAACTTTTGGGGCGTCATAAAATACTTACCGTTGATGAACGGGAAAAAGTGGTATATGAAATAATGCGAGCTGTTGAATACTTGCGTAAAAACCGTATTGGGGCTTTAATAGTTATCGAAAGAGAAATATCTTTGGAAGAATATATTCGTAATGCTACCAAAGTTTATGCAGATATTAGTGATTCTTTGCTTGAAACAATATTTTTCCCAAATTCTCCACTTCACGATGGTGGTGTAATCATTCAAGGAGATAGAATTACTTGTGCAGGTGCTGTATTTAAGACAAGTATGAACCCTGATATTTCTAAAAGACTTGGAACTAGACACAGAGCTGGTTTAGGTATAGCTGAAGAAAGTGATGCAATTGCTCTTATTGTTTCTGAAGAAACAGGACGTTTAAGCATTGCTGTAGATAGTCATTTACATTATAATTTGGAACCAGATCAATTCCGAATGATGTTAATTGATGAATTAAAACCTAAAATGGAAGTCTTCTTTGAAGCTGATGAAAGCGATGGTGAAGAAGAATGATAAAAAGATTTTTCAAGAAAATATATAATTTTATTGATAAATGTATAGTTGTTCCAATAAGTAGAGCAGTATATTATTTATCTAAGAAATTCAAAAAGAATCAAGGAAAACTTGATAAGGTATTAAATCGACCACATTTTTTAATATATTTATCTCTTATTATTGCGGTAGTAATGTTTTTGCTAATCGATTCTAAAGTTATTACCCTTGTAGAAACCGAAGCAGAAGTAATTACGAATGTACCAGTAGTAGTAAAATATAATGAAGAAGCATATGTCGTTGAAGGTGTTCCCGAAACAGTTGACATAACAATTACTGGCCGTAAAAGTGATATATATTTGGCTAAGCAATTAGGAGAATATGAAGTAATATTAGATTTATCGGATTATACTCCAAGTGATACGCCATATAAAGTATATTTTACCTATTCTAAGTCGATTGATTCTCTAAGTTATCAATTATCTCCAGAATATGTTCAAGTAACTATTAAAAACAAAGAAAGTCAAGTTACATCAATATCTTATGATCTACTTAATATTGATGCTTTAGATAGTAGATTAAGTGTTGAATCAGTAACTCTTGATAAATCTGAGGTAGTAGTTAAAGGTGGTAGTGATGCTTTAGCAGAAATTGCCTCAGTAAAAGCTTTAATTGATTTGGAACAACAAAACTTCACTGAAGCTGGAACTTATGACATTTCTAATGTGGAACTTGCCGCATATGACTCAAGTGGTAACAGATTAGATAATATCGAAATTGTGCCAGAAACAATTAGTGCTACGATTGTCTTAGATAGTTATTCAAGAACAGTGCCAATCTCGGTTGAAACGACTGGTACCCTTGTAACTGGTAAAGCAATAGCTTCGTTATTAATAAATAATAATACATCATTTATGATAACGATTTATGGTGATCAATCAGTTATAGATAATATAGATAGTGTTCCAGTTACTATCAATGTCGATGGACGTGGTAATGAATCTACCTGGACATATGATGTCAATATTCGAAAACCAAATGGTGTTCGAGAGATGAGTGTCGATTCTGTTGAAATTACAGCAACATTTGGTGAGGAACAACAAACAACCGTCGATATAAGTAACGATATTCACGAAACTAACTTGGCGGATGGTCTTACAGTAAACATTTTAGGTGGTCAAACAATCACTGTTCAAGTAAAAGGTGTTGCCTCTGTTCTTGAAAGCATTGAACAAGAAGAAATTTATGCTTATATTGATCTAGCAGGCTATGGTGTTGGAGATCACGAAGTTGAAGTTAAAATTAATAATACCAACCCATTATTAAGCTATGTTGTATCAAGTACTGTTCAGATTAGAATAGCTGAGGAATAACAAAAACTCCATTTGATGGAGTTTTTTGTTGATTATTAATCTTTTTCTTCAAAATTCATAAATAATATTCCTATGTTGATAAGTCCAGCAATACCCACAAGAATATAAATGAGTTTTTCAATTATTTCAACACTTTCAAATAAAGTAGCTACAAGATTGAAATCAAATAAACCAATAAGGCCCCAATTTATAGCTCCAATTATTGTAATAACAAGTGCTATTTTTTGCAAAATTACCATTATCACACATCCTTTGTTTATATTGTGCTACAAAAAATAATAATTATACATATTTTTAAATATTAAAAATATATTTAATTAGAAAAGGGGATTAGGTAATGAAAAAGTATTTTGTTTTATTTATGTTTATGCTACTTTTTATCACTGGTTGTGGCGAAAAAACATTGGAAGATGTTATGGGAGATTTTACCAAAAGTGTGGAAAATAGTAAATCATATAAGTTAAATGGCACAATGGAAATTAGTAGTGGGGAAGAAATATTTACGTATAGTATTGATACATATTTTTTAAAAGATGATTATTACAAAGTTGTATTAGTAAATCAAACTAACAATCACGAACAAATAATATTAAAAAATACTGATGGTTTATATGTGGTTACACCGAGTTTAAATAAGAGTTTTAAATTTGATAGCATCTGGCCAGAAAATTCATCACAAGCATATCTTTTACAAAATCTAGTTAATGATATTAAAAATGATTCAAATGCATCACTAGAAACAACCGATAATAATTATATTGTTAAAAGCACAGTAAATTATCCAAATAATGAAGAGCTTGAGTATCAAAAAATATATTTTGATAAGGATATGAATGTTACAAAAGTTGAAGTATATAATTCTGAAGACATTGTAAAAATTAGTGTTAATTTTAAATCAGTTGACTTAAAAGCTAAACTTAGTGAAGATGATTTCGTTTTAGATGATTTAATAGATACAGAAAGTAATCCAGAAAATAATCAAGAAAATACTAATACCGATAATGCGGACCAAAACAATGAATGTACAGATGAAACCTGTAAAGAAGATGATGCTACTAATACTTGTGAAGGTGAGAACTGTGATGAACAAACTAATGCCACTCTAGATAGTATTATTTATCCACTATACATACCATCAAATACATACTTAAGTAGTTCAGAAACGGTTTCAACAGAAACAGGAGAAAGAGTAATATTAACATTTAGTGGTGATAAAAACTTTGTTATAGTTGAAGAAACTGCTAGTGCAAGTAACGAGTTTGAAGTAATCCCAGTATTTGGAGATCCATTAATGCTTAATGAAAGTGTCGGAGCCTTAAGTTCAAATTCGATAAGTTGGCACGCTGATAACATTAGTTACTATCTTGTTAGTAGCGATCTTACAACTAATGAAATGATTAGTGTAGCCAAATCGTTAGGTAATTCAACTACAGTTATGTCAACTAAATAGTAAACTTCTGCCATTAATGGTAGAAGTTTTTGCCTTTATTTACGGTCTATTGCTTGATAATTAGTTTTATTTTATGTATAATATCAAATAGGGAGGAAATTATGCCAAAAAATAAAGTAAAACTAAATGATAAAGTTGATAATAAAAAAAATAATAAGAAAAAAACCATAAAAGGGGAAAAGTATGTAAGTGATGAATCTAAAGAAGTCCGCAATTTTGTCATAATTTTATTTAGTATTATTATTGTCGTATTAATAGTTTATGGTGTATCGAAGATATTTATTGAAGACGAACCTACTACAACAGATAGAGAAATTCAAGCTGGCGAAATTGATTATGATATTGTAAGCGTTGGAACAATGCTTAACCGTAATTATTCAGAATATTATGTAGCAATATATGATGAAGAAGCTCCGGCAGCTGTATTATATTCATCTATAATAACTAAATATTTAGATAATGAGGATGCTACTAAAGTATTTTTCTGCGATTTAGGTAATCCTTTAAATCAACCATATTACGTTGGTAGTGATGGAACATCTAATCCAGATGCTCAAAGTATATCAGAATTTGCTTTTGGTGATTTGACACTTATTAAAGTCGAAAATGGCGAAATTACTGAATACATTGAAGACCTTGACGCAATCAGAGCAGAATTTGGTGAATAGAGAAGTTTTTAACTTTTCTTTTTTTTGCCATCGTGATAAAATAATCTTGGTGATACGATGAAGAATAGCAAAGGATTTAATCTTTTAAGTGTAATAATAATAATTTGTGTTACATCGATAGTTTCTGGAATAACTACTGGTGTTATAGTAACTAATAGCTATAAAAGCACAACTGGTTTATCATATAATGAATTATTAAATGACGAGAGTTTAAATGAATTTTTAGAAGTTTACTCATCTGTTGTAAATAATTACTATGAAGAAGTTGATACAACGGAAATGATCGATACTGCCCTAGATGCTATGTTGGAATATTTGGGGGATAATTACACAACATATTTAAATAGTGATCAGACTGCTGAATTAGAAGAAAAACTAGCAGGCAGTTATCAAGGAATAGGTATTTCTTTTTCCATATCTCAAGAAACTGGAGAACCTACTATAGCAAGTATTACTAAAAATTCTCCCGCTGAAAAAGCCGGATTGCTTGCAAATGATGTTTTGGTGAGTGTAGATGGCGTTTCTCTTGCTGGCAAAAGCAGTGAAGAAATTAAAAATATGATTAGAAATTCCTCAAAGAGTTCTGTAACATTAGTGATATCTCGTAATGGAACTGAGATGACTTTTGATGTGAATATCGAAAATGTAGAAGATGTCAACATTAGTTATGAATTAATCGAAAATACTAATATTGGATATCTTCAAATAGATTCATTTACTAAAACTATTTCTAATCAAGTTAATAACGCTTTAACAGATTTAGAAAACCAAGGAATGCAAAAATTGATTATTGACTTGCGTAATAATGGTGGAGGTTATCTAGAAAGTGCTGAAGATACCGCTAATTTGTTTTTGGAAAAAGGTAAACTCATATATTCATTAGAAAATAAAGAGGCCAAAGCGGATTATTATGACGAAACAAATGCTCACAAAACTTATCCAATAGTAGTTTTATTAAATGAAAATTCTGCATCAGCTTCAGAAATTTTAGCGGCTGCCCTAAAAGATAGTTATAACTATGGGGTTACATTCGTAGGTACTACTAGCTATGGTAAAGGCTTAGTACAACAAACCTATGACTTAAGTGATGGCTCAATGGCAAAATACACATCAGCTAGATGGTTACGTCCAAATGGTGAATGTATTAATGGAATAGGATTAAAACCCGATTACGAGATCCAAAAAGAAGATATTCGAGATGAAGCTGGCTATCCAATAGATAATCAACTACAAAAAGCAATAGAAGTAATAAGTGCCTTATAGTGCACTTTTTTTGATATTTCTAAATTTTTATTGTATAATTCTTTTTAAGAGAGAGGAAATAATGAAAATAGGAGATAAGTATAAAATACACTGTTATAAACATAATGGTAAAATATATCAAGCTAGCGAAGAAGCGGTCATTCTTGATATATTTGATGATTATATAGTTTGTGGCAATAATATGGTTACAGTTACCGAAACTGATGGGCGGAGTTATAAAACAAAAGAACTTGCTATAATATTTTTTTATAAGCATAATTGGTTTAATGTTATAGCTCAGTTAAAAAAATATGGATTATTTTATTATTGTAATATTGCAACCCCTTATGCTATTGATGGCAATGTCATAAAATACATTGATTATGATTTAGATTTGCGAGTTTTTCCAGATGGAGGATATAAAATATTAGATAACAATGAATATAATTTTCACAAAAAGATAATGAATTATCCACCCGAAATTGATGTTATAGTCAAAAAAGAATTAAATAAACTAATCGAAATGAAGAAAAATAATGTTGGACCGTTTAATAAAGAGATTATAGAAAAGTATCATAATAAATATAATGAGCTAAAAAATTATGGTATCATTTAAAATAAAAATACATAAAATATATAGGAATTAAGCAAAAAATAGTCAAATTTTGCAAAAAAATGAAATTTTTGCAAAAAAAATGAAATTTTTTGTTGACAAGTCCGTTTTAGTTTGATATATTACTAGTGCACACACGGAAAAGTGCAGAAAATGATCTTTGAAAACTGAGTAAAAAAGTCAATTTTGAGTAGCTTTGATTAAACTTAAAATTTAGATTTAAATTTATAAATCTTTTTTATTGAGAGTTTGATCCTGGCTCAGGATGAACGCTGGCGGCATGCCTAAGACATGCAAGTCGT
>CALVKJ010000029.1 GCA_944332675.1 uncultured Bacilli bacterium
TGTTAAAGTTTTTTTTAAATGTTATAATGAAAATATGGAGGGACTATGAAAAAGGCAAAAATTATAATCTTTTTTACTCTAGTAATTTCTATATCTTTATTTATAGGAAGTTTTTTAGGATATAACTTAACTAAAGATAATAAAGTTAATATAATTGTGCCAGAAAAAAGCAATCCAACAATCATAACTGTCGAAGCAACAGAGTGTAATACTAAAAACTATATAGAATTAACAGATTATAACATTTACACTTATTGCTTGGATCACTTAATGATATTTACAAACAATAATTTAATAGAATTGAAAAATTATGTACCTGATAAGCCAGAATTTATTACTGAACTAATTTCTAACTTGGAATTAGAAACAGAACTTAATGATGGTGGAACTAAAATTTATAAAGACAAAAATGATTATACTAATGCTGGTTTAACTTTGATAAAATGTAATACTCTTGATAGTAATAAAGATATTTATATTGGACCTAAAGATATGGAATATCAAGAATCATTTTGTAAGAATATAGATAATTCATTAAAAACTTTTACTAAAACTTACGAAGTATTAAATGTTGCTTTAAGCAACAGTGATGAATTTATTTATTTAACATTGCGCCAATTCCAATTTGAAGAAATTGAAACAATAAAAGTTAAAAAGAGCCTTAATTATGATATAACAGTTGGTAAGAATTATGAGTTTACCTTTGAGTATACCACTGAAGATATTGAAGATAATATAAAATCGATATTTAACAATGCAACATTAACAAGTATTGTGGAAACTGACAAAACTGGTCTAGATCAAGTACAGGATCCAATAAATTAGAAAAACATCACAATTGCGTGATGCTTTTTGTTTCTTATTCAAAATATATTGTTTTTAAAGTATTAATAACATCTTCATAACTATAAATATCTTTATTTAAAGAAATGATATATGATTCATCTTCATTAAATATTGTTACAAGATATCTATATTTTTCACTTTCAACAATCCCCTTTAAGTCCCCCTCAAGATAATAGTATTCATCTTTTAAAGCAAATTTGGTATTTATGTAGCTATTTGCTAAATAGTTTATTTGCATAGTTTCTTTGCTTTGAAAAATGTTTTTACTTTTATTGGTATTTTCTTCAAAATAATTGATTAAGTCTAGTTCATTAGATATATTATATTTTTCATATATTTTTTCGTAATCAATATTTCTTTTTTCTGAAAGTCTTTCACTAATAAAAGATAAAGAGTTATATTTATATAAAGATATTGCATTTTCATTATTTAATTCATAAATATATTCATTATTAATGTCTTCAGTGTATTCTTCTGGAATAAAAATATGCATATCTGCAAATGTCGTATTGGCAATACTTCTATCTACACTCACATTAAATTTTTGAGCATTAAATTCTAAATCACTATATACATTATAAATATTATACAAATATAGTTTATAGCCAAAAAAACAAAAGACTAAGAATAATATTAATAATATTATAAATATTTTCTTGTTAATTTTATTTACTCTTACACTTTTATCAATTGCTTTGACCATTTCTTTATCCTCCTTTAATAGTATATCTAAAGAAATATTGAACTTATCACTTATTAATATGATAGTTTCAATATCGGGATAGCATTTATCATTTTCCCAATTAGATATTGTTTGTCTTGCAACACCTAAAAGTTCTGCCAAGTCTTCTTGAGTTAGCTTATTACTATTTCTAATTTCACTAATTTTTTTAGATATTTTCAAACTCATTTCCTCCTTTCTAAACTAATTTTATATAAACTGTTTTATTTAGTCTATCAAATGTCTTTGACATTTGCAAAAAAATAAAGTCAAATATACTAGATATTATGATAAAATATTTATAAGGATGGTGATATTTTGTCAATAGTAGTTAATATTAGACATAAAAAGGAAACTAAAATTGGTTATAACTTTTTAAGGACCAGAGCAAATTTTGAAAATCTTTATGTAGGAATCCAGGATGAAGCATATTGTTTAGATGACTATCAAGGCGATGAAGATATTAGAGGAATTTATTTTGTATTATTTAGTAGAGAAAAATTTCATCGCGGGTTTGGATTTAAAGTTGATGAAGATTATAATATTGAACTAGTTTTAAATTACCCTTGTTCTAAAAGAGATGTTATGATTTTCTATAAATTTATAAACGACTACTGTCTTAATTTTGATATTCCTACCTTTACGGAAGAAGGAGAAGAATTCACATTAAAAAATATACCGGAACTTCAAAATGAAAAAATAGAATTTAATAAAATGTTAATCCGGGATGATTTGAAATCGGGCTTAACTATATTTGGCTGTATTTATCCTATAACTTTAGATGATGATTTTATTTTGGGGATTCGCTATTTAGATCCAGATGGGGCTTTAAATGCTTTTGCTAATTATTTAGATAAATTACAACGCCCAATCTATTATTTTGCTAAACCGGCATTGTATTATAGTGCTGATCCTAATAAATATATTGCTAAGTATTCTTTAACTAAAGATGTTCCTTCAATATTTCCAATTAATGCCCATTTGCCATTTGGCTATGATGAAAAATTCAAAGACAATATCGTATCTTGGCAAGTAGTTGTAGCTGAATTATTAGAACCTAACGGATTTAAAATCCACGCTGAAATGTCTTATGATGAATTTTGTCAAGTTATCAATCTAAGTAAATACCCTAAATTTGATAAAACACACGTACTTATAACTATAGATGACAAAGCGCTATCCAAAATAGCCCAACATAATATCCAAACGGCTCAAGAAACGATGATAAATTGGTTAAGTGATTATCGCGAATTAGGGTGTAAGCCTGCCCAAATTGAATTTACAAAAGAATTTGTTACAGAAGATGGTATACATTGTTATATATTTAAATACAAAAAGACTTTACTTAGCAACTGGTGGTTAGGTATTGTAAGTGAATCGGGAACCTTTAGTGAATTTAAAGAATATAACCAAGCAACAGAAATAGCGGATGCTATAGAAATAATTAATTTATTAAAAACTTTTTGGAAGAAAGAAGCAGAAAGAATAGATAAAGAGAAAGAAAATGGTTAAGCTGAAGGTAATATTATTAAATGGTAGTCCACATATAGATGGTTGTACTAAAAGAGCGTTATTAGAAGTAGAAAAATCTTTGGTAGAAGAAGGTATTGAAACCGAAATAATTGAAGTAGGTAATAAAGATATTCGTGGTTGCATTGCTTGTGGAAGTTGTAGTAAAAATGATAAGTGTATATTTGATGATTTGGTTAATGTGGTTTCAAAAAAGTTTCAAGATGCTGATGGATTTGTTGTAGGAACACCAGTTTATTATGCAGGTGCTAATGGATCTATTATCTCATTTTTAGATAGACTTTTTTATCTTAGCGTAATTTAGGTAAAAATATGGCATTCTTAATTAAATCTATTAACTTAGGTAAGGAACGACTTGGAATTCCTAAACAAGAACATAGTGAATTTACAAGTTTTGGTGATAAATTATAAGGAGTAAAAATGACATTTACAAGTAAAGAAAAGGGAAACAAAAAATATTATGAAGAATTTATGTATATTACTAGTAGTTATTATATATTTAAAAAAAGACCTAAAACTAAAGTACATTCCTTAATAAATATGTATAGAGTTTATATTATAATATTCTTTGTTCTCAGTGTTGTATTTTTATTTATACCACGTTTTATTGATTTATCGGCCTTATTTCTTGCTTTCTTTTGCGTTGGCATATATTTATTTATTGAATCTAAGTATCGTCTTAGAGAATATTTAAAGTATGGAGATTCTCTTGTCAAAATTGATGAAGAAGGAATAGAAAATATATGTGATGATAAAATGGCTGTCAAATTACCTTGGGAAGTAATCGAGTATATAATAATTAATAAATATTCGATATGCGTTTTGCCTAAAAACTTTTCCGCAATATTAATTGGTATAGAAATAAGTGCTAAGGATGATGTTTATAAAGCATTAAAAAAATATAAGAAATTAGATTTATTAGTAGATAATTCTGATAAGTATAAATAATTTTATATAAAAAATCTCGCACACTATAACAGTGATGCGAGTTATTTTTTTATGGAGCAAGTGAGCAGAATCGAACTGCCGTCTCAACCTTGGCAAGGTCGCATACTAACCTCTGTACTACACCTGCGTAAATAAATTGTATCAAATATCTACTTTTTTTGCAAGAAGAATTGCTAAAAAATGTATTTATTGTTATAATTGTTTAAGTAAGAAGGGAAAATATGAAGAAAAAAATATTAAATTGTCTTAGAACGATACGTAAAAATGTCGTTGAATATATAATTACTAATCGTCTATTTATATCATATGTAATATTTGCTTTAATTGGTACAATGTTAGTAAGAAAATTTACTATAGGCACTTTTTTTAGTTTCAAGCCATTCATAACTGACTTAGGAATTGTCCTTATAGTTGGTGGATTTGGCTATTTTATTAAGCCCAAAAATCAATTTAAATATTACTTTATTTGGTTAATCATATTTACACTTATTAACATTATTAGTTCGATTTACTATACCTTCTATACATCATTCGCATCATTTAGTGAATTAGTTACCGTTGGTCAAGCAGAAACTGTTACTGGATCAATATTTGAAAAATTAAGATTCGTCGATTTAATGTATGTATTTTTCCCAATAATATTTTATTTAATTCACAAAAAATTATTATCATCATCTTATTATTATTTTATTGATAAAATTGAAAAAGGTAAAAAAATGCTTGTAACAACCGTTTTAGTTGGAGCTCTTTGTTTAGCTTATAGTTTTGGAGTAGCAACAGGGGTTGATTATAGTAGACTTACTAAACAATGGAATCGTATCTACATTGTTGAACGTTTTGGTATTTTATTATATCAATTTAATGATTTAATTCAATTTTTAACCATTCAAACTAGCAGTTTATTTGGCTATGATGATGCTTTAATAGAATTTAATGAATATTTTGATGCTAAAGAAAAAACTGCCGAAAATGAATATACTGGTATTTTACAAGGAAAAAATATTGTCTTTGTTCATATGGAAAGTATGCAAACTTTCTTAATGGATTTAGAATTTAATGGGGCAGAAGTAACCCCAAATTTAAATAGGTTAGCTAGTGAAGGAATGTTTTTTTCAAACTTTTATCCTCAAGTAAGTGTTGGTACAAGTTCTGATACTGAATTTACCTTACTTACTGGTCTTATGCCTGCAGCAAGTGGAGCAGTATTTACCAATTACTATGATCGAGAATACTTTACTATTCCAAAATATTTAAGTAACATTGGCTACTATACCTTTAGTATGCATGGCAATTTATCATCAATGTGGAATAGGGATCGAGTACATCCATTACTGGGTTATGAAGGAATGTATTTTGAAGAAAGTTATACATATACAGATGAAGATGTAATTAATTTAGGAATAAATGATCGTTTGTTCTTCGAACAAGTAATACCAATTATGGAAAATATTGAAACAACTTATGAAAATTATATGGGAACAATTATTACATTGTCTAACCATTCACCATTTTCAATAGGTAGTAAGTATAGTACTTTAGATTTAACAAGCCACTATAGCACAGTTGATCCTCTTACAGGAGAAGTAACAGAACACGCAGTTGATTATTTATCAGATTCATCTGTTGGAGAATATATTAAGAGCGTCAATTACTCGGATATGGCTTTAGGGGACTTCTTAAACTATATCAACGAATCAGATGCATTTGATAACACTGTGTTTGTATTCTATGGCGATCACGATGCTAAGCTTTCTCGTAGTGAAATAAATTTTCTTTATAATTTAAATCCAGAAACTGGAGAAGTTTATGAAGAAGGAGATCCTAATTATGTGGAATACGACTATTATGCTCATGAACTAAATAAAAATACTCCATTAATTATTTGGACTAAAGACCCAGAATTAAGAAGCACTTTTAGTGGTGAAGTTGATTATATAACAGGTATGTATAATGTTGCAGCAACCATACTAAATATGTATGGATTATATAATAAATACACTATGGGAGCAGATATATTTAGCGTAAAAGATGATAACTTAGTGGTATATCCAAATGGTAATGTTTTAACTAATAAAGTATATTACAATAATTCAACTGGAGAATATAAAGTATTAAATAATGAAACATTAGAAGAAGATTATATAAGTAATATTAGTGCTACAGCAGAAAAGATATTAGATATATCTAATTCGATAATTGTTTACGATTTACTTGATTCAGTTGAGATGAGTGAGGAATAAGATGAAGAAAAAGTATAAAATATTATTAATCGTCATAATAATTCTAATTGTTCTTATTGTAGCATCGATCATAGTTTTAAATGTATTCAATAATAGTAGCCCTGCTGAACCAGTAAAAGTAGTAGATAGCATCGATGAATTTGGCTATACTTTAGATGATCGTGATACAGAACTTATGAAAAGTACTTATAACGAATTAAAAAATGTTCTAACTCAGGACGAAATAAATTATGAAGCTTATGCAGAAGTTTTAGCTAAACTATTTGTAATAGATTTGTTTACTATGGATAATAAAGTTAATCGTTATGATGTCGGTAGTACAGAATATGTTTATCCTGATAGTGTTGATAACTTCAAAACTAATGTTGAAGATACAATTTATAAGACTATGGAAAATAATTCTGATGGTAAAAGAAGACAAAACTTGCCTGAAGTAAGTAGTATTGATGATATCAGTGTAGAAACTTCTACTTTTGAAATAGGAGAAACTACTTATGATAGTTATGTAGTATCTTTAAATTGGTCTTATGAAACTAATTTAGGATACGATGAATTTGCCACTATAACATTAATAGAATTAGATAATAAATTATACGTTGTCGAATATGTAACAGGAGAATAAAAGGGATGAATAGGTTTATTAGAAAATTAAAAAAGTCTAGTAGGGTACTACGCTACATTTATTATGTTATTTGTATTGTTTATATAATAAGTTTATTCTTTTTTATTAAAAGTTTATTAAGCTTAACAGGTATTGAAACCATTTTAAGAATAGTTTTTATAGTTTTCTTTATATTATATATAGTTATATATGCTTTTTGGAATCTTTTAAATTTACTACGTCGTAAATATAAAGCTCTTATAGCAACTTCAGTAGTATCTATAATTTTTATAGCAATATTTTGTATTGGTTCATATTATATCAATATGGTTTATAACAATATTGATAGTATCACTGAAAATGATCGATTAGTTTATACGACATATTTAATTGCTTTAAAAGATACTGATTTTGATAATGATTCCAGTATTGGAATGCTTGATGATGAGTCCGAAATCGAATGGAATGTTTTAGCTAAAACACTATATAGTGAAGAAAAATTAGTTAATAGTATTACCGATTATAGTGATTATAATTCTATGCTTCGTGATTTATATGATGGTGATATTGATGCAATATTTGTTCCCGGAGGTTATGTTACTTTATTTAGTAATGAAGAACAATATGCTAATATTGCCAGCGAAACAAAGATATTATACGAATATAGTGAAGAAATGGAAAATCAAGACTTGATTTTATCGAGCAATAAAGATTTTAATGAACCATTAACATTTTTACTTATGGGAGTTGACTCAGAAACATCTGGCCTAAATGCTAATGCCGCATTTAATGGTGATACACTAATGCTTATTACATTTAATCCTAAAACTTTGACAGCTACTATGGTAAGTATTCCAAGAGATACTTATGTACCAATTACTTGTAATAATAATCGGTATGCTAAGATAAACTCTTCAGCTGCTTATGGCACTAGTTGTGTAATTGATACTGTTAGTTCATTTTTAGATGTTGAAATTGATTACTATGTTAAGATTAATTTTAAAGGAGTAGTAGAACTGGTTGATGCTATCGGAGGCGTAGAAGTTGATGTTGAAGCTCCAACTTATGGCGCTGATAAATATGATGGAATGATGTGTGAACAAAATTCCGATCGTCTTTTCGGAGATCATCTCGTTTGTATTGAACCGGGCTTACAAACTCTAAATGGTGAACAAGCCTTAGCTTATGCCAGAAATAGACATATGTATATCGGTGGGGATTTAGACCGAGTTAGACATCAACAACAAGTAGTAGAAGCCATTGCTTCTAAAGCATTACAATTTAGCAGTATTAATGATTTACAAAATATTTTAAACGCTATTAGTAATAATATCGCTACTAATATGTCAACAAATACAATTCTTTCCGGATATAACGTTATTAAAAATATGGTATCTAACGTAATTAGTGGTGAAGATTTACTTAATATAAATAAGGCTTACTTAGAAACTTATAGCTTACCAGTTTACGTTCCAAGTATGGGTACTACAACTTCTGCTCAAGGCTATTATGTTGATTCTTTAGAAGATATTAGACACGAACTAAAAGTAACTCTAGGCTTAGAAGAGGAAGAAGTTATTAAAACATTTAGTTTCTCTGTTAATGAACCTTACGAAATAACTAGTCCTGGTAGTGGCTTACGTAGTGAACAATCAAGTTCTACTTTGCCAAACTTTATTGGTAGCACCGTTAGTGTTGCTGAAGAATATTGCTTAGAACACGGAATTGATTTTAATATCGAATATGTTGATCCAGATAGTGAACACTATAATCCTAATGTAGCTGTTGGCTTAATTGGTGATCAAAGTGAATTTATTGGGGTATTGCTATCAACCGTTGATAACCTTACTGTTTATGTTGTAAATAGTCATGCTGCAACTAGTGATGAACCAAGTGATACGGATCCATCTGATAATAATGGAGAATCTAACTTGGATGATGAAAATACTGATGATGAAACCGAAGAAAATAACGAAGATGAAGGATTAACTGAAGATGAGTTAACTGATATTATCTTAGGCAATTAAAAATCAACGATTAACGTTTCGTTGATTTTTTGCTTTTAGAATTATTCTTTTTTCTTTTATTGTTTTTCTTTCTCTTAGTTGGACTTACATAACCATTAGATCTATTTGAAGAATTGTTTTTAGTTTTTACTTTTACATTAGTCTTTGTTTTAACATTAGCTTTGCTAACAGCAGTTGTTTTTGTTTTTGAAGTAGTCTTTGCTTTTGTTTTAGTAGCGGTTTGTTTCTTTTTGACATTAGTTGTAGTTTTTTTCTTAGCGTTACTGTTGGTATTGGTTTTAACTTTAGTGGGTAAAACTTTTGTAGTTTCTTCTATTTTGGCTTTAACAGGTTCGCTAACTTTAACTTTGGCTGTTTTCTTTTCTATTTTATCTAAAATAATCCAAAGTATGCCAATAACTAACGCTAGTAAATATACAGAAATTAAAATAATTAATATAATGTCAATTCTATCGAATGTTTTTCCCATCTACTACCACCACATTTAAACTTATTATAGTATATTTTACGGAAAAATAACAGTTATTTTACACACTTTTACTGTATTTCTTGTAAATGATTTGTCGAAATATGTCGAAAATGTTATAATACTTATGAATATGATGGTAAGGAGGCGTTTTTAGTTGCAAAAAATTTTAACTATTATTGTAGTTTTTGTATGTAGTTTTATTTTCGTTACTATCGATGCTTCCGCAACTTCTTATACTGCGCGAGCATACATTCTAGACCAAGGTGCAAATGTTAGAACTGGTCCAGGAACTCAAAATTCTAGATTGACATCATTAGGAAAAGGTTCTTATTATAACTTAGTTGAAGATAGAACATATGCTGATACAAATAATTATTATAATTGTAATAGCGATTGGTATCAAATTTATTATAATGGTACCGCTACAGGTTATGTTTGTGGTGATCACGTTGAAGTAGTCAGAAGTTATAGTACTGATGATGTAGCACCACAAACTACTTGTGAAATTGAAATGAGTAATCTTGGCTTTCCTTCAAGTTATTGGGGAGGACTTTGTAATTTAAAAGAAAAACATCCTACTTGGCAATTTGTTCCTTTAAAAATAAATTATGATTGGGAATATATTATTGATGAAGAAAGTGCATGTGGAACTAATTTAATATATGGTAGTGATGCTAATAGTGGTTTTATAGATTCAACTTGTACGGCTTATGACAGTGGTTATGTGGGTATTACTAAGACTGGTGTTGCTTATTATATGGATCCTAGAAATTTTTTGTCAGATCGTTTTATATTTCAATTTGAAGCCCTAAATTATGATGTTAATTTTTCAGGTATTTATAATAGTGCTGTAACTAGTATTATTGATGGTTCTTCATTTTATAATTATCATTTAAATTTGGGAACTAATATAGCAGATGTTATTGTTAATAGTGGATCTTCTTTAAATGTTTCACCGATATTTACTGCATCGCGTATCTTACAGGAACTTGGTAATGGAGAAACTTTATATAGTTTATATAGTGGTAATTATGTTGCTGATGCTAATACTCATTATGGTTCACTGTTTATTCAAAATGCAGGTAGTGCTAATGCATATGTAGGATATTATAATTTTTATAATTATGGAGTTAGTGATTCTTGTGTTCAAAGTTATGGAACCGCTTATTGTGGACTTAATTATGCTTATCGTTATGGATGGAATAGTGTAAATGCAGCAATAAGTGGTGGACTTACCCAAATTGCTAATAATTATATTGCTAATAATCAAAATACTGGTTACTTACAAAAGTTTAATGTTAATCAAAGTAATCCATCATCAATTGGAACACATCAATATATGACTAATGTTGCTGCACCATCAAGTGAATCAGCAACGACTTATGTGACATATAGTGATTTAGGTATTTTAGAGTCATCATTTATTTTCTATATACCTGTTTATAATAATATGGATGCAACAATTACTAATAGTCCGGGTGGGGCTGTTGATACTCCAGATGATTCAAAGCCAAGCAGTTTACCAATTAGTACAATTATAACATCTAGTGGATATAAATATGCAAGTGGATATATTTCAGGAGTTGCTGTTGCTACTGATGTGGCAACTTTAAAATCAACAATTGAATCAGTGGGGGGATCTAGTACTGTAACAATTTATAATGCGGCAGGTTCTATAGTTAATAGTGGTACACTTGCTACTGGTTTTAAAGTAGTTGTTAATAATTCAAGTACTGTAGAAACGCTAGAAGTGGTTATAAAGGGAGATACTTCAGGTGATGGAATAATTAATGCGTTAGATTTAGCTCAAGTACAAAAAAATATTTTGGGTACATATAACTTAAGTGGAGCATATAATCTTGCTGGAGACACTTCTGGTGATGGAGTGATTAATGCTTTGGATTTAGCTCAAGTACAAAAAAATATTTTAGGTACTTATAATATTGTTCAATAAAAAGGAGGAAAAAGTGAAGAAGATAAAATATTTATTATTAAGTTTGTTGGTTTTGATAGTATTACCTCTAAGTGTCAGTGCTGCGAGTGGAACAATTAAAGTAACTGGGACTAGTCAAGTTGTTGTAGGAAATCGCGTTACTTTAACTGTAACATTATCTAGTCCAAATGCTCCAATGATAAGTTGGGAAATGAATTTAAATTACGATAGCAATTATTTAGAACTTGTAAGTACTAATTCTGAAAACAATGGCACAAAAATGGTTAATTCTTCAGCGACGGGTACTAATAAAAAAACTTATACATTTACATTTAGAACTAAAAAAACTGGTTCGACTACAGTTAAAGTAAACACTTATGATGCATATGCTTTTGAAGATTTAAGTCAAATATCATTAACATCAAGTGGCAAAACTTTAAGAATTATTACACAAGAAGAACTTGAAGCATCTTATTCAAAAGATAATGATTTAAAGAGTTTATCTGTCGAAGGATTTGAACTGAGTCCAGAATTTTCTAAAGATGTAACAGAATATACGGTAACGGTTCCAGAAGATACTAAAGAAGTAACAATTAATGCTACGGAAAATGATTCGGCAGCATCAGTAACTGGTACTGGAACATTTGAAGTAACGCAAGGGACAAATACTTTTGATATAGTTGTTAGGGCTGAAAATGGTAGTGAAAAAACTTATACTGTTAAAGTAGAAGTTGTCGATGCTAACCCTATTAATGTAACTGTGGGAGATGCTGCATATACTGTTGTAAAAATAAAAGAATTCTTGCCAGCAGTTAATGCTTACCAAGAGACAACTGTTAATATAAGTGATTTTGAAATACCAGCATATACAAGTGAACTTACAGGTTTT
>CALVKJ010000030.1 GCA_944332675.1 uncultured Bacilli bacterium
GTTTCATATATGCTCTTTGTATCTTTAATTTTATCTTATATCTATTTTTGCTTCCCGGCTTACATCTCGACAACCATCTTTGTAATCCTTTAATTTTATTCTTTACTTCTAATGAAGATAAGCTATTTTCTATTTTCTCATTATAGCTCGTTGTAATTATATCTTTTATTCCTAAGTCTAATCCTACTATACTTCTTGGTATAAACTCGGGTAATATTAATGGTTCTTCCACTAATACACTTACATAATATCTTCCAGCAACTCTTTTTATTACTGCACTTTTTATATTACCTATAAAACAATCTTTATTTCTATATCCTCGAAATCTTACTTCTTTTAATTTTGGCAATGTAATTATTTTATTTTTAAAGTCTACTTTTATACTTTCATAATTTTTATCTTTATATGTGTTTTTTATATTATTTGTTTTATAACTATTTCCTATGTCTTTATTTTTAAATCTAGGAAACTCATTTTGTTTATTAAAAAATCTTTTATAAGCATCATCTAAATTAAATAGCGACGTTCTTAAACTACAACTATCCACTTCATTTAGCCAAGAATACTCTTTACATAAAGCGGGTAATTTTTTTATTTGGTCATAACAAGACTTAGATTTACCTGTTGTCTTATAATCATTTATTTTCTCATCTAAAAAATGATTATAGATAAATCTAGTACATCCAATAGTTTTGTTAATTAATTCTTTTTGTTTATCGGTTGGATATAATCTTAATACATATCCTTTTAATATTGTCTGCATAATGTCCCCCTGAATGATAAGACAATTATATCAAACAAATGTATGTGTGTCAATTGTTTTTCGTTAATTAAAGCAATTTCCTATAAGACAAAAAAAGAGTTCAAATTGAACTCTTAAACATAAGTTACTACTGTAAATAATACAAGTAGTATTATAATCATGCCTACCGCAAATAGCCAAATGTATTTGAACCAAGACTTATAGTCTACTTTCATAAGTGTTAGACCAAGTACCATTGTGAAACTAGTTGGCAATATTAGTTGAACTACACTAGTAATTGAAGTATAAATAACGTGAACTAATTCAAAATTACCAGATAATACACTGTATAGGAATGGACTAACTACATAGCTAGTATATCCTAAATCGTTATTTAATGCAGCTGTTATAAAAGCTGTTAGTGAAGTAAGGAAAGGATTAAATCCTTCAACTAAGTTCAATAACCAATTAGAAATTGTTGCAAAAAATGCTGAATTATAACATAAAGCAAATGTTAAATAAACTGCAACAGCACAAAGAACTGGTTTAAACATCTTTTTAGTACCATTATAAAATGCATCTATAAAATCATTGAATTTCATTTGATATAGATAAGCAATAATTCCTGCAGCAATAATTAATGTACTTACTAGAACAAATACATAAGTATATTCGCCGAATGCTTGAGCATTAGCAAATCCTAAGATATAACTCATTATTGTAAAGTCTTCAACTGGGGCTAATTCAGTTAACCAAGTATGGAAATTTCTGAATATTTCTGTACCAAAGTTAGAATACCAATCAATATGAGTTAGTATTGCAATAATTGCAATTATAGCTAAAATAATTACAACTGGAACTGCACTTACTTTTTTCTTAGGTGCTTCAATCTTAAATGGATCATCTTCAACATCAACATTTTTAGTATTTTTCTTTGTTTCTGCTAATACTTTTTTAAGTCGCATACAAATAAAGAAACAATATAATACTAAAGCAACTGCAGCAATAATGAAACGGTAAGTTAGACCTGTAGTAATATCAACAGTATTTTCGCCAAAATACATATTAACATAATTGTTAAACATCATTATGCCTTCAGAACCGTATGTTGCTCCTAAAACGCCGACTAAAACTGAACCAAATGTAATTGCAAAAGCAGTTAGCTTATCAATTTTCATATTTAGTAAAATTGAAATGCATAACGGTACAAAAAGTAGTACAACTAATGTTTGACGGAATAAAGATGTACAAACAAATATAACAACAGACATTATTACGGATACTAAACTTGGATGATTAGAAAACTTTTCAGCTAAACTGCTAACTAGTTTTTGATAACCACTAATTTTAGTTAAAACACCATAAAAGCCTGCAAGTACAATTAAAAATACAACTTTATCAGCACTATAAGTAAAGGCATTATATATAGCATTACTTAAATCGACAATTCCAATTGGAAGAAGTCCATATTCATAGAAATCGCCAGTAATATCAAAGTAGCCATAAGGTATAAACCAAGAGAAGAAAATTACTGCTAAGACAATTACCAGTAATGATTTCATCAAGCTATGTTCTTTAGAAGTTAAGGATATAAATAATCCACCAACTATGAAAGAAGCAAGGCTAGCGATCTTTAAAATCATATCTGGATTAACTAAATTAGCATTAGTTGCTTCATCAAGGAATACAGATATAGCTATTAAGATAAAGCTTAAAACAATTAATGCTGAACCAGCAAAACCTAATTTGGTCAATTTTTCTTTAATGTTATTAAAGAAAATGCTGTAGGTTCCAACAATGATCATAATTACACCAGCAAGGCGTAAGATTGATTCCGCAGTTGTATTAGCAACTGGTATAGCAATTACTATTAATAGAATACCAATAATGTCTAATATAGCACCCATTAGTTTTAATACTCCATGCTTTTTAAATACACTTTTCATTCTCTACCTCCTTGATAAAATTATAACACTCTATGCCAATAAAAAAAAGCAAATATTGCTTTTTTTCACATATTTATCAAATTTTTTAGGCTTATATTCGCCCAAAAGATACTATTTGAGGAATCGATTTATCTTCTTCTAGCTTTTCTAAAATATTTTCTAAACAAGATTTTACTACTCCGGCATTACTATTTGGTAATTTATTGATGCATTCTTTAATTTTGGCAACTAATAATTCTCTAGTTTGATCGTCAGCCATAATTAAAAATGCTCTAATTTCAGCTTGATTACTTAATAAAATGGCAATATTTTCAGGAATAGTAAAATAAATATCATCGGGTTCAGCTATAATTTGTGAAAGTAAGCTATTAGTACAATTAGCAACTATAGCGTTTTTTGTCCTTATTTCAGTATTTGGTGGGAAATTATAAATACTACTAGCTGTTTGATAAACTAAAAAAGGATTTAGTTCAAATTTAAAATTTTGATTTATTAAACTATTTCTTAAATTAGGAATCATAAATGCTAAATTATAAGCTAATTTATTTAATTCAAATTTCAAATAAACATTATTATATTCTCTTTTTTGTCTTTCCATAATTGCTAAAGTTAAATTTAGTAAGTCCAAACAAACCAAGAAAGCTAAATTAATTTGATAGGCAATAAATCGCTTTTCTTCGACCATCGACTCATCAATAGCTTCTTTAGGAACTCCTACTACATTTAAAAGATAATCTGGATTTTCAATCTTTTTTTGAATAAAAATATTATAGATATAAGCAAAAATTACTTCTTCATCAGTTAAATCAGCTAAAGCAATGACAATTGAAAAATCGCGCATATTTTTAAATGAACCATTTTTAAACTCATCAGTTGAACGTAGATATTGAACTACACTTTGACATTTTTCTGGTGTTATTGTAAGCCGAGAAATACTTCCCTTTTCTAGTTCAATATCGTGTTTTATTTCTTCTGAAATATTTTTATACTCTTCAGAATCTTTCTTACCTAAATTTTCTAATTCATAAAGAAGACGATATTTTTTTAGAATACCTATATTAATATTTTTTAACATTTCTAAATCATTTAAATCTTCTCTTGTCATAATAAAAACCCCCTTTAATTGGGAGTTATTATAGCTTAATTTACTACTTTTGTCAAATTTTAAAATCGACCTATAGTAATAGTTTGAATTAATTCTTGATCACTATCTCTTTTACTGGGAATAAATCTTAATATCTTAGTAATAAGATGATATTTATCTGTTCGTTCTTCTAAGCCAGATGCTATTTTTTCTAGTAGGTCTTCAATAATACTACGAGTTTGTTCATCAGCTAAAACTAGGGATGCTCGTATTGTTGCTTCAATATCGATAGCTAGCGTTAATTTTTGACAAGTTATAAAATTAGCATCATCCAGGTGTTTAATTACTTCTAAATTTCCGTTGACTACATTTAAGATAATACTTCTTTTGCTTTTGCGGAATTGATCTTCGGGTAATTGATATAAATCAGCAACACTGTGATGAATTACAAAAGGTTTTTGTTCAACCTCAAAGCTTTTTGCTAATAAAGATTGTTGCAAGTAAGGTAAAATAAAACCATAACTGTATTTTAATTTGGTAAGTTTTTCTAATACATCGTTATCTTTTATTTTAGATTTAGTATGTTCTACTAATGTTAAAAATAATGTATAAATATCATTTATAATACTGCATTCGTAATCGTATTGAAAAAGTAATATTTTCTTAGTAGTTTCTGAATATTCAGTACTTTGATTATCCTCCAAAACTTTGGAGTTAAGGGCAAGTAAATAATCAGAATTAGTAATAAGTTTTAGAAATAGTCTATTTTTTAAATAAGCTAAAATAATGTCATTGGTAGCTTCTAGGCGGGTACAAAAAGTAAGTCGCAAGCCAGATTTAGCTAAGTCTAAACCGGAAAATTGATCTAGTTTGGTTATATAAGAATATGCCATAAGTAATTTTTCATAGTCGCTTGATAGATTAGATAAAATAGCATCAAAATTATTGATATCATTTATGACTTTTTCTAAAACTTTCTTGTATTCAGCAGTATCTTTTTTATTTTCTAATTCTAGTTTAAATAGCTTTAAATATGCTTGGTGAATTGTAGTAGCTAAACTAACTAATTCATTTATACTTTCAATATCTTTTTTTGACAACATAAAAATTCCCCCATTACTTGAGGGAATATTATATCACTTTATTGGTATTTTGCCAATTAATCTCGTGGTTTCATTGTTGGGAATAATATTACTTCACGGATTGTTTCGCTACCTGTAAGTAACATTACAAGTCGATCTATACCCATACCCATACCACCAGCTGGAGGCATACCATATTCTAAGGCTTCAACAAAATCGATATCCATTTCATTTGCTTCTTCATTACCTAGATCTTTTTCTTTAAGTTGCGACTCAAATCTTTCATATTGGTCAATTGGATCATTTAATTCTGTGAAGGCATTAGCATATTCAGAGCCAATAATGAAAAGTTCAAATCTTTGCGTAAATCTCGGATCATTTGGATCTTTTTTAGCAAGTGGACTAATTTCAATTGGATGACCATAAACAAATGTCGGTTCAATGATTGTATCTTCAACATATTTTTCAAAAAAGGCATTAACTATATGACCGTAACCAAAATGATCTTCTATTTCAATATGATGTTCTTCGGCTAATTTTTTAGCATCTTCAAAACTCATATCTTGGAAGAAATCAATACCAGTTTTTTCTTTAATTAAATCAACCATATGAGCTCTTCTAAATCCAGGAGCAAGACTTATATGATGTCCAAGGAAGTCAACTTCATAAGTACCGTTTAGTTCCATTGCACAAGTACTTACTATTCCTTCAGTGATATCCATCATACCTTCCAAATCACTAAATGCTTTATATAATTCGATGGTTGTAAATTCTGGATTATGCTTACGGTCCATACCTTCATTTCTAAAAATACGTCCTATTTCATAAACCGCATCCATACCCCCAACTAGTAAACGTTTTAGGGGAAGTTCTGTTGCAATACGCAAATACATATCGATATTTTGAGCATTATGATGTGTAATAAAAGGTCTTGCAGCTGCTCCACCAAGGATAGTGCCAAGGATTGGAGTTTCTACTTCGACATATCCTAAGTTATCTAAATAGTGTTGAATAGAACGAATGATTTTAGGACGAGCAAAAGCAACACGTCTGGCATCATCATTCATAATTAAATCGACATAACGTCTTCTAAATCTTTCTTCAACATCATTTAAACCGTGATACTTTTCAGGTAAAGGTTTTAAAGCTTTAACTAAATGAGTATATTCTTGACATTTAATTGTAATTTCTCCGGTTTGCGTAACCATAACGTTTCCTTTTACACCAACAATATCACCAATATCAGCGTTTTTAAATAAATTATATGTTTCTTCTCCAACGTCATTAATCGAAATATATATTTGAATATTTCCCAATTTATCTTTAATAGAAAAGAAACTTGCCTTCCCCATCTTACGAATAAACATAATTCGTCCAGCCACACTAACTGTAGCATTCAAACTTTCTAATTCTTCGTGTGATTTACCTTTGTATTTATCTTTAATATCTAAAGAGAAGTCTGTAACTTCATATTTGTGTCCAAAAGGATCAATTCCTAAACTCTTGATTTTTTCTAGTTTTTCTCTTCTAACTAGTTCTTGTTCTGTAAACTCACGCATTTTCAATCACCTAATGCTATTTTACCACAAAAAAACAATCTTAGGAACCTAAGATTGTAAAAAATACAATATTTATCTAAATTTTATATAGTTTTTTGTTTTTCTTTGTTACAACATAGATCACTGCAACAGCGCCGATGCCACAAGCAAGTATTGTTAATGGTAGTGCTGCCCCAGTTTCTACTTCTGTAGTAGTTTCGTGGTCAATTGTTATTTCAGCTCCATCAAGACCTAATCTTACAGTACAATCAGTATCTTGGGCATATCTAATTCTATATTCTAAA
Source organism: uncultured Bacilli bacterium (assembly GCA_944332675.1). Lineage (GTDB taxonomy): Bacteria > Bacillota_I > Bacilli_A > RF39 > UBA660 > Onthocola_B. Next base: position 6,698 of record CALVKJ010000030.1, read on the forward strand.
ACATTAAATTTAGAATCAGTAACAGCTGAACTAGCTAACAAACTAACTGATGTAGATGTACCACTCATTAATTCCCAACCATTTAAACCAGTCATTTCGATTATTTCAACTGCATCACCACTAACGAAATCTAGTGTAAATTCAATTTGGCTCAATGATGTGGTATTATTTTCAACATATACTGTACAAGTTGAATAACAATAATCATTTTCATCTGGACAATTACTATCCTTTTGACAACTACCATTCAATCCAAATCCTGCTGCACTTGCTTGTACTGGTAGGATAATTGCTACTACACCTATAACTAAAATACTCAATAATTTTTTCACACACATCTCTCCTATCTTTATTATGTCTAAATTATATCATAAAAATACAAAAAACAACATATTTTTTGAAAAAATATATTAAAATGTGTAAATTTGTGTTATCATATTAAAGTAATATAGGTGGAATATGAAGAAAATATTAATAAAAATTAAGGATAATTCTTTAATAATAAAAGAGAAAATAAAATTATCCACAGAATATAAAAATATACTTAATACGAACGTTATAAGTTGTAATGAATTAGTTTTTTCTGATGAATACATCTTAGATAATCCCAAGATTGTAGCAACATTTTTAAATGAAATAACCAAAACTTATAACATTGACACGATAATAATTGAAAACAATGACTTTACTTTACTTTTATTAAAAGTATTTAAAAACAACAAACAAATTATTAATTTAATATTAAAAGATGATACACCTTTGACATTTGCTATGTGTGAAGCAATTATGCAATCTTATATAAAAAATGTTAATTGTTATGCTCTTCAACCATTTATGATCGAATATTTAGATAAATATAATATTTTAGCAGAAACTAGAAGTGAGATCCTTTTTTTATCTAATTTTATGATTGAAAATGATTTAAGTCAATTTTCTAACCTATTTTATAAAATGACTTTAAAAATTGAGTTCCCAATGAGTGATCAAGATGAACAAGATTTTGAAGCTTTTTGTAAAATCAATAAGTATTTGAAAACAATCAATGTTAATACCGTCAACAAAAATGATTTAGAATTTTTGATTAGTACTTTAAAAAAGAATAGCAAGAAAAATGTTAAAATTGTCATTCACGAAAATATAAATAATGAAGAAGTAATTGAATATTTAAGAAAGTTTAATAAAAAGAAAAGTAAAAAATATAAGATTAGTTTTAAACTTGCTTATAGTAATGATTATTTAAGAGATAATATTTTTAAACAAGCTAATATTAATATTTTAAAAATGTGTAGTTATTTAATCTTATTAATTGTATTTTTTTCCTTTGGTTATGTATTTTATGATAATTACACTTCGATGAAGAATGTAAGCGAGATTCAAGAAAAAATTACGCAAGTAATTCAAATTAGTGATTCGGAAAAAATTATGGAAGATTTAAATGAAAACAAAGATGAAGATGATAAATTAATTGTCAATGAAGATATTGCAGTGTTATTACAAGAAAATCCCGAAACTGTTGGTTGGTTAAAAGTGAATGAAACGAATATCGATTATCCAGTAGTTCAAAGTAACAATAATGAATTTTACTTAAATCATAATTATTATATGGAAAGCGATAATAATGGTTGGGTATTTATGGATTATCGCAATAGTACTGAAGAATTAAGTGATAACATAATTATATATGCCCATAATAGATATCATAGCGGGGTTATGTTTGGAACTTTGCAAAATGCTTTAAGATATAGTTGGTATAGTAATCCCGATAATCAAATAATTACTTTAAATACTTTATATGATGATTTGGAATATCAAATATTTTCAATTTATAAAATATCTGTAACTAATGATTATATGCGAGTAATATTTAGTGATGATGCTGATAGATTAGATTTTTATACGATGTTAAAGGATCGCAGTATATATGATTTTGGGGTAACATTATCAGGAGATGATAAAATAATTACTCTATCCACTTGTGCCGATGAAGATAATAGATATGTGGTCCACGCTGTTTTAGTGAAAAAATAAAAGTTCCTCAGTTGGAACTTTTTTCTTTTAATCTTTTTAATACTTGATTATCACTTTCATAATAAGGATTTAATTCAGCTAGCTTTTCTCAATTGCCCTTTCTTAGAAATTCAAGTCGACGATTTATTAGCTCTTGTTTTTCTAAAGAAGTATTATACATTAAAAATAAATCAATAATATCGATAGCAAATTGATAATTTTCTGCAAATAAGGTTATTAAATCGGATAATGAATATTCCTCAAATTTTTCAATTAGAGAAGCAAATTTCTTACGCTGTTTTTTGTTAGCTTTAATATTTAAAGTAATGTTTTCATATATATTACTAAATATTACAGAATAGAAGTTAGATATTTCATCAAAGTTACCATTAAAATGTTCATCAATTATTTGGATAAAATTATCTATTAATATTCGGTCAAATTCTTCTGTAGCTGTATCATCATTTACCTCCGGATCTTTACTGCTATTTTCTATAGCTTTATTATGTAAATCATCAAACAATTGAATATATACTTCAGTTTCAACAAAGCCTTCATCTAGTTGGTTATCTTGGTACTCTAAAGCTGCAAAAGGATTAATCTTAAATAAGATGGATTTTTTTCCTTCACTAAACATATTAGCCCAACAACAATAACGATAGATATAGGAACTGGTTAAATAACTTGAACAATCTTCAAAAAAGCTTTTTATTTCTGGACTATGACAAGAAAACATATCAATTATTTCTTTAGGATCTAACGATTCTAGATACTCTTCATATATTAAAGAATTATCACTATTTAAATCGATTTGAACATTATATAAATTTACTAAGTATGCATAACTAAATATGTTTAACATAATTACTTTTTTTAACATATTTTGATCACACGACGTAGTTAATGCGTAAGATTCTAAAATGCCTGAAAATTTATTATTTCTCCCATTTAAGAAATCAACAATATCATTAAAAGTTGTATCATCAGAGCTATTAAAGACATTTAATATATCTTGTAATGCACTGTTTGCTAAATCATAAATTGTAACCATATTTCCCCCCTGTAGATATTATACTAAATCAGATGAAAACCAATAATAGTAATCATTTTCATATTTAAAAGTGTGTTTGTAAGTAACAACATTATTTAAATAATCATTAATATTAAAGTTATCACTATATTTTATAGAATTATTTAACAATCTTTTTTCTTCATCATTATAGCAATTATTAGTGTTTAAATCGCACTTCAAATAATAATCATATATTTCAATTGTGTTATTATTATCGGTTACAGCATATTTGGTGATATTTCTAAATACTATATCATTTTTATCTGTTTGTAGCGGAGTATTATTAAATATATAAAAGTAACTAGAATTATCATCAAGTCTTCCTAAGGTATTATAATTGTAACGAAAATCCGCTATTCTAAAGGTTGCTTCAGTACCGAATATTTTAGGGAAAGTTTCATTAAATACTGATACATTTACTTTATATAAAGGTTGTAAATCATTAGTATTATCCGAATTATTTAATACTCCCGCTGAAGTCATTTCTTCAACTGTAACACTTTCTAATTTAAATTCATCAAATTCTAAAATATATTCATAGATCATACTTTCTATAATATCATTACTTATATTATTAATAGTGTTGTAATAACCTGTGTACATAGTATGTAGCCCCATTTCGTTGGTAGGAATATAACTATACAATTGATTTATCAATTCTTCAGTTACATTATTTGGAGTTATTTGGGGATCTTGTTCTTTTTCAAAGTCAAAAACTGTTACAAATATTATACAAATTGCAATTACTAAAAGAGCTGCGATTACACACATTATTATTTTTTTTGCTTTCATTTCATCACCATTCTAATAGAATTTTATCACGTATATTATGTTAATACAAGAAAAAAAGATGTCGATGACATCTTTTAACATTTTTATTTTTAATTATTTGATGAACTTACAATGTTATTACTACAAGTATATTGTAAATTTACATAATAATCTCTCATTTCAACATAATTAGTTGGGAATGTTCCACCAGCTTCAGTATTTAATGTATCAATACTTAAATCAGTAACTATTTGAATTGTAAGATTTTCATCGTCATATGCTGCTTGACCACTTATTCCATCAAATGTTAATGATTGTGGTTTATCACCAACTACTGATGTATATTCATCGGCATTAGTAAATACATAAGTATATATTCTTTGCGATACTCCTAAGTAAATGTAATTTCCTGCTGTATCTCGTCCCATAGGTAGGTAATCTCTTATAGTTCTAGTTGCTTGATAACCAGATACTTCACTACTTGGAGATTCACAATCTCTAAACATACTAATTGCATAAGGAGTTACATATAATTGAGCGGTATATGTAGCTGAATTACCGGCATTGTCAGTAGCATTTATTTCGATTGAATAAGGTCCTCCAGCGGTTGCTAGATAAGTTGTTAATGTATTTTCATTAGCAAATGTTGTTGTACATTCAGAAGGATCGGTACAAGATGCAACAAATTCATCAACAGTTGCAGTGCTATTAATTTCCTTGTAAACAGTATTTAATGTAACTTCTGGAGCAGTAATATCACTGACATTTACTGTACCATTATAAGCCTCACCATCACAAGTTATGGTAAATGTATAAGTACCAATTTCTTGAGTATTAACGTTTCTAGTATTTAAAGTACAACTGCTAGCATTGCCTCCGGTAATTGTAGCATAGTCATTGATATTATCTGATAAAATTTCACCTACTCCAACGGTAACTTCTTTTAAACTTACAGTTGTTTTATTGCTAGCACTTAAAAAATAATATACACCAAAGGCTACAGCAGCAATTAAAACGATAATTAAAACGACAAATAAAGTCTTATTCATTCCTTTTTTCTTAGGTTTGCTAGTTTGATTATTGTTTGGTGGTGGAACTTGACCTATATTTTGAACTTTATTTGGTTCAACGAAACCATTAGCATTTAGATTGTCTTGACCCATAGTTGGTGAACCAACACCTACAGTATTACCTGTTAAGCTACTAGCAGTATAAGGTGTAGCTGAGGTACCAGGAATTGGTTGAGCCACTGGTTCGGGAGATACTATTTGAGCTACTCCACTTGGTTCAACATTTGGCATAGGAGATATTGGGGTTTGTGCCATTGGTTGCGGATTAACCGGTTGATTTGGCATCGCTGTTGGTGTTACTTCTGGTGTTGTTGGTGCCACTGGTGCAGTTGGATTTTGCGCAACTGGACTTGGTGTAGGTGCCGGCGTTGGTTGTGGTGCTTGCCCTGCAGCTCCTATATTTTGTGGAGATGTTGGTGGTGTAACACTACCTAAAACACTGGGATTTATTCCACCAGTTGTATTAGTATCTCCTTGCGTTACTTGATTATTAGTTGGATTTTGTCCATTCATACTATCAGCCCCTTATTATCAATATACTTAAATTATACCTTTTTATTTAAATTTTTTC
>CALVKJ010000031.1 GCA_944332675.1 uncultured Bacilli bacterium
AATCAAAAATCAGAAAAAGTTATCAACATTTTCTGATTTTTTCTTGTCAACTATTTTTTTCACCGAAACTCAAATAAACTGAAATTCTTGCATACATCTTATTTACTTTTAAGAAAAAGCCATTACTTCTTGTTCACTATCAGGAAAATTAAATAATACTTCATCAACACCATAGCTATCTCGCATTGATAAAGCAATCGAATATTTAACTTCTTCTAACATATCTTCATCATTTAAATTAGCAAGCAAGTGATTATCGAAAGATAAACTAATACTATTTTCTAAAATTTCATAGTTCGTAATATTAGTAGATGCTGCTAGATAACTGATTAAGTTGGTATGGTATATTGGTGTTGATTTTAGTTCTTTAATAATTATTTCCGCTTTTTCAGTAGTATCATTAGTAATTTTCGTAACAGGTACGTAATAGTAGTAATTATTATATTTACTTAAATAATAAATAGTTGTTTTGCTAGTATCTTTAATAGAATCTAGATTATATATTTTATTTATACCAAAACTGCGATCTAAAAATTCGGGTAATTTCTTTTTCGAGTTAGGTAAGTTTTTTAATTTTTCTCCTTCAACTAGGATGCTTATTTTTTTGACATCTGGTATTTCTAATAAAGAGTAGACTAGTGCTTCAAGCATTTTTTCTTCAGATTCTAAAGATACGTTTAAAAATTCTTTGCTAAAGTTAATAGTTAAGATGTTGTCTTCGAGGGATGTATCTAAAACTTTAGTATTTTCGGGGATGATACCTTTAAAGCCATCGCGGATATAATTGGATTTTTCACTACCAATAGTAAGGGAGGCGATTACTTCTAATATTAGTTCTTCTGTAGACTCGCTATTTTTTACAATGCTAGTTCTAGCAATATATTCTAAACTATCAACTAAAAATATAGGTATTTCTTCCTTTTCAATATAAGATAAGGATTCTTCAATTGGAGTAGTTGTTGGAAAAAAATAAATAATAAGTAATATAAATAGGGCAAGGGTAGCTACCATTATTCTTCTTAGGGATGCTCTTTTTAACATAATCTCACCGGTATAATTATATTACTTTAATAAAAAAAAAGACCGTAGTCTTTATTTAAATAGTTATTTCACCTAATTTTATTAGTTCAACTACAGCTCCAGCTCTTCCTTTAACTCCGAGTTTTTGAATTGTATTAGAAATATGATTTCTCACAGTTTTTTCACTAATTCCTAAAAATTCTGCTATTTCCTTTGTAGTTTTATTTAGGACTAATAATTCGAAAACTTCTTGTTCTCTATCGGTTAATATTTTTTTATTCATAAGCCACCTTCCTAAACTAAAATAACTTCATAATATTTTATGAAGCATTTTAAATTAAGTACCGGCTTATTTATTCAAATTTAACCGTAATATACTTTTGAGTATCATAAAGACTTTGGACTGATCTAATTATTTTGTTGGCAATTTCTTTGTTATGTTCACTGCTAGCAATAACTATACTTATTGTATCTCCTTCAATTTTAACGAAGTTATCATATTTGTATTCATCAGTTATTAACTTTTCGATTTTTTCACATTCACTTTGTGAATTGCTTAAGGCTTGTAGGGCATTGTAGGCATCGTTTTTTTCTTCGATAGTAGCTTCAGCATCTAATAAAATGTTTTGATATTCGTTCATTTGCTCTAATACTTCTTCATCATCTTCAACTTGCAGAGCTACAATTACATCTGATTCACTTACTTCAACAACTTCACTTACGTCGTTATTACCAGCTAGGACACTAATTGTTTCATCTCCCATACTGACATAATAAATTCCTAAAACTAAAATTAATGAAAATAGTGTTATAAACCATAGATTTTGTTTGTTTATCATAATATCCTCCGTTATCTAGTTAATATATATGTTTTCGTTATTTTTCTATGCAAAATATTTTAAAAAATATAATAGGACGAAAATAACAGTGTTAAAATTTGGTTTGAGTGGTTAAATTACTTTAAAAATTCTTATATTTATGATAAACTATTGATAGTAAGGTGAATGTAATGGGAAGAACAACTTTTTTATTACTTGCGGTTCTTTATTATGTTGTTACTATAATTATAGTAATAGTTATTTTAAACTTAATAAATAGTCGTGAGCGAAATAAATTAAAGAAACAAATAGATGAATTAGAAAAAGAAAAGAATTTAGTAATTTCTGCTAGTATGCTTTCGGAATTAAACAAAGTGGAAGCTTTAGTTAATAATGATGAAATGCGGGCAAAGTTAGATGATTGGAAGAAAAGATTTAGCAATATTAGAGATGTCGAAATGCCTAAGATAACTGATACAATCAATGATATTGAGGAACTATTTGAAGATCATAACTTTAAGGAATTAAAGGGACTTATTTTAAAAGCTGATTTTGATTTAAATAATTTAAAGACTAAAGCATCATTTTTATTAGATGAAATAAAGGATGTTACTTTAAGTGAAGAAAGAAATAGAGAAACTATAACCAAATTAAAAGCTCAATACCGAGAAATTGTTGCAACTTATAAGGATTATGAGGAAGATTATGCGATAATTAAAGTTCCTTTAGAGTTACAATTTGAAAATGTCGATAAGTTGTTTCAAACTTTTGAAGTAGCTATGGAACAAAATGCTTATACTGAGGTAGGTAAGATTGTTAAAGCTATTGCAGATATAATTGATAATTTGAAAGTGGTTGTGGAAGAAACAAGACCGATTGTTAATTTGGGTAAAAATTTAATTCCAAAGCGAATCGAAGATATAAAAAATATTAGTGAGAAGATGACGCGGGAAGGGTATAACTTAGATTATTTAAATATCGATTATAACATAGAAGAAGCTAATAAAAAGATGCAAGATATATTTCAAAGATTAAATGTTTTAAATATTGAAGATTCTTTATTTGAACTTAAGACGATGCATGATTATTTTGATTCTTTATATAATGATTTTGATAAGGAAAAGATTAGTAAAAAAATATATGAAGATTATAGTAGAAGTATTTTAATTAAAGCAACTAAGTTAGAAAAAGTAAATAATGAATTATATAAAAAGATTGATGATATTAAATATAGTTATGATTTAACGGATGATGAAGTAGCAGTTATTGCAGAAATTAAACAAGAAATAATGAATATTCGGGCAAGTTATGATAAAATAGTTGATATTGGTCGAAGCCACGTATTATCATATTCTAAGCTTGCTCGCGAAATGGAAATAATTAATTCTAAGTTGGTTAAGACTGAAGAAAAATTAAATGGGGCTTTAAAAACATTAGGAAGTTTAAAAGAAGATGAACTTAGAGCTCGAGAACAATTAGAAGAAATTAAGAAGATTTTGAATCAAACTAAGGATAAGATTCGTTCATTTAAATTGCCAGCAATACCTAAGAATTATTATGTGGAAATGAGTGAAGCAATGGAAGCTATTGATGAACTTATTAAAGCTTTGGATAAAAGACCAATATCTATTAAAATTTTAAATTTGCGAGTTGATACTGCAAGAGATTTAGTATTAAAGGTTTATAATACGATTAATGAAACGGTTAAAACAGCTCGTATGGCTGAGGCAGCAATTGTTTATGGTAATAGATATCGGGTTACTAATAAAGAGGTCGATTTTGGCTTAACTAAAGCAGAGAATTTGTTTGTTAAAGGTAATTTTAAAAATAGTTTAGAAAATGCTATAAATGCGATAAATATAGTGGAACCAGGGATACATAATAGGTTATTGGAAGAATATAAGTAGAGGTGTGTTATGAAAAAAATATTTATTGGAGTTATTATATTTCTATTTGGTTTTATATCATTTAGTACTAATGTAATGGCTCTAGATTGTAATTCAGGAACTTGCTATTGCACTGCTGATGGATCAGATTGTGCATTGCTTCGTAATCCCCGAGGTATTTATACTACTCAAGCGGATATGACAGAGTGTGGATGTCCAGCAACAGTTTTACCTGCTCAAGATGATTTAAAATTTTGTCTTAGTACTTCAGCAATATGGCAATTTGTTGGGTATGGTTTGTATGCTTTGAAAATCATAATTCCTCTTATTATTATAATTTTTGGTATTGTCGATTTCGCTAAAGCGGTTATGTCTAGTGATGATAAGGCAATTAAAGGTGCTGCGACATCTTTACTCAAAAGAACTATTGCAGGTATAGCTATATTTTTTATTCCAACGATAGTTACTGTGGTATTTAATCTTATTGATAATGTTGCTAATTTAGATGGATTAAAAGAATGTAGGGTGTGTTTACTGGATCCAACTAGTGGAGATTGTGATGATTATGTTTCCGAAGCTGAAGAGTTAAGAAATAGTAATAATTAAGGAGGCTACTATGATATACTTAGATTATAGTGCAACAACACCAGTATCTTATGAAGTTTTAGATACTATATCAAAGGTTACTAAAGAATTTGTAGGTAATGCAAATTCAATCCACGCTTTAGGTCAAAAATCAGCAAAATTATTGGAAAGTGCTACCAAGCAAATTGCTGATATTTTTGGGGTAAATGCTAGTGAAATTATTTATACTAGCGGAGCAACTGAAGCAAATAATATGGCAATAATTGGAGTTGCAATGGCACATCATCGTAAAGGAAAACACATTATTGTATCAAAGCTTGAGCATCCATCTGTTTATGCTATATGTGATTATTTAAAAAGTATTGGTTTTAGTATTGATTATGTCAATAATGATTCGGAAGGTTTAATCGATTTTGAAGATTTAAAAAGTAAGGTGCGCGAAGACACAATTTTAGTAAGTATTTGTGCTGTAAATAGTGAAACTGGTGTAAGACAACCTTTAAAGATGATTAGACAAATAATAAAAAAAGAAAACATTGCAACAATTTTTCATTCTGATATGACTCAAGCAATTGGTAAGGTATCAGTTAATTTTAGAGATGTCGATTTAGCAAGTATGTCCGGGCACAAAATATTTGGTCCGAAAGGTATTGGTTTTTTATATAAAAGTAGTATGGTTAAAATTACACCACTTATATATGGATCTGGTAAAAGTAATGAACTTAAGCCAGGAACACCACCACTTCCTTTAATTGCAGCTTTATCAAAGGCTGTAAGACTGGCTTGTGCTGATTTAGAAAAAAGAGAAAGATTTGTTAGTTTATTGAATGAAAAGATAGTTAGTTCTTTAGAAAAATATCCAAATATTAAAATAAATAAAACAAAATATTCTATTCCGCACATTTTGAATTTTAGTGTAATGAATGTGATGCCTGAAACTTTAATTCACGCTTTAGATAAGTATGAAATTTATGTAAGTACAAATACCGCTTGTGCTAGTGGGGAAGCTTCCCTAAGTGTAATGGCTATATATAACGATGCTAAGAGAAGCAAACACACTATTAGAGTCAGTTTATCCCATGTAACAACGACAGAAGAAGTAAATAAATTTTTGAATGTTTTTAAAGAAGAATATGAAAAATTAAGCACAGTTAGATAAGGGGGATTTATGGAAAAATTAATAATTATCAAATATGGTGAGCTTTCAACTAAGAAAGATAATATTAATTTCTTTTTAAAAACTTTAAAACAAAATATTAGTAATTCTTTAAGTGATATTAAAAATGATATCACTTATGATTTTGGAAGAATGTTTGTTTTAGTAGAAGAAAGTGATTTAGAGAATACTGTTGATAGATTAAAAAATGTCTTTGGTATTTGGCAAATTATTGTTGGATATAAAGATACTAATTTGGATATTGATGCAATAAAGGAAAATATATTAGATTTAGTTAAAAATAAAGAATTTAAAACATTTAAAGTGGTTACTAAAAGAAGTGATAAGAATTATCCAATAAAAAGTATGGATGTAAGTAGAATTGTTGGAAGTTATATTTTAAAAAATATTAGCGATGTAAGGGTAGATGTTCATAATCCAGAGTTTTTAGTAGAAATTGAAATACGGAAAGGTGAAGTCTTATATTATTTTAATGGAGAAGCAGGTTTAGGTGGTTATCCAGTTGGAACATTAGGTAAAGGGCTACTTATGTTAAGTGGGGGAATAGATTCACCAGTTGCGGGATACCTTGCCATAAAACGTGGAGTAAAAATTGAAGCAATATATTTTGAAAGCCCTCCGCACACTAGTGAAGCGGCGAAAGATAAAGTAATTAAACTTGCCAGAGTACTAGTTAAGTATAATACAACTGTTAAATTACACGTAATTAATTTTACGCATATTCAAGAAACAATTCTTCGTAATATTCCTTATGAATATTTAATTACAATAATGCGGAGAATGATGTACCGGATTAGTGCCATAATTGCTCATAATAATAAATGTAATATTTTAATTAATGGAGAATCTATTGGGCAAGTAGCAAGCCAAACTCTAACAAGTATGCGAGTTATCAATGAAGTAGTTAAAATGCCGGTGATAAGACCTGTTGCTTGTTTTGATAAATTAGAAATAATTGATTTAGCTAAAAGAATAGGTACATATGAAATTAGTACTTTACCATATGAAGATTGTTGTACTATATTTGTGCCAGATCATCCTGTAATTAATCCAAGCAGTATTAAAGCAAGTGAATATGAAGAATTGATACCATATAAAGAATTAATACGTGAAGCTATAAAAGGGCATGAGGTAATATATGTAGGTATAGATGAAGACAAAGAGTATGAGGATATTTTGTAAAATTAAATGTAAATTATTGTAAGAAGAAAAGATGATAATGATTTTAAAGGGAGCGAATTTGCTCCCTTTAATAGTTGGTAAAATAAAATGGATATACATTTAAAAAATATATAAAAAACTAGTTGACACACATACTTTTGTTTGGTATGATTTATTTATCGAATAAGGGGGCAATATCATGAATAAAGATAATATAAAAACACAAATGGTGGTTAAAGAACAAAAAATTGGGGTTTTAGTAATTGATGGTGAAGAATATATCTCATTGACTGATTTGGCAAGATATGCTAATCCAGAAGAGCCAAAAATACCAGTGCAAACTTGGATGAGAAATAAAGATGTAATTTCTTATTTAGGATTATGGGAAAAATTTAATAATGAGAATTTTAAAGGTCACGAATTCGTGACCTTTGAGAATGAAGCTGGTAAGCATAGTTTTTATATGTCACCTCAAAAATGGATAAAAGAAACAAACGCTATTGGTATTATATCAAAGTCTGGAAATAATGGAGGTACATTTGCACATAGTGATATAGCATTTGAATTTGCAAGTTGGTTATCTCCAGAATTTAAATTATATTTAATTACTGAATTTGAAAGATTAAAGAAAAATGAAGCATATCAAGAAAAAAAAGAATGGCACGCTAATAGAGTTTTGGCTAAGGCTAATTATTTAGTTCATACTGATGCTATTAAAAATGTTATTGTTCCTACATTAACGGAAAAACAAAAAAGATTTATATATGCTGATGAGGCTGATATATTAAATGTTGCTTTATTTGGAATGACTGCCAAAGAATGGCGAGAAAGTAATCAAGATTTAGCAGATAATGGCAATATTAGAGATTATACTGATTTATTACATTTAGTAATTTTAAATAATTTAGAAAATTTAAATGCTGAATTAATAAAGATGAAATTACCCCAAAGTGAAAGACTGGTTAGATTAAATAATACTGCTCGGAGACAAATTGAACTTTTGCAGAATAATAAAGCTTTTAAAAGTCTTGAATGTATAGAAAATAAAGTAAATAATAATTTAACTTTAAGTATGTAAAGTTATAAAAAGTAAAAATATCACCATAATAATAATGGTGATATTTTATGTATAATACAAATTATTATTACAAGGGATATGATGTAACTAATAATAGTAGATTAGAAAGGTTAAAGATGGAATATTCTAATCCTTATGGATACAATTTGGATAGTAATTCTAGGAGAGTAATAGATTATGATAAAAAAGCTATGTATACTAATCAAAACAGCGTAAAAAATGGGGAAATCTCTGGAAAAAGATAGCCAAATTATCTTTTTTTTTGTATAATAAATCTAGAGGTGGAATTAAATGAAAATATTATCAGTAAATGCTGGTTCTTCATCACTTAAGTTTACATTGATTGAAATGCCAGCACAAGAAGAAATTGCCAGTGGATTGTTTGAAAAAATTGGTCTAGATGATAGTTTTTATACAATTAAATATAATGGCGAAAAGATTAGAAATGATGTAGCATTACCTGATCATGCTACTGCAGTAAAAGAATTAATGAATGAATTAATTGCTTTAAATATCATTAGTTCTTTTGAAGAAATTGAAGGTGTAGGTCATCGTCTTGTTCATGGAGGACCAGACTTTAAAGAAACCGTAGTTTTAAATGATGAAGTTATTGCCAAGTTAGAAGAAAATATCGACTTAGCACCGCTTCATAATCCGGGAAGTATTACAGGTATGAAAGCTTTTATGGAAGTTTTACCAGAAGTTGTGCAAACAGTTGTCTTTGATACAGCTTTCCATTCTACAATGAAAGAAACAGAATACTTATATCCGGTGCCATATGAATGGTATGAAAAATATAAGGTACGTAAGTATGGTTTTCATGGAACTAGTCATCGTTTTATCAATAAGACTATAAGTGAATACTTTGAAAGAAATGATTTAAAAGTAATATCTTGTCATATTGGTAATGGTGGTAGTGTTACTGCAATAAATAGTGGAAAAGTAGTTGATACTTCAATGGGATTTACTCCTCTTGCTGGTATTATGATGGGAACTCGTAGTGGAGATGTTGATGCATCAATACTAGAATATATGAATAAGCAAACAGGTGCATCTATTAGTGAACTTACAAATGATTTAAATAAGAAAAGTGGTTTACTTGGCGTAAGTGGTGTAAGTAGTGATTCAAGAGATGTCGAAGTAGCTGCAGATGAAGGAAATGAAAGAGCTATTTTAGCCCAAGAAATTTATGCCCAAAAGATTGCTAATTATATAGCTATGTATAATAATTTACTTAATGGGGCTGATGTTATTTGCTTAACAGCAGGTGTTGGAGAAAACAGCAAAACAATGCGAAAGATGATAATTGATCGTATTAACTCTTTAGGAGTAAAAATCGATGAAGAAAAAAATGATTTCCGTGGAGAATTTAGATGCATTTCAACAGATGGTTCAAGAATTCCAGTTTATGTTGTACCAACTAATGAAGAATTGATGATTGCTATCGATACAATGGAACTTGCTAAAAAGAACTAGAAAGTGGTGAGTATAATTAAAAGAGAATTATACAGAAAAATATTTAAAATAATTAAAGATTATGATGAAATAGTTTTAGCTAGACATATTGGACCTGATCCTGATGCTATTGCTAGTCAAATTGCCTTGAGAGATTCTATTAAACTAACATTTCCTCAAAAAAAAGTTTATGCGATTGGAGCTGGAGTTTCTAAATTTAAATATTTAGGTAGTCTTGATAAGCCGGACTTAACTGAACTTAAAGATGCTTTGTTAATTGTTTTAGATGTACCTAATTTTTTTAGAGTTGATGGTATTGAAGATTTAGAGTATCAAGCTATTTTAAAAATAGATCATCATCCTCAAGAAGATATTATCGGGGATGTTGATTGGACTGATGAAGGTATGAGTAGTACTTGTGAAATGATTGCTAATTTAATTATGAATACTAAATTAGTAATGGACCAAAAGATTGCAGAAAATTTGTATATCGGTATGGTTTTTGATAGTGATAGATTTTTACTACAAAATACAAGTACAGAAACATTTAAAACAGTTTATAATTTGCTAACAACTAGCAAAATAGATTTTGTACCTTTATATGATAATTTATATGAAAGAAGTATTGTAGAAGAAAAATTTCGCGCATATTTAATAAATCATATTGAAATTAGTGAAAATCATTTTGGATTTATTTTTGTTCCCGCAGATGTGTTAAAAAAATATAATGTTGAAGCAACGATTGTATCTAATCAAGTTAATGATTTTTACTTTATTAAAGAACTTCTATGCTGGATGTTTGTAGTATATGATGAACGTAATGAAATATATAAGGCAAATATTAGAAGTAGAGGTCCAGTCATTAATGAAGTAGCAAGTAAATATAATGGCGGAGGACATAAATTTGCTTCAGGGTGTCGTTCGAAAGATTATAAAGATATGGAAAAATTAGCTAAAGATTTAGATGAAACATGTAAAGAGTATATAACGGAAGAAAACAACTAATGAAAATAGAAAAGATAAATAAGAAAAAAAATAATCAATATCAAGTAATACTTAGTGATAATACTTCACTAAGTTTTTATGATGATACAATTATTCAATTCAATTTGTTAAGTAAAAAGGAATTTGATAAGAAAAAATTAGAAGAAATAATTGCATATAATAGCAATTTGGATGCGTATTATAGTGCTTTGAAATTTATAAAAACGAAACTTCGGACTAAAAAAGAAATAGAAGAAAAATTAAAAAAGTTGGGATATAAAAAAGAAGTAATAGAAAAAACTATAAAAAAGTTAGAGAATCAAAAGTATTTAAATGATGAAATATATATTAAAAGTTATATTGCTGATCAAGTAAATTTAAGTCTTAAAGGACCTAATAAAATAATTTATGAATTGGAAAAATTAGGGTTTAAGAAAGAAAAAATTGATGAGTATTTAGAAGAGTATAGTGAAGAATTGTGGGAAGAGAGAGTAAAAAAGATTATTCAAAAAAGAATTAAGACTAACCACAATTATTCAAAAGTATTTTTACAAAATAAGTTGCGAGGAGAATTAAATAATTTAGGATATGATAATAAATTAATTAATAGTAATATAGCTAATATGGATTATCAAGATAGTAAAGATATTTTAATTAAAGAGATTATGAAAGCTAAAAAGAAGTATAGTAAAAAGTATCAAGGAAGAGAACTAGAATTTAAGATAAAAAACTATTTATATAGTAAAGGTTTTAATATAGATGTAAATATCAATGATTATATGGACTGATTAGAGGTAATTGTGATATAATTTTTGTAGTATAGGTGAGGGTAATGAAAATAAAAGTCCTTTTGTTAACATTAATTTTGATTTTACTATGTGGTTGTGAAGAATGGGATAATATTTATTCAGAATATAGTGATGTTTTAGATGATGGCTATAGTTGTACGTATCATTATGTAAAATCTAGTGAAGGTGATTATAATCCTTTGATGTTAGAAACAATAGAATTTACGGGATCTAAAAGTGGAGTTACTGTAAGTTATAATGGCGCAACTCCAGAAGTCTTGTTTGATGAAAATAATTTCAATAATATATCTTATATCAATAATTTTATGCTAGTTTATAATGATTTTAATTTTGATGTTTATTTACAAGAATTTGAAACAACTGGTGTATGTCCAACTAATCTTTATATGTATTTTTATGGTGCATATTATTATATTAATTCATTTATGCCATCAAATATTGATTTTGCTTATATGTTTTCAACGAAAAGTACTTCAGGTAATAATCAATCTGGAGGAAATGATAATATTACAGATCCTGATGTCGGAAAGTGTCATATTGAAAATGCGATAGAATGTACTACAAAAAAAATTGATGATACTGATGGAACGGTATATATAGAATTAGGGTTTGAAAGATTAAGTAATGGGGATATTGGAAGATATTATGTAATATCAGATAGAAGTGATTTAATTGGGGGAGTAGTTGCTAGAGATGCTGGTGGCCTTGTTACACAATTTAAAGGTAATACTTATATGTTAGAATATCCAGAGGAAATATATTTTAATAATAATGGAAATTATAGTTTTAGTAATATCGTTTTACGGAAAACTAATACTGGTGGACATTATTTTGTTTATTATATATATGCTGAAGGATCAGATAATATGGATTATGGTGATTATGAGGGTGGAGATGTAACTGATCATAATCCGGATGGTACACCATCAACTCCTGCAGAAGATTTGCCAATTGAAGAAATAAATTTTTGTGAACAAAATGGAGTACAAAAGACATTCCAAATAATTGGGTATTTATTATTTATTGCTAAGATAATAGTACCATTATTATTAATTATATTGGGAACAATCGATTTTGCTAAAGCCACTATATCGAGTGATGATAAAGCTCCGAGGGATGCAGTAGTAGCTTTAATTAGAAGAATAATAATAGCAGTAATAATATTCTTTATACCGACGATTTTAAATTTCTTGTTATCCTTA
>CALVKJ010000032.1 GCA_944332675.1 uncultured Bacilli bacterium
GAACAAATAGCAGCAATTTTTGAAGAAACTGCTAATAATGAAAAAGAACATGCTAAGATGTGGTTTAAAGAACTTCATGGTGGAGATATTCCTACAACTGCAGAAAATTTATTAGATGCAGCAGAAGGTGAAAACTATGAATGGACTGATATGTATGCTGAATTTGCTAAAGTAGCTCATGAAGAAGGATTTGAAAGAATTGCTTATCTTTTTGAAGGTGTTGCTGCAATTGAAAAAGAACACGAAGAAAGATATCGTAAACTTCTTAAGAATGTTGAAGATAAGTTAGTGTTCAGTAAAGAAGGCGAAGCAATTTGGATTTGCCGTAATTGTGGTCATGTTGTTGTTGGAAAAGAAGCTCCAAAAGTATGCCCAGTTTGTGCACATCCACAAAGTTTCTTTGAACTTAAGAAAGAAAATTATTAAAAAAGAACAAAAAAGCAGAACTTTAGCGGTTCTGTTTTTGAATGCCTAAATTTACATAAATTTTAATGCAAGATACACACCTATTGTAATAACGGTTCCTAAAATTAAAATTATACTTGTAAATCCAGCTATACCTAAATGTTGTTCCCTTTCAATTTGGCGATCAATATCTTCTTGTTCTGGGAAAATGTAGCCAATATTTTGTGGTGGCTTTCTAGTTAAGCTCATTCCTCGTTCGAGAGAATTATTCATTATTTGCTCATTTTCTTGTTCATAATTTGCAGGTGTTTCTAAGGTATTTAGTGAATTAATAAATTGGTTATATTCATTACTTATGATATTCGCTGCAATACTTTTATAAATACCTGTTCTAGCTCCTTCGATAACTTTTCTTCTTTCTAAAAGATTACTTAGGAAGTTATTTAAATCAACATCTTGCATCCCATTATCAAATAATATTTTGTTATTCATATAAATGTTTAATCTTTTTATGAATTGATTGACAAATGTTTTTAATTGTTGAGCTTCATCTTCCGTTATAACTAATTCAGTTGTTATCATATTTTTGATTTTAGGAATTTCATTAGGACTTTGATAGTAAAATCCGTTTCTTAAATATTCAAAAATATCTTGGGGAATTAATTGAAAAAAAACTGGAGCAGTATGTATTAACGCATAGCCTGCTGGTGAAAAAGATTGCCCTTGAAAAGTTAGAGTATCAGTATTCGCATCATATTGAAAATCTCTTAGGTTAGGGTATTTTTCTTTTTTCTTTTCCAAATTTTCTTTAATATTATCGCTTAGATTTATAATTTCTCCCATAGCAAACACTCCTATATTCTGTAAATAGTTTAGCAAATTTTGACGAAAAATACAATAGTTATTTATTTTATAAATTATGCTTATTTATATTTTTTTTAATGCTTTTCTAAAAAAATATAAAAAATTTGTAAAAATTTTGCTAAAAATCAGTGTAATTGTGGAAATTGGTGATTTGCAATATTCCTTTTTTATTGGTAAATTTTTTAAGAAAGGAGGTAAATATATTGAATCAAGTGGTTTTGGTTGGTCGTCTTACTGAGGATCCTTCAGTGATTGAAACAGAAAGTGGCAAAAAATATACAACAGTAAAACTAGCGGTACAAAGAGCTTTTAAAAACACTGACGGTATTTATGAAACTGATTTTATTCGTTGTGTTTTGTGGAATGGAATAGCTGCTAATACTAGTGAGTTTTGTCATACTGGTGATATTTTGGGTATTAAAGGTAGATTACAAAACAGAAGTTATGAAACCGAAGATAATGAAATAAAGTATATTACTGAAGTGATTGCAGAGCGAGTAACTTTTTTGTCGAGTGCTAATAAAGATAAGTCAAAAGATAATCAAAAAAGCACAAAATAAATTTACTTTAGGTTAATTTTATGCATTATTAACTATTACTTAGTTATACTAAATTTGGAAAAGTGAGGTTAATTATGCTTAAAGGTAATAGACTTAGAGATGCTAGAAAAAGAAAAAAATTGACCCAGGAAGAACTGGGAAATATGGTTGGTGTCGGCAAATCTGCTATCTGTTGTTATGAAAAAGAAACTAGAAATCCAACATTAGAAACTATTATTGAATTTATGCACATCTTAGGAGTTACTTCTGATTACTTACTTGGAACAGATAATATTATTAAAGTGAAAAATGCTGAATTGCCAGAATATAGAACTATGACTCGAGAAGAAGTTATGTTTATTGATGAACTTCGGAAGGATAAATTGGTATATGAAATATTATTTGAAGATCCTAAAAGAGGTTCAGATCTAGTAAAAAAGAGAATTGGTTAATCAAAAAGCAAATGAGTAGTTACTTATTTGCTTTTGTTTTATTTGATTATGCGTTCATATTCTTCTTTTGTTATATATAATCTACCATCTAAATGCATTTTCTTTTCTGGAAAAATTTCAGAAAATTTTATTTTGACCTTATCAATTAGGAAAAAATTGTCATAAAAAATGTGCCCTTTTGTAAAATTCTTTTTTAAGTATTCTATATCATCATCGAAAAGAGTTATAGGATAATCTGTTAAAGTTTTGTATAATTCTAATTGTTCATTAGAAAGATTATCTATATACACATATCTAACAACATCAAAACCACCGACGATATAGTCCCCTTGCTTTATTAAAACTTTACTACCACTAGGTATTCCTCCCTTAAATCTAGCTTTAAAGCGGTAAAGATTAGAATTTGTCCACTCATAAAAACTTCTGTTATCGGCATTATATGGATTGTAACTAAGTATCATATATTTTATATCTGTATTAGATTTTTTACTTTCAGTTTCACTAACTATTTCAACATATTTTTCTAAACATATGACTTCTTCTAATTCCTTATTGTAGTCTTTTCTTATTTTTTCTTTTAGATCACAATCATCTGTCCAACATATTACGACATATTTATTACCATCAGTCATTTTTTGGGGGTGTCCGTGATGAATAAAATTGCTAGAAAAATATTCAAATTCGACGGTAACAGATTCTCCTTTATAATCTATCTTATCAATATCAAATCCTCGAGAAGAATAGGGTACGAGTTTTTTAAATCCTAATTGTTCGTGTATTTTAGTAAAAACAATTATTACTCCTGATTCTTCAGTAACTGGACCATATAATTTTATTTTTTTCAAATTTATCACCATAAATATTATATCATAAATAATTCTAGATAACTTTTAAATGCATTGTTAAAAAATAATATTTTAAGACATATATTTTTATTGGGTGAAGTAAATTGAAACTCTTTAGAAATATTGGTATCGTATGCATTGTAATGTTTAGCTTTTTTTATACGGAAAAAATTGCTAATTATGTACTTGAGAATAATGAGCTTTATCAAGAAATAGAAAAAGAAAAGGATAATTATGAGATAGCCAGTGTCAATGCTGAAATTGATGGAAAAAATATCATTCCGGGTCTAAATGGACGAGTCGTAGATGTTAAAGATAGCTATTACAATATGAAAGATATCGAAATATTTAATTCATATTATTTGATGTATGATACTACTTATCCAAAAGTTTCTTTAAATAGTAATGTAGATAAGATAATAAAACAGGGTAATTCATTAAAAAGAAGTGTTTCTTTTATATTGGAGTATGATCCCGATATTGTTAGCTTTTTTACGAGCAATAATTATCCTGCCAGTGTGGTAGTTGATATTGATGATTTTTCACAAGATTGCCAATTAGAACAATTAAATGGCGAAACTGCTAAGTTTGATGATTTAGATGCTTTACTAAGTAAGTATGGCACTAATTCTAATGTTTGTTATGTTAGTAATGGTAATTTAGATATTTGTAAAAAAAATAGTAAATATTTAGTTGAAACAGATAAAATAATAAATAATAGTACAATAATTGATATAAAAAATAATATCGAAAGCGGCGATATTTATTATGTAAACAAAAATACGGATACTAAAAGTATTCAATTAATAATAAATAGTATAATATATAAAGACTTGGAAATCGTAGAAATTAGCGATTTGATCAGTGAAGATTATGTTGATTAATATTAAGTTTTTTGGTATAATTTAATTACCGAAGAACTTATTTTTTAATTTTTAGAAGGTGATTATGTTGAGTAAAATAAAGATTTTTGGTTTGGGAGGACTTTCGGAAAGTGGAAAGAACTCTTATGTAGTGGAAGTAGATGATGAAATCTATGTTTTTGATGCTGGTATTAAATTTGCTAGCGGAAATTTATTAGGTATTGATTATATAATGCCAGATTTTAGTTATTTAGTAAGAAATCGTAAACGAATTAAAGGTTTATTTATTACCCATGGACATAAAGAAAATATGGGAGCTGTTGCTGATTTATTAAAAGATATACCAGAACTTAAGGTTTATGCTACCAAATTTACAAAGTTTGAATTAATGGAAGATGGAGTTAGTGAAGCTAATATTGTAGTAATTAAACCACACAGAAAGATAAATTTTGGAAATGTTTCTATTTTTCCAATTGCTGTTTCTCATAGTTGTCCTGATGCTGTAATGTATGTTATCAATACTAAAGATGGAGCAATTTGCTATACTGGAGATTTTATAATCGATCCGAGTATGCAAGGGGCATATGATATGGATTTGGGTAAGATTGCTTATGTAGGAAAACAGGGCGTTTTATGTTTATTATCTGAATCATCATTTGCAGAAAAAAGTGGCCATACTTCACCGAAGCATCGTTTAGTAGAGTTTTGGAAAGATATAATTAATCATCATGATAAACGAATTTTATTTTCGGTTTTACCAAGTCATTTATATACTATTGCAGAAATTTTTGAAGCAGCCGCTAATAGTCATCGCAAGATAGTAATTATGGGAAAACGTTTGCAAAATGTGGTTAATTTTAGTAAAAAAGAAGGATATTTAGATTTTAATCCAGAAATTTTAGGAGATTTATCTAATGTTAATGATGATAATTCAATTTTATTAATTATGGATGATAAAACACAACCATATGCGAATATGAATAAAATACTAAATAATTATGATAAATTTGTAACTCTTAAGAATACTGATACTATTGTTTTTGCTGAACCGAGATATGATAGTACCGAAAAGATTTTAGTAAAACTACAAAATGAATTAGCAATGTTTGGTTGCAGTATTGAAACTGTTCCTAGTGATAAAGAGATTTTACACCATGCATCTAGAGAAGATTTGATGCTTATGATTAAGCTTATTAATCCAAAATATTATATGCCTGTTAAGGGAGAATACAGATATATGGTGAATAATGCAAATTTAGCTAGTGCTTTAAAAATACCCGATGGTAACATTTTACTTAAACAAAATGGTGATGTTGTTACATTTGTCGATGGCAAGTTGCTAGATAATTTTGCTAAAGTTAAAGTCGATGATGTTTTAATCGATGGAACAAGTAATGATGATATTGGAGATTTAGTTATTAAAGACCGCGAAATGTTATCAGAAAATGGTATTGTACTTATTAGTGCTACAGTTGATAAGTACGATAAAGTGCTATTAGTTGGTCCAGAAGTTACAACCAGAGGATTTATCTATGTTAAGGATTCTCAAGATATGATTAGAGAAATTAAACATATTTGTGAAGAAATAATAACTAGAAATATTACACCAACGCATATTGATTTTAATCAAATAAAGGTGGAAATAAGAGAAAAATTAAGTGATTACTTATATCAAGAAACTGAATGTAAGCCAATGATTATTGCTGTTGTGCAAGAAGTATAATTTAGGAAAAGATCACCATAATATAAATGGTGAATGCTAATGAATAATATAGACATATTAAATGAAATGTACAAAGTAGTAACAATGGGTATTGTTGGTATCGATGAAGTTAAAGATAAGATTTTATGTCGTGAGTTAAAAGATATAATAATTTTTGAAAAGAAAGTTTATCAAAAATATAAACTAGAAATTAGTAAGCTTCTTAATAAAGAAAGTGAAACTCCTAAGGAAATAAATATGTTTGTTAAAATGTTTAATGAAATGTATACGGATATCAAATTAATCAAAGATGATGATAAAAAAATAGTTAAAATGATGATTGAAGGAATGAATAAAGGTATACTGAAATTAAATGGTTTTAAAAATAACGATATGGATAACTTAAATAAAGATGAACAAAAAATTCTTGTGGAATTATTAGATGAATTAGAAAGTCAAATTAATAAAATGAAACCATATTTGTAATTTTTTTGAAGAAAAGTTCATAAAACTCTTGATTTTTTAATAAATTTTATATATACTTAATGAGTAATGCCCGATTAGCTCAGTCGGTAGAGCGCACGGCTGTTAACCGTTAGGTCGTAGGTTCGAGTCCTACATCGGGCGCCATTGAGTATTTAAGCAAACTTAGGTATTTCCTAGGTTTGTTTTTGTTTTATCAAAATTAAATGTTGTTATATCACTTAATTTTATTTTGCATATTATACTGTAACATAATATTATTTTAAGTTTGCTTATTCAAATATTCATGATATAATTTAATTATGTGAAAAATAAGTGATTGTATGAAAAAAGAGAATATTGAAAAATTATATAATTTATTTTGGATATTTATCTTTGGCTGTGTTGCTGGTTGGATTATTGAGGGTTTATGGACTTATATTAAAAAGGGAGTCATTATTAACCATTCTGCAGTAGTTATCGGTCCGTTTAATATGGCATATGGTTTATGTGCTTGTGTTTTGTCGGCGCTACTTTATAAATATAGAAACGATAATAACTTTAAATTGTTTTTTATAGGGTTTATCGGCGGAACAATTTTAGAATACTTAATGAGTCTAGGGATGGAATTAGTCTTTGGATTTACGGCGTGGGATTATTCCGCAAAGCCATTTAATATCAATGGTCGAGTTTGTTTAATGTATTCAATATTTTGGGGTGTTCTTTCAATATTTTGGATAAAAACAATATATCCTTTCGTTATAAAATTTATAAAAAAGTTAGATTATAATATTGGGAAAAAAATCGCTGTTGGTCTAGCAATATTTTTAGTTTTAGATATTTTACTAACATATAGTGCTGTGGAAAGAGCAAAAGCTAATGATTTAGGAATTCCACCACAGAATGCATATGAAGAAGTACTGGATAGAACTTTTAATAGAGATTATCTAACAAATATGTTTAATAATAATTGGGGTGAAAAAGATTGAAAATAGTTGTTTTTACTTGTAGTACTGGGGGAGGACATAACGCTTGTGCTAATTATATAAAGAAAGAGTTTACCGATTTTGGTATTACTTGTGATGTACAAGATTATCTTATGTTATTAGGAGAAAAAACTGCTAAGTTTATTGAAAAAATGTATTTGGATACTACTAAAGGAAATGGTAATGTTTTTGGAAGTGTCTATAAATTAGGAGAGCTTTATAGCAAAACAAATATTCCTAGCCCTGTTTATGGATTAAATGTTTTGGTTAAAGATAAGATCAATAAATTTTTGATAGAAAATGATTATGATTTAGCAATTGGGACACATTTGTTTCCTTGTTTAGCTTTAACAAAATTAAAAAAAGACAGAGATATAAAGTTTATTAATGTGGCAACAGATTATGAATGTATACCTTTTTGGGAAGAAACTAATCCAGATTTATTTGTAATACCCAGTCCATTATTAAAAGATGACTTTATTAAAAAAGGATTTAAGGAAAATGTATTATTGGCAACGGGTATTCCAGTAGCTACATCTTTTTTTAATACAAAAAAAATTCCAGAACTAGATGGCAAAAAAATAGTATTGTTAACTAGTGGTAGTATGGGATTTGGTCAGATGAAAAATATTGTTTTAGAATTATTGAAGGAAATAAATGATGCTTATTTAGTTGTTGTGTGTGGAACTAATGAAGTATTAAAAAAAGATTTAGAAAGTATAGATAATTCACACTTAATTGTTAAAGGTTTTATTAATAATATAAATGATTATATGGCAGCTAGTACTGTAATTGTATCAAAGCCGGGAGGTCTTACTACTACTGAAATAGCTGCAATGCATAAACCGTTAGTACATATGATGCCTATACCAGGAGTAGAAGATTATAATGCTGACTTTTTTGCTAAAAATAATATGAGTCTTCGGGCTAATAATGTTTTAGAAGTAGTAGATGCAGTTAAAAGATTGTTAGAAGATGAAGAACTACAAAATACTTTAATAGATAACCAAAAAAAGTTAATAAATAGATATTCTGCTAAAAGTTTAGTGGAATATGTGTTAAAATATATGAATATAAGGAAGTGTTGAAATGAATGAAGAAAAAATATCGATGCTTGAACGATATGGTGATGATTTAACAAGTAAAGAATATATAACTGATCCAGCGATTGCGCGTGATGAAGAAATAAAACAAGTTATACTTACTTTGCTTACACCAGAAAAAAGTGCCTTGCTAGTTGGTAAACCTGGTATTGGGAAAACAGCTATTGTTGAAGGACTTGCTTATCGAATTCAAAAAGGAATGGTTCCTGATGCTTTGAAGGGTTGGTCTTTAATAAAAGTTAATATTACAAGTTTAATTGGCTCAACTAATAGTGAAGGGCAACTTGAAAATAGAATTGATTTATTGGTGCGTGAACTAGCTGATAGAAGTAATACTATAATATTTATTGATGAAACACATTTGTTAGTAAATAAGTCTGGAGGACTGGATTTTGCTAATATGTTAAAAGCTGGGCTTGACCGAGGAACAATAAAGATGATCGGGGCAACTACTACAGAAGAATATGAACAATATATATTGCGAGATAGAGCTTTTTTAAGACGTTTTCAAAAAATTGATGTTTTGGAAGCTGACAAGCCAACAGTTGTAAAAATTCTAATGGGAACAATTCCTAAACTAGAAAAACAAATTGGGGTAAAACTTAATTATCAACCATTTGTTGTCGAAAAAATAATGGCTTTTATTGTCGAAATGACTGATGAGTATAAAAGAGTTTATGAAGTTGCTAGTAGATACCCTGATATTTGTTTAACAATTGTTGCTAATGCGTTTACTTATGCTTTATATGATAATCAAAAAATAGTAACACTAAAACATTTTTATAAAGCAATATGTAATGCTAAAAATATATATGAAGATGCTAAAAAGAAAGAAATTGAAAGATTTAAAGTGGAATTTGCTGATATGATTAGTGCTGAGGGTGTAGATTTAACTGATATGGGCTAAATATTATCGTGAAATTCATCTAAATTTAATTGGGAATTAGTATTAGTATTAATTACTAAGTGAGAAGTGGTTAATAATAAAGTAGCAATCGATAAAGCATTATTGAAAGCACATTTTAATACACGTAAATTATCTAAAACATTTGTCTTGTTTATAGGTTCAAATGTTTTATTTTTGGCATTAAATATTATTTGATAATTATTATCCTTAATCTTTTTAATAATTTCTTGGTAATCAATGTTACTATTTTTTAGAATTTGGATTAATGGAGCTTTTAAGGCATTACTTAAAATGTGATTGGCTAAATTAGATTGATCTAATTCTTCACTTATTTGATAATATGGTAAAGCTGAGCCCGGTAATATTCCTTCTTTAGTAGCATATAAGGCACATAAAGCATCAGTAAAACGCATCTTTTTTTCGCGACGTTCTAATTTTGTTTGACCACCTACATAGATATAACCATAGGTCATACTTAATTTACTAATGCGGTCTTTTAAAAAGGCTTTTTCGTATTCATCTTGGGTTTTTAGTAGTTCTTTTTTTAATTTTTCAATATGACTTATTAAAGAATCATTAGAGTCATAAATAAATTCTAATTTATCCTCGTTTACTTTGAATTCTTTGATAGTTCCTTGATAGTAATTAGCATCTTTTTTAGATCTGCTAATATTTATTAAATCTTCAATTATTGCTAAGCGCCTTATTCCATATTCGGGATTATTTATTAAAATGATTTTTTGATTTGTTTCATAATTTAAAGCTAAAACGTCATTTATTACATTTTCAGCAAAGCTATTAGCAATAATAACAATATCTTGGTTAAGTTTATTGTTAGCATAAATTAATGATTCTAATTCTGCAATATCCGTAATATCATTATTAAATAAAATTATTGTTGGATTTTTAATACTTGATTCTTTTTCTTTAAAAAGGTAAGGAGAAGCTAGATAGTTGTCGATGAAATATCCTGATTTTTTTTGAACATAGTCTTTTGAATTAGTAGTGTTTTCTAGTATTTTAATGTTATCACTTTTATCTAATTGTAGGTAAAACTCGGTGATTAATTTGCCGATTTTTTCATCATTGGCGGAGATACTAGCAATATGTTCTAATTCCTTTTCATTTGGGGAATGACTAAATTTAGCAAGATTATCAGTTATTTCTTTAGCACTTGTTTCTAATTCTTCTTTTAGCTTTATGGCATCATTTAAAGAATCAATTTCTTTAATGCTATTTTTATATATACTTTCTAATAAAACAATTGTCGTAGTAGTGCCATCACCGACATCTGTATCAGTTTTTATTGCAGCTTCTTTAATGATTGTGAGAATGGTATTTGTAATTTCATCTTCATCAGCAATAGATGAAGCGATAGTAACACCATCATTTGTAATAAAAGGGGGCATATTAGATGTATTGATAATAACGTTGTTACCATTAGGACCAATTGTAGTTTTAACAGCATCAGCTAGAATACTAATAGATTTATCAATATATTCGATTAGTTCAGTATTTTTAATTATTTTTTGCATTATAATCCTCCATTTCAATCATATTTTGCCAATATTTTTTAGGCATAAAACCTATTTGGCGTTTGGTATTTTTTCTTTCTTTAATAGAAATTGTTTGGAAAAATGTTTTCCATAAATTTTCATAATAGGTATCATTATTAATATTTTCTAATTCGAAGATTTTTATTTCATTGGCTGAATATATTTTGTAATTTTTTTTATCATAAATACTTAAAATATTTCTTTTGGTATCTTTAATTATCCACAATTCATTGGTAAGACGTTTAGCAAAGTGTTTTGATAATATTTCTAGGACATTATTATTTGGAGAAATTTCCGCATACAAGAATTTGTGGTTGATCATTTTAAATCTGGTAAATCCTTTTAATTTGTGAGCCTCACTACTAACGTGATGACTTATATTTAAAGCTTTATTTACACAACTAAGATTGCGGTGATATATAACTTTTTCTTTGTATATAAGAGTGTTTAAAATAAAGTAATAAAGTATCAGTTCTTTGTCTAGGTTATTACTTAAAAAAACATAATGAATAATTTTTAATATTTGGAAAGATATATTATTAATGCTTTTAATTAATGTAGGGTCATCAGTCACATCAGGTTTATATAAATATTCGAATAAGTTTAATGTGTATTTTCCTTCTTCAACTATTTTTTCTGGCTTAATGTTATTTTTTAATAAATATTTTATAGTAGAAAGTAAATTAATAAAAGTACCGTTATAAATAACACAATAGTTATACATTTTAAAATAGGCTTAGTTGAATAAATTTGGTTTCAGCAGTAGTTAGGCTTTTTAATATAGTACTTTTATTAATTAAACTAGGGTCGATAAAATATTTATGGTTGCAAGTAATAAAGTATTTAGCTTTTTTAATACTTATTCCCATCTTTTTTAAGTCAGCAAAGTCAATAGTAAAAAAATGGCGTGATGAAATAATTTTTTTGGCGGAGGTAAGACCAATTCCTGGAATTCTGATTAATTCTTCAAATGAAGCATCATTTATTTCTTTGGGAAAATACTCTAAATGGTTTAGA
>CALVKJ010000033.1 GCA_944332675.1 uncultured Bacilli bacterium
CTTCAAAATAAAACCTATTTATCCAGCTTACTATTTGTTAACTTCCAATTTAACTCCCATAATGCATTTTTGTTGCTATCCCAATTTAGTTTTGCTTGGACCTCCTTAAATGATAGCCATTCCATTTTTGTATGTTCCTTTGATAATGTTATTGTTTCATTTGTAGCATCAATTCCAAAACAATGTTCATATATCAAATAAACGTTTTCACCCCCCTTTAGTTGATAAATTAATTATATCAAACAAATGTATGTGTGTCAATTGTCTTTTTATTAATTAAAGCAATTTCCTATAAGATAAAAAGAAGTAGCTTTTTAAGCTACCTCATACTAAGATTTTTATATCTTAAAATACTAATGTAATTAGTTCTAGAACCAAAATATTAACTATAGCAATAGTAACTACTATCTTAAATGCCCACTTAAACCAAGTTGTATAT
Organism: uncultured Bacilli bacterium; assembly: GCA_944332675.1. Taxonomy (GTDB): domain Bacteria; phylum Bacillota_I; class Bacilli_A; order RF39; family UBA660; genus Onthocola_B. The sequence continues at coordinate 440 of CALVKJ010000033.1, forward strand.
TCTACTTTTGCTAAAGCAAGTCCTCCCATAATTGCTCCACACGTTGGAGTTATTAAATTTACTAAACCATTTGCTGAAACAAAAGTCATTATTGTTGTTTCAACCCCATAGCCAAGTGTACTTGCAAGTCCTCCCATAATTGGAGTAGATAAGACTGCTAATCCACTAGAAGATGGTACTAATATAGATAATACTATATGTAGTAAATAATTAAGTGGTACAAAAGCTAATTCTGGTAAATTAGAAAGCCAATTTGCAGCATTGTAGATGATATAATTATCCAAATAAGTAACACTCATAAGAACACTTGCACCACGAGCAACTGCAATAATTAGAATTACAGCAATCATATCGTTTGCGCCATCAACAAAAGTGTCGACAATTTCTTTTTCGCGCAGACGGTTTATTATACCAATTATAATTGCCATAATAAAGAACCAAACAGATGCTTCAGCAAAATACCATCCACCAAGAGGAGATCCAGTTAACCAGCCGGTAAACTTATCGAATATTGTAATATTAAAATCTCCCCAAGGGATAAATCCGATAATCATAACAATGAAAGTTAATCCTAAAAGAATTAGAGTAACTTTTTGTTTACCAGATAATTTGACATCCTTAGTTTTATCTTTAGCTCCTTCAATTTCAGCAGCAAACTTCTTTTCCATAGCTTTTTGTTCTTGTAAGGAAAGGAAAGTTGATCCTTTATCTTCCAGAACTTTTTTAGCATAATTCATAACAAATATGATACAAATTATCAAGGTAGTAATCCAAAGAAGTAATCCAGTAAATATCAATAAACCTTGATTAGCAGTTACTCCTTCGGGCAAGCTACTTACAGCTGCTCCAACTGCAAAAGGGTTTACTGTAGAACCTAAAACTCCGGAACCAGCTCCTAGCAAAACAATTGCAGAACCAACTAGTGTATCCATTCCAGCAGCTACCATTGTAGCAGCAAGTAAAACATAGAATCCTACTGTTTCTTCGAGCATTCCGTAAGTTGTACCCCCGATGGAAAAGATAAGCATCAATATTGGAATTAATACTAATTCATTTCCCTTTAATTTTTTGACCAAAACCTTAATTCCTGTTTCAAGTGCTCCAGTTTTAGTGATAATAGCTAAGAAACCACCTAAAATTAGAACGAAAATACAAACATCGACTGCATCAGCAAATCCTAAGATTGGTGATAATAAAACGTCAGATAGTTTGGCTCCTACTGTACCACTACCATTGACAATTGTATCACCAATAAACTCAGCATTCGGTAATACATGCGATAATATTGCCAATGCAATTATCAAAATAAAGATAATTGAAAAGGCAGATAGCATGAACTTTTTACGTTTAGCCATTTTATTCTCCTCCTACAATAATTGTACCAGCTTGAGAGTTTAGAGCCAATGTGGCATCATCTAATGAAGTAATAATTGCTTTTTTAGAAGTTCCTGTAACAAACTTTAGACAAGCTTCTATTTTAGGTAACATACTTCCCTTAGCAAATTCTCCAGAAGCAATATATTTATTAGCTTCTTCAACAGTCATATGAGATATTCCTATTTGCTCAGGAGTATTAAAGTTAATATAGACTTTATCAATAGATGTCAATATTAAAAGCATATCAGCATCAATTAATTTGGCTAATAAAGCACTTGATAAGTCTTTATCAATAACTGCATCGATGCCTTCAAGCAATTCGTCTTTGTCTTTTTTTATTACAGGTATTCCGCCTCCTCCAACAGCAATTGTTACGATATCTGAATCAACCAATTTTTTGATGACTCTACTTTCAATAATATCTATTGGCATCGGCGATGGTACTACTCGTCGATACCCACGACCAGCATCATTTACAAATGTATAAGCTTTTTCTTGAGTTAACTTATCAGCTTCTTCTTTAGTATAAAAAGAACCGATTGGCTTAGTAGGATTTTGAAAAGCCTTATCATTTGCATCAACTAGTACTTGTGTTATGACGGTTACACAATCTTTTTTTACTTTTTGCCTTTCAAGTTCATCTTGTAAAGCTTGTTGTAATTGATAACCGATATAACCTTGCGACATACTTCCACATTCAGCGAATGGCATAGCTGGTGTGCTAGTTTCGCTTTGATGGGAATATTCCATAGCTAAAGCAATTTGACCTACTTGAGGACCATTGCCATGGGTTAGTACTACTTTATTTCCTTCTTTAATTAATTTAACAATTATTTTAGCAACACTTTCCAATCTATCCATTTGCTCTTCGGGAGTATTACCTAAAGCGTTGCCTCCGAGTGCGATAACTATTTTATTCATCTTTATCACACATCGTAGCATACATTACAGCTTTTATCGTATGCATTCTATTTTCTGCTTCATCAAATACTTTAGACTTAGAAGATAAAAATACTTCATCAGTTACTTCCATTTCTTTTAAACCAAATTTTTTATAGATATCTTGGCCAATTGTTGTTTCCAAATTATGAAAAGATGGTAAGCAATGAAGGAAAATAGCATTATCTTTAGCATTAGCCATTACTTTACTATTGACTTGATATTTTTGTAGGAGATTTATTCTTTCTTTCCAAACTTCATCTGGTTCTCCCATTGATACCCAAACATCCGTATAGATAACATCGGCATTTTGCGTAGCAAGCATTATATCATCAGTAAAACTAATATGAGTTTTATTGCCACTTGCTAAATTTTCACATATTTCGATTAAATCCGGATCTGGTCTTAATTCCTTAGGACTTGCCAACGTAAAGTTAACTCCCATTTTAGCACAAGCAACCATTAATGAATTGGCAACATTGTTTCGGCCATCTCCACAGAAAACTAGATTAAGACCTTTTAAATATCCAAAATGTTCTTCAATAGTCATCAAATCTGCTAGCATTTGTGTTGGATGGAACTCTGTAGTTAGACCATTCCAAACTGGTACTCCAGCATTTTGAGATAAGATTTCAACATTTCTTTGAGCAAATCCACGATATTCAATTCCATCGTACATTCTGCCTAATACTTTAGCAGTATCGGCGATGCTTTCCTTTTTTCCCATTTGGGAACTTCCGGGATCTAGGTAAGTTACACCCATACCTAAATCGCGACCAGCTACTTCAAAGGCACAACGAGTTCTTGTAGAAGTTTTTTCAAAGAGCAAAACAATATTTTTACCTTTTAAGTAAGTATGTTCAATATTATTTTTCTTTTTATCTTTAAAACCCTTACTCAAATCTAATAAATAACGAATTTCTTCAGGAGTATAATCTAATAACTTTAAAAAACTACGTCCTTTTAAATTCATTTTAGTCCTCCCGATAAAGTGGCATACTCATACACCTAGGGCCACCACGACCACGAGAAAGTTCAGCACTAGACATTTCAATTACCTTAATTCCATAACTTCTTAAAACGTCATTAGTTATATTATTACGATTATATACTACTACTACACCTGGAGCAATACATAATGTATTAGTTCCATCATTCCATTGTTCTCTTTGGCTAGCTACATCATCACCACCAGCACAAGGAATTAAAGTTATTGGTATTCCTAAATAATGACTTAAAATATTTTCTAAAGAATCATTTATTTCTTTAACATTCAAATCTTCATCACTATTAGGATCATTACCTTCGGTAATTTCAAATACTTGTAATGTTTTCATAATACCTGGATGATAGGTAAATTTATCGACATCTATTTGGGTAAATACTGTATCTAGATGCATAAATGCCCGTGATTCAGGAATGTTGAATGCCAAGACTGTATCAATTTTACAAGATTGATTCTTAAATAAATTTTTAGCTAGTTTATCAATTGCACCTGCTTCAGTTCTTTGAGAAATACCTATAGCTAAAATGTGTTCATTTAAATTTAGCACATCCCCACCTTCAATATGCCAGTCATAATAGCGATCATAATACTTTTCAACTTCACCTTTAAATTTTGGATGATAGTTAAATATATATTCGGCATAAATTGTTTCACGACTTCTCGTTACAGAATACATTTTATTTAAAACAATGCCATTACCTACACTAGCAAATGGATCTCTTGTAAAATAAAGATTTGGCATAGGTTCAACTATAAAATCGGTTTCATCAGTAACTAGGTCTACTAAGGACTTTTCCATTACCCTCTTATTACGATCTAGTTCATATATTTGAACACCTTCCATTGTCTTTAAAACAAATTCTTTATTATCTTCAATATTCATCAAATAATCGAAAACTAAATCACGATACTTAGGAGTATTTACTCCTGCTTCAGCTATAAATTGCTTTAAGAATTTTTTCTTAATTTCTGGATTATAATCCAATGTTTCAGTCATTAAATCTTCAAGATAATAAACTTTTATGTCATTATCTCTTAAAATTTGGACAAATTCATCGTGTTCGGCTTGAGCAACCTTTAAATAAGGTATGTCGTCGAAAAGTAACCGTTGAAGAGTGTCCGGTGTAAGATTTAATAGTTCCTTTCCCGGTCTATGGACCAATACTTCTTTAAGTGGTTTTATCTCACTTGTTACATTAATTGCACTCATATATCCTCCTTATTTTAAATTAATTATACCACAAATTAAATTTGTTTAAACTATTTAAGTATGCTTTTGTCATTTATTTGATATTCTCTAAGACTTCTTTTAGTCTTATTGATAAATCTTTTATAGTCCACATCCTTTTAATATTGTCTGCATAACGTCCCCTGAATGATAAATCAATTACATCAAACAAATGTGCGCTTGTCAATTGTTTTTTATTAATTAAAGCTATTTCCTATAAGATTAAAAAAGATGATAAACAACATTATCATCTTTCTCCAGATTAAAGAGTCATTTTTGATAAATACTTTATATTACACCTACAATATTTATTTTATAGCCAAACACCATAGGTTATAGCAGCCATAGCAAGTATGAAACCTACTACCCAAAACATTTTGATAATATCTGTTTCGGCCCAACCTAGTTCTTCAAAATGGTGATGAAGTGGTGCTTTTAAGAATATTTTTTTATTAAATTGTCTAATAGATATTATTTGAATTAAGCTACTCAAAGTTTCAATTACAAAAACTCCACCGATTAAAACAAGAGATAATTCGTGTCTTGAAACTACAGCAACACTAGCAAGTGCTCCACCAAGAGCTAGGGAACCTAAATCTCCCATAAAAATGCGGGCTGGATGAGTATTAAAGACTAAAAAGCCAATTAATGATCCAGTAAGTAGAAAGCAAAATATAGCTATTTCTTGATATCCTTCAAGCCAACCGGCATTCCAAGTTATAATACCGTAAGCAAAGAAAGCAATTGCGGAAAGACCTGCAGCTAGACCATCTAAGCCATCAGTGATATTAACGGCATTCGTCGTACCCACAAGCAAGAATAAAATAAAAAGTCCAAACATCCAACCAAGGGGTATATAAATATTTAAGAAAGATAAACTAAGTGTTGGTTCTCCGCCGCCTTTCATAAATAGATAAAAGAAAATAAGTGCAATAACCATTTGAATTAAAAACTTGGTTACTAAACTAACACCATTATTATTATGATATTTTATCTTTAAAAAGTCATCGACAAAACCTAAAACAGCATAAGCTAAGAAAACAAATACGACAATTATTAAATTATAACTTATTTCAATACTTCCCTTTAAATAAAGAAGAATTAAAGATATGATTACTGGTACAATGAATATAACTCCCCCCATTGTGGGTGTTCCTTCTTTTTTTAAGTGTCTTTTGGAAATAAGTTTACTAACAGATTGGCCAAAATGGAGTTTTTTAAATAATGGAATAACAAACAATCCAGTTATAAGAGATAATACAAACCCTAGCATTAAAGCCATTGCTGCTTTAGCAAGAATTAACATAAAAAGCCACCTCTTCTTAAATATTATACTATATTTTCATTTTCCTTATTAATTTTTAAAAGAATTTTGACATCATTTGACATTAACTTAGCATAAGAACAACTGTTCCGCCTTCTTTTGCGTACATTCCTCCAGCAGGACTTTGATAGACTACAGTATCTCCACTTCCGCTGTATTCAATATTAAAGCCTTTTAAAGTATTTTTAGCTTCATCTAGACTCATACCAGTTGTATCTGGTACTGTTACATACTTTGTATCTAGCCAAGTATATTCTTTAGGTATTCCTTCGGTATCAGCTGCAATATCTAAAATATCAATAGCACTTAAGAAAATGTTTCTAGCAATTGGAGCAGCAACAGTACCACCATATTGGACGACATTTTTAGCATTTTGAACTGCTACATAGACAACTATTTCAGGATCATCTGCGGGCATAAATCCGATGAAAGATAAAATATATTTAGAATCACTATAAACGCCATTTTCAACAGTTTGAGCTGTACCAGTTTTGCCACCGATACGATAATTTTCAATATAAGCATTGTGGCCTGATCCTTTAGCAACAACACTTTCTAAGGCATAGCGAACGATTTCGGAAGTTTCAGAACTAATAACGCTACCTACAGCATTTGGTTCGATGCTTTTGACAATTGTATCGGTTTCTGACTCTAAAAAGTTTTTAACTATGTATGGTGTGTATAGCGTTCCACCATTAACCACTGCACTAACTGCTCTAACTTGTTGTATTGGTGTAACACTTATACCTTGCCCGAAAGCTGTTGTTGCTAGTTCGACATTACCCATTTTAGAAGTATCAAATAAAATACCTGAGCCTTCACCATTTAAATCGATGCCAGTTTTGCTACCAAATCCAAAATTATTAATATAATCCATTAAAGTAACTTTACCCAGTTTAAGACCAAGGTTAACAAAGCCGGGATTGCAACTGTTTTCTACTACTTCTAGATATGATTGATCACCGTGTCCTCCGTGTTTCCAACAATGTAGAGTTGCCCCATCGACCGTTATTGCTCCCGAATCAGTATAACGATCTTCAAAAATATTAACTAATCCTTCTTCAATGGCAGCAGATAATGTTATTATCTTAAATGTAGACCCTGGTTCAAAAGTCATCCAAATTGGTAAGTTACGATTTATTACTTCGGAAGAATAACTTTGATAATCATTAGAATTAAAATTAGGTCTACTAGCCATTGCCAAAACCTCTCCCGTATCTGGATCCATTGCAATAGCAATTGCACTATCGGCGTCATATTTAGCAACAGCATTATCAAGTTCATTTTCTACCGCTTGTTGGAGCTCAATATCGATTGTAAGTTGTAAAGTTATTCCACTAGTTGGAGCTTCATATATTTCTGCTAGTTCCAGTTTATGCCCTTTACCATCCGAAAAATATTTAATTGATCCGTCTTCCCCAGTTAAATATTCATCATAGTAAAGTTCAAGTCCTGATAAACCTTGATTATCGATACCAACATAACCCAAAACGTGGCTGAGTAAATCATCATACGGATAATATCTTTTAGATTCTTTAACCAAATACACACCATCTAATTTCAAAGCATCTATTGCCTCAGCTGTTTCATAATCCAGTTGTCTTCCTTCAGGGTGTACTCTTTCAATTGATGTTTTTTTAGATAAATGTGCAAGCATATCTTCATAATCGCTACCTAAAATATCGCTTAACTTTTTAGCGGCATCTTCTTTATCCACTATTTGGTTGGGTATTACTACTAAAGATGTTGTAGTAATATTAGTGGCTAGTACTACCCCGTTTCTATCGACTATTTCCCCACGATCAGCTGATATGGGAAGTTCTCTACTCCATAGGGATTCCGCTAAAGTACTAAGTTTATCATAAGCAAAAACCTGAATATAAAAAACCCTAATGATTGCTATAATTAAAACTATCGTAACTACTAAAAATACATATCTAATACGAGTATGAATTTCATTAAAAAACAATATTATCACCTTATAAATAATATGATAATATTGTTACATTTATTTATTATCTACATCTTTACATAGTTTCATTAATAACTTTAGTAATCATTTCTCTATCTAGTGGCAGACCTTTTATAGTAGTGTCTAAATCCATAGTACTTCTTAAATTGACACCGAAAATAGATGATAATAAAAGTCCACCTTTAATGATAAATTTATCTTTATAAATAGACATTGATACTCTTTTTAATATGATATTTTTGACATAAAAAATGTCTATTTATGTTTTTTATGTCTAATTAAAAATATAACTAATGCTATAATAATTACTACTGAAACAACACCAATTATTAAAAAAATATTTTTACTTTTTTTAGGACTAACACTATCATTAACTATTTTTTCTTCTGCTTTAATATTTTCGTTTTCTCTTGTAATATTTATGATATATTCTTTTTTGGTACCATCTTCTGCAGTTACTACTATATTATAAGTGTTATTTCCTACTTTTAAAGCTTTTTGACCAGCACCTGTAACAATAGATTTTGCATCTTCTGCTGTTGCTTTAATAGTTATAATTTGAGTATCATAGGAAACCGTTAAGTCATATTCTGAAATTTCTTTATCAAAAGCAAAATCAACTATATCGATACTTAGACTGTCTAAATTATTATTACTCGATTTTTTCGAAGAAGAGGTATTATTAGAGTTTTGGGGAGAAGATGTTGAACTACTATTAGAACTACTCGGAGCATCATCTAAATAGATAAAACCAATTAAATTAGAAGCGCTAGTTGATGGTCTAGATCCGTTAACTATACCTTCATTTTCTGTAGTTGGTATTCCCCCTTCATTAACAGTCATATATTTTCCGTCAGGATCGACGGAAACGACGTAAGCAACGTGTCCGTAAGAATCACTACTTGACCAAACTGCAATCGAATTAGATTTAGCTTCTTTACCAACTGAATAACCCGACATAGCAGCAGAATTATACCACTCTTGCGCATTACCCCAGCCTGGCAAAGCAACACCAGCATTAGTATATGCTTGCTCCCACGCATACCAAGTACATCTAACTGTTTTAACGCCATATAAATCTTGATATTTACCATAAGGATTTGCTGCGGCATTAACACTTAGAGTAAAACTTAGGAAGCATATCAATAGTAAAAGAAAATTCTTTTTAAAAAATTTCATTTTACCACCTATCGCAATCTAAATTGAATTTTTCACATATTTCTTCATTTACGGTAATATTTTCGGAAGTGTCATAGCCCCCACAAGGTCCTTGAAATAAATATGCGCCTTTTAAAGCATTTACAACTTCTTTATTAGCAGTGGTACCATCAGCAACATCTAAACCATTAAAAGTAATATATTCATATTCGAAACTTATTTTATGATTATCGTTATTAAATGATACTAAAGAAAATCCTGGAGTATTATCATATTGTTTTAAGGTGCTTTCTAATGCATTTTCTCTACTGGAATTAAATACTAAATTACTATTATTTAAGTCATCTAAGGAAATTTCATTTGAAGTCGCATCTTCAGCAGGTCCTGGCCAAAAAGTTACTCTAGTAGTGCCATTAGAAATAGCACTATATGAAGCATCCGGATATAAATCTTGTAAATTATCAGCAAAAAGATAAAAGAAACAATTTTGACTACCGGTGCTTTTAGTATAGACAGTTGCACTTAGATTGTTGTTTAAATTAATTTTATTAGTACTATTTGTAATAGTTCCGCCACTTGATGAACCGGTAGAATTACTATTTTTGTTTTCTTCCCATTTAGCAACAAGTGTTAAATCACTTTTAACTAAATCTTCGAAGTTAAATTCTTCATCACCAATATACCAGCCTAAGAAAGTATATCCTTCTTTTGTTGGATCATTTGGTTTAGTTATTGTATCATTTTCTTTTACAACTATACTATCAATACTACTTCCACCAGCAGTATCAAAAGTTATTGTATAATAATTTACTTCTGTATTAAAATTATCTATATTTTTTTGATAATCTAAATAAATGTTTATATCACTATTTATTTTTTCTTTTAATTTAGTAACAAATTCATTTTTAAATTCATAATTGGAAGTAATCACTAAGTCATTAATGTCTACATCATTATCCAGTAAAATATTAACAAATTTTATGATGGTATTTTCTAAATTTAAATTATCTAAATCTACATCTGTATCTACTAAAACTTCAACATTTGTTACTTCGCTTGTTACATCGCTACAAGCACTTACTTTTCCCATTCTAGTACATTCATAATAACTTTCTTTAAATTCAAGTTTTAATAATATTTCATTTTCATTTATTAAATAACTAGTATAAATATTTTCTTTTAATTCCTTAGTTTCTCTATTAAATAACCATAAAAATATTACTAAAGCAATTATTAGAATAACTATAATGCTAAACACAAGCAAAAACTTCTTGTTTTTAAATAATTCTTTTAATTTTGTCATTATCATCAACTCCTATATGATGTAATTTTAACAAACTTTTATTTTATAGTCAATTTACACTTCTATAATTATATATGTAAATTACTAGATATTATATTTAATTTGTGCTAGAATTTACTAAAGGATAGGTGATTAATTTGAAAATTGTTTTAGCATTATTATTAATTGCTTTAATTCCACCGGTTGATTACAATGAAGAAGAAAATATAGCAGAACCACCCGTTATTTTCTATCAGGAAGAAGATTACAAATTTAAAAGAGATGATACAATCATTGATGTCGATGATGGTACTATAATTCAAGAAGGAAAACAAAGAGTACAACAATTAAATTAAAGCATACAAAAAGATGGCTAAAACAGTCATCTTTTTAAATGGTTGTAAAATATTTAGTGTGTGTAAGTGGTTTACATACACTTTTGTTTTTTTGCAAAATAAAAGGAACATGTCTAC
>CALVKJ010000034.1 GCA_944332675.1 uncultured Bacilli bacterium
TAAAAGCAAAAAAGATAATGATTATTTAGTTTTCATTATCTTTTTGTCTAATAATATTTTTTGTCATATAATGCGTTCAATGTGAACAACACAGGATATGTGAACAACAACAACGTGAACAATACGAATGCGGTGAGGCCGAGACCTTTATAGTTCTAGGATGATAAGATTAAGGTTTTATGATGAATGAGATAAAGGACAAAGATTATCCTGAGCAATATGCTCGAATATGAAATATGCACGGAGGGTTATACGTAACCTTCCTATATGGCATATTGATAAATTTTGACGATGATTAATTAAATTTGAGGCTGGTTTCCTTTCCTGGCTTTACCGAGTGATAAAAATTAAATGCTTTCTCCTTTCTTATTTAATTTTTATCGTACTTTTTTAATGAATATTTTGTAGTAAAGGAGTAGTAATGAATAAAAATTATGTTTCCCTTTATAAATCGGGAAAGTTTTACAATGCATTCGGGGACGATGGTTTGATATTACATCATTTAATTGGGTATAAATTTGTAGAGTACAAACAATCAGTTGGTTTTCCAGAAAGTGCTTTTGGAAAAGTTAAAAGTTTATTAGATGATGTAGATATATCTTATAAAGTTTATGATAAAGATATATTAATTGAAGAAAAGAAGGGTAATAATAAAAAATATAACAAGGTATTAAGTGAAGCTTTAAAGAAATATGATTTAGAAAAAAGACTTATAAGAATTAAAGATAAAATTAATAACTTTAGTGCTGAAGATTTAGAAAAAATAATCGAGGGTATTGAAAGTGGAAAAGATAACGAATAATGAGAAATTTTTAATAATAAAAAATATTAAAAGTTTTATTTTAGGTTTAGAAAAAATACTGTTAACTTTTCCTAAGAAAGATTTAATTTCAAGAAGTTTAGTTTATAATGATTCTTTAGAGCTTTTAGAATTAGTTGTTAAGGCTAATTATGAAAATAATATTGATCTTAAACATAATTATCAAATTGCAGCTTTAGCTAAAATAAATAAAATAGATTTTTATTTAGAAAGGGCATATAAACTTAAATATATAAGTGAAAAACAATGTTTAAGTAAAACGGGACAATTACTTAAAATTAATAAAATGATTTATTTGTGGTGTCGTAATGAAAAATGACCTTACAGTAAATAATTTATTAAAAATATATGAAACAGAAATATCTAAGAATGTTAAAAATAAAAAAAGTTTATATAATTTTGAAGTAAATAAAATGCAAAATATTACTAATATATTAAGTATGTTAAATAATGGTGATATTGGACATAAGAAATACAATATATTTTTAATTTATGAACCTAAATGTAGATTAGTAATGTCTTTAAGTGTTAGTGATAAAATTATTAATCATTTCGTAACTAGATATTCTTTAGAAAAGAATTTAACTAAATATTTGGATCCTAGAAATATTGCAACTAGAAAGAATATGGGAACTGATTATGGAATTAAATTAGTTAGAAAATATTTAAATAAATTAAAAAAAGATAATGATATGTTTTATATACTAAAAATTGATATAAGTAAATATTTTTATAGTATAGATCATAATGTATTAAAAAGTGAACTTAAGGATAAATTAGATGATTATGAATACGATATAATAAGTAAAATAATTGATACTACTAATGAAGAATATGTAAATAAAGAAATATTTCATAATATATCTAAACATAATCTTGATTTAGTGCTATATTATTTTGGTAAAGGTCTTCCAATTGGCAATATGACTAGTCAATTTCTTTCGATATTCTATTTACATAAATTAGATCATTTTATAGTTCATGATTTAAAATTAAAGTATTATGTTAGATATATGGATGATTTTATAATAATGGATAAAGATCTTAATAAATTAAAACAAGCTAGAGAAATAATTATTGAAAAGTTAGAACAAGAATATAAATTAAAAGTAAATACGAAAAAAACTTTTATAGTAAATAGTAAAATAGGTTTTGCTTTTTTAGGATATGTGTTTAAAGTGTTAGATAATAAAACAATTATTAAAATTAAAAGATGTAATTTAGAAAAGATAAAGAAAAGAGTTAAAAAAGTAAATTATTTATTTAAAAATAAAAAGATAAGTCATTATAAAGCATTTTGTACAATTATGACTTATTCTAATTGTTATAAATATAGTAATAATATAAGAGTATTAAAACTTATTGATAAATATTTTTATGAAAAATAAGTGTGAATTTTTTAAAAGAATATATAAAGATTATGTAATTATATTTGATTATAATGGTGTAAAAAAAACAATGGGTTTTGATAAAATGTTACAAAAATATATAAGAAATGGTGATATAAATTATATTATTGTTTATAATGATTTTACTATAGAAAAACATATATGTAAGAATAATAATTACTATAAGTATTTAATAATTGATTTTTTACAATATTTCGTTCGACAAAAGTAGACAGCATCTCCTATGGACAATGGAGTATTTGTGTGTTAGCATAGCTAATTAAGGAAGAAATGCTAATAGATCAAATACCTAGGGTTAGTAAATTCTTCTATTAAAGAAAGAGGGATTTGGTTAATGAGTAAAAATAATAATACAGTAAAGGGATCAGATGATAATTGCTTTAAATCAATTGTTGCATCCCCTAAAGGAAAAGAAATACTAGAAAGTATATTAAAACAAGTATTAAAAAGTGATGTAGAGATAATCGAATTTGTTAATACAGAATTAGGGAAATTTAATAAAAATGTAAAAAATAAAAGAACAGATATTATAGTAAAAATTGATGGAATAATAGCAAATGTAGAAGTAAATACGAATGATTATATATATTCTAAATTTTTTAGAAATTTTGTCTATCTAGTTTCACTATTTAGTAGGTATTGTGTGAAAGAAAATAAAAATAAGAAAAAGATATATGACACAATAACAAATATAATCCAAATAAATTTAAATTTTGGAGTTACTGATATAAAAACAGATAAACTAATATTAGAAAATAGATTTGGAAATGCAGAAGGACATATAATAAAGAATTTAGTATCATATGATGTTTTTGTAGACAATATCAAGAAATTTTGCTATGATAATGATGAAATAGAGCAATATAAGTATTTGCTTATGTTAGATATGACATTGGATGAGTTAAGAAGCTTCTATCCAAGTGATGAAATAATAAAGGAATATGGTGATGCACTTATGAAATATAGTGAAGATACATTTATATATCCGTATAGTGAAGAAGAAGAAAAAGAGATGCTTCATAATACAGAACTTGATATAGCGTATAATGATGGTGTTGAGAAAGGCATTGAGCAAAAAGAAATAGAAATGATAAAGAATTTCTATAAAATAGGTACACCAGTTGAAGATATAGCTAAAGCTAGTAATTTAAGTGTAGATGAAGTAAATAAAATATTAAAAGAAAAATAAGGATTTTAAAAACATATAATTAATAAGGTGATATGCGTGCATATGAAAGATAACCTTATTAATTTTTTATATGATAAAAAATATTTTATAAATATATATGATGAATATATTCATGTATTTAATTATCAGGAGTTAGTTAGTTTAACAAGTGAGAAAATTGTTTTAAAATTAGAAGAATTTAAATTAAATATAATGGGAAGTGAATTATTTATAACTAAAATGTTACCTAATGAAATACTTATTAAGGGTAAGGTAAGTAAGGTGGAATTTAGTTATGAATAAAATAATATGGGTTAGAAGTAAATGTAGTGATTATTATCGTTTTATAAGTAAAGTACAGTATTTAAATATCAATATATTAGATATAAAGTATGAAAATAATTATGTGTATTTAAAAATAGATAATAAATACTTAGAAAAGCTAAATAAATATTTGGTTAGTTATAAATTTAGGGTAGTTAATGTAACAGGGATATATAAAGTAATAGAATTATTAAAGAAAAATTATATATTTGTTATTTGTTTATTTATTGGGGTTATTCTATTTTTAGTATTTAGTAATATGATAGTTAAAATAAATATTATTCATGAAAATAAGGAAATTAGAGAAATAATTGCTAATGAATTAGATGAATATGGAATTAAAGTATTAAGTTTTAAAAAAAGTTATGATGAGCTTGATGAGATTAGGCAAGAGATATTGGATAAATATCCTGATAAACTAGATTGGATGGAGTTTGATGTTGATGGACAGGTTATTAATGTTAGAGTAGAAGAGCGAATTATTACGGATACTAGTAAAAGTGATAAAGTATGTGATTTAGTAGCTACTAAGTCAGGTGTTATAAATGATTTATTAGTAAGTGAAGGGGAAGTTAAAGTAAATATCAATGATTATGTAAGAGAAGGAGATACTTTAGTAAGTGGGGTTATTACTTATAATGAAGAGGATAAAAGATACACTTGTGCAAGTGGTAGGGTTTATGCAACTACTTGGTATACAGCATCAGTTTCAATTCCTTTAGAATATTATGAGTATGAGGAAACGGGGAATAAGAAATATAATATAGTTTGGGAAGTTGATGATAATAAAAAAAGTATTTTAAAAAATAGATTTACTAATTTTAATAGTAGTTTAAAAAATATATTTCATATATTTGATTTTAATTTATATTTAGAAACTCAGAATGAAACTGAAAAAATAGTTAAAACTTATACTGAAGAAGAAGCAATAAATGTGGGAATAAATAAAGCAATTTCTTCAATAGAAATAACTTTAGGTGAATTTGATGAAATAATTGATAAAAAAGTTTTGAAAAAATATGTAAATAATAGTACAATGGATATGGAAGTATTTATTATTGTTAAAGAATTAATAAGTGCCGAAAAAGAAGTAGTAATTGAAAGTAATAAAGAAGGGAATTGATTATATGTTTTTAAATACTATAGAATCGATATTAAATGATAATTGGCCAATACTTGTAATATTTATTATTACTTTAGTATTAGTTAGATTCTTTTATTTAAGAACACATCGCGAAAAGATTAGTTTTTATCGAGAATTTTTGATGATTGTTTCGATTTGCTATATTTTTCTTTTGTTTCAACTTCTAACGAAAGTGGAAATGAATTCCAATAGTGGTTTTAATATTGTTCCTTTCCAAGAGATATTTCGCTATGAAGTAGGTAGTAGGTTATTTATATTCAATGTTTTTGGTAATATTATGGCATTTGTCTTATTTGGACTTATTGTATCGAGTTACATTAAGCCTAAAACAGTATTTCCTCCCCTTATAATTTCAGCTTTAGTAAGTATTACGGTTGAATTTGTCCAACTTAATATTGGGAGAAGTTTTGATGTTGATGATATTATATTAAATGTTACTGGAGGATTAATAGGATTTTTACTTTATGTTGGGTTAAGTGCTATAAAGGATCATCTACCAAAGGTTTTTCAGCGCGATGGTATATATAATTTAATTTGTTTAGTATTAATTGTGGTAATAATATTTTATATATTAAATGTAATGGGAGTATTGAACTGGTAATGAATGAATTTAGAGTATTTGATGAATATGGTTGTGATTTTGATTATAGTTATTTAGATAAGATTATTCGAAGAACTTTAGAGATGGAAAGTGTTCGGGCATCAGTATGTAGCATTGTTTTTATTGGTGATGAAAAAATGCAAGAGTTAAATAGAACTTATCGAGGAATTGATGCTACTACAGATGTTTTATCATTTGCATTTGAAGATAACAATAAACTTTGCTATAATATAAGGCAACTTGGAGAAATATTTGTTTCAATTCCCAAGATGCAAGCTCAAGCCAAAGAATATGGTCATAGTGAGGCTCGAGAACTAGCATTTTTGGTAGTTCACGGTTTACTTCATTTGCTCGGGTATGACCATACTAAGGGAGAAGCAGAAGAAAAAGAAATGTTTTTGAAGCAGGAGTTGATATTAAATGAATTCGAAGAAACAAAACGCTCATAAAAAGATGAGTTTTAAAAGATTTTTGGATAGTATTAAATATTCCGTTCAAGGTTTGGCACACGGCTATAAAAATGAACAAAGTTTATGGTTGCACGGAGCTGGATCATTACTAGCTATTATATTAGGGGCAGTTTTAGGAATAAGTTTTAATCAATGGGCAATAATTATAATTGCTTTAGTAGTAGTTTTAGCAGTAGAGCTTCTTAATACAGCAATTGAGGCAACTGTCGATTTAGTTACTAAGGAAATTCATCCACTAGCAAAAATTGCGAAAGACTGTGGCTCAGCTGCAGCATTTGTGAGTGGTATAATGGCAACAATTATTTGTTTATTTATCTTTATTCCATATATTATCGATTTATTTTAAAGGAGGTGAGTTCCTTGCGAAGTGGTTTTGTTAGTATTATTGGACGACCTAATGTTGGTAAAAGTACATTAGTTAATTCTATTATTAATAAAAAGGTAGCAATTACTAGTGATGTTGCAGGTACAACGAGAAATATTATTCAAGGAATATATAATGAACCGGGTTATCAAATAGTATTTGTTGATACGCCAGGAATTCATAAACCAATTAATAAACTTGGTAAGGTATTAAATAAAGAAGCGCTCTCTTTAACTAAAGATGTCGATTTGATCCTTTTTGTAGTAGATGTGGCTGCAGGTATTGGCAAGGGAGATTTCTTTATATTAGAAACTTTAAAATCTAGTGATGTACCAGTAATACTTGTTTTAAATAAAATAGATGAAATAAATAATGCTAAATTACTTAAAATAATTGATGAATATAAGGATATTTATCCGTTTGTAGAAATTGTACCAACTAGTGGACTTACACGGGATAATATTCCGCATTTAATTGAAGTAATAAAAAAATATTTAAAAGATGAGGTCCAATATTTTCCAGATGATTATTATACTAGTAGTAGCTTAAAATTTATGGTAAGTGAGATAGTTAGAGAAAAACTATTACAAGTAACGGAAGAAGAAATACCACATAGTATTACTTGTTATACAACTATGTATGAAGAAAAAGAAAAGGTAGTAAATATATGTGTAGATATAATAGTTGATAGAGAATCCATTAAGAAAATAATAATTGGTAAGAATGGTAGTAGATTAAAACAAGTAGGAACAATTGCAAGAATGGAAATAGATGAATTAGTGGGAAAAAAGGTCTATTTAGAGCTATTTGTTAAAGCTATTAAGAATTGGAAAGAAAAAGAAAGATACTTAATTGAATTAGGTTTTGTAGATAATGAATAAAATAAATAATAATCACCCAATATATAAATAGGAAGGTGATTATTATGAAAAAAGAAGAATTATGGAAGAAATTTCAAAAGAGTGGTAAGGTGGAAGATTACCTAGAATATAAAAAGTATGCAAAGAAGGGTTAATGGTGTTAAAAGAAGTTGAAGGTTTTATATTGAGTGAAACACCTTATGGTGAGTCTAGTAAAATAATTAATGTATTTACTAAAGAAGGTGTTATTGGCATAATGTGTAAGGGGGCCAAAAGCTTAAAGAGTAAAAATAGAGTTTCGACAATGCGCCTTACTTATGCAAGATTTAATATCTATTATAAAAATGGAAAACTTTCAACGCTTGTTAGTGCTGATGTTATAAATCCTTTAAAAAGAATAAAAGAAGATATCATTTTAATTAGTTATCTAAGTTATCTAACGGAACTTACTAGCCAAGTAATAAAACAAAGTAATAATTCGGGTATTTATGATGAGTTTATTGCAGCAATTCTAAAGATTGAAGAAGGTTTAGATCCTTTGGTTATAACTAATATTTTAGAAATTAAATATTTATCAGAACTTGGGGTATTGTTTTCTTTAGATGAATGTGTGGTGTGTGGAGCTAAAAAGAACATTGTCACAATTGATGCTGATAAGGGCGGATTTATTTGTCTTGATTGTCTAACCAATGAAATCATCGTCGATGCTAAAGTAATTAAAATGATTAGAATGTATTATTATGTAAATATTAGTGGTATTGCTAACATCAAGATCGATGATAATATTAAAGATACTATAAATAAATTTTTAGATTTGTATTATGAAAGATATACTGGTCTTTTTCTAAATAGTAAAAATTTTTTGAAAACTTTAAGTAACAATTAAGATTAATTGTTATTTTTTTGGTATAATTTAATTATGAAAAAGATTTATATTATTGGACCAGTAGCGAGTGGTAAAACTACTTTAGCTAGGAAGTTGTCTAAAAAATTAAACATTAAAATGTATGAACTTGATAAAATAGTGTGGGATGATGCTCGAGGAGTAAAAAGAAGTGATGAAGAGATTGTACTTTTGTTTGCTAATATTTTAAATGAAAAATCGTGGATTATTGAAGATGTAGGAAGGAATAAATTTAGGGAAGGTATCAAAGTAGCAGATATAGTTTATTATATTAATTTAAGTAAAACTAGTTTATATAAAAGATGTATCTTCAGGTGGATTAAGCAGATGCTAAAAATAGAAGATAGTAATTATACAAAGTTTAAAAACTTTTAAAGATAATTTAAGATGGGTAAATGATGATATAAAAAATAAAGAAGTGAAAATAAATTATTGTAAAGAAAATGCGAAATTGTTTAAGTTATTAAGTAAGAAAGATATAAAAAGATTGACAAAAATATGAAATGTTAGATAATATGATAGTGGTGTTGAAATATGAAAAAAGTATTATTTGCAACTGGTAATATTGCTAAGGTAAAAAGATTTAAAGATAAATTATTAGCTAGAGGTATTGAGTTATTATCATTAAAAGATTTAAATATTTCTTTGAGCGTTGAAGAAAATGGAACATCTGCAATAGAAAATGCTTTGATTAAGGCAAGAGCTTATAAAAAAGAAGTAGATATGCCTGTTATGGCAATAGATGATTCTCTTTATTTAGAAAATGTTCCAGAGAATTTACAACCAGGTTTGTTTGTGCGCCGTGTTAATGGCAAAAGTTTAACTGATGAAGAAATGATTGAACATTATAGTAATTTGGTTAAAGATTATGGCGTTGATGGAGCAATTGTTGCACGGTGGATTTATGGGTTGGCAATTATTAAGGAAAATACGGAAAGAACTTATACTTGGAGTAAGAATGACTTTTTGTTAGTTGATACACCATCAAAAGTGGTTAATCCGGGATATCCATTAAACTCTATTTCTAAAAATATTAAATTAGATAAATATTTTTCGGAAATGACGCAAGAAGATCAAGAGAGTGTTCAAGAACAAGAAGATGATGTCATTGATTTTATAGCGAAAAATGTCTAATTTTACGAAATTAACTGTAAAGTATAGTTAATTTTGTTTTTTTTTGCTATAATAAAACGAGGATTTTGGTAATAATCAGGAGGGTAATGTGCAAAGTGAATATGGTAATATAA
The DNA here is from genome assembly GCA_944332675.1 of uncultured Bacilli bacterium. GTDB lineage: Bacteria > Bacillota_I > Bacilli_A > RF39 > UBA660 > Onthocola_B. Next base: position 9,312 of record CALVKJ010000034.1, read on the forward strand.
ATAGTCCGCAGGAACTGTTGGAATTTATGAACAATAATTTTAATTACGGTTATGTTGATAAGAATAACCAAAAACATAATGAATTTGCTGATAATTTTATAGTTCAAAGTGGTAATACTATGATCCAAAATAAATGGGGAAATTGTTTTGATGCGGTGGAATTTGAAAGATTTTGGTTTACTAATCATAATTATGAATTTATTACGATATTTGAAATGGTGAAACTAGATTATCCTAATAATTACCCGATGCATAGTTACTTAGTGTATAAGGAAAATGGTTGTTATCATTATTTTGAATGGGCTGATTATAATTTGCGTGGAATACATTCTTTTGATACTTTTCTTGAAGCAATAAATTATCAATTCGAGCATTATTTAAAAGTGCTTGATGGTTTAAATATTACCAAAGAAGAAAAGCAAAAAATAATTAGGAAGAGTTATAAAAAAGTTGAGGGTAATATTAGTATTTTAGATTTTCTAAAAAATGTATGTAATGGTGAAGATGTAAATGAAGTTAGTGAAATATTTTAGAAAATAAAATTTATAGTGAGTGAAGGCAAGTAAATTAATGGTTTTGATTGAAGATAACGCTTTATAAATAAAGAGTTTGTAATTATCAAAATCTTTCATATTTTTAAGTAAATTGAAAAAAATTAAAATGATTTTTGTTTTAAAATATGGGGATTTTGGGGTTGATACCGCAATATAACCCCCTACATATTATTTTTTAAAAAGGAGGGCAGAATGGAAGAAATTGTTAATAAATATACTAATAAAACTTTTGAAGATATAAAGCATATTGATGAATATGGTAATGAATATTGGTTTGCACGTGATTTGCAAAAAGTTTTGGAATATAAAGAATGGAGAAATTTCAAAGTAGTAATAGATAAAGCCATTACATCTTGTAAAAAGAGTAAATTCAATGCATTTGATCATTTTGTTGAAGCCAACAAAATGATAGAAATAGGTAAAA
>CALVKJ010000035.1 GCA_944332675.1 uncultured Bacilli bacterium
GATGAGATAATAAAGGAATATGGTGATGCACTTATGAAATATAGTGAAGATACATTTATATATCCATATAGTGAAGAAGAAGAAAAAGAGATGCTTCATAATACAGAATTGGATATAGCGTATAATGATGGTGTTGATGCCGGAATTAAAAAGGGGTTTAGTAAAGGCATTGAGCAAAAAGAAATAGAAATGGTAAAGAATTTCTATAAAATAGGTACGCCGATTGAAGATATAGCTAAAGCTAGTAATCTAAGTGTCGAAAAAGTAAGAGAAATAATTGAGAAAAAGCCAAAAAATAATTGATGGCTATAAATTTTTCTTTTAATTCCAAAGAAAATATGCTATAATTAAATTGCAATTTTAAGTGGGCAGAAAATCCCACTTTTATTATTAGTTATGGAGGATGTATGCAAGAAAAATTAGCTAAATTAAAAATTGAGTTGCAAAAAGTATTAGATGCGGAAGAAATAATTGTTGATGATGTAACCTATGAACGTAAAGGTAATTATAATTTTTTGACAATTACCTTAGATAAGGTCGGGGGAATTGACTTAGAAATGATTGTTCACGCTACCGGTATAGTTGATAAAGTGGTTGATTCATCTGATATAACTGATGATAGTTTTATAATGGATGTTGTAAGTAAGGAAAGAGGTTAAACATGAATGGTAAAGAATTAATTAAGGCATTAGATGCCTTAGTAGCAGAAAAAAACATTAGTCCTGATGTTGTTTTTGAAGCTTTACAGTTAGCTTTACAAACAGCTTATAAGAAAAATTTTAATTCGAAAACTAATGTTAGAGTTGATATTAACAGAGAAACTGGAGATATTAAAGTTTATTCATATTTAGTAGTGGTTCCCGAATATGATGATGGTAGTGAAGAAGTTGACGAAGAAGGTAATGTAAAAAAAATTGAACCAAGTATCAATAGAGATGCCCAAATACTTCTTGAAGATGCCGAAAAAATTGTTCCAGGTATAAAAGTAGGGGAAACAATCGAACAAGAAGTAACACCAGCTGACTTTGGTCGTGTTGCTGCTGGAACTGCTAAACAAGTAGTTATGCAAAAAATTAGAGAAGCGGAAAAAGCAAGTATTATTGAAGAGTTTGCTGATAAACAAGATGAACTAATGATTGGTATGGTATCTTTGGAAGATCAAAATAACTACTATATTGATTTAGGTAGAACTAGAGGAATACTCCCTAAAAAAGATATTATTCCGGGAGAAAAAATTGTTATGGGTTCAAATATCAAAGTCTATGTTACGAAAGTTGAAAATGGCCCAAAAGGACCAGTTATAAAACTTTCTCGTAAGAATTATGGCTTCGTTAAAAGATTATTCGAACACGAAATACCTGAAGTAGCAAATGGAACTATCGTTTTACAAATGGTAGTTCGTGAACCAGGTATTCGTAGTAAAGTTGCAGTTTATTCAACTAATGATAAAATCGATCCAATTGGTTCATGCATCGGTGAACGTGGTTCAAGAATTGCAGGTATTCTAAAAGAACTAAACGGAGAAAGAATTGATATAGTTCCATACAGTGAAGATCCTGCTGAATTTATTAAAAATGCTATGACACCTGCTAAAGATGTTATTGTAAGTATTACGGATGAAGAAAATAAAAAAGCTTTAGTAATAGTAAATGAAGATAATTTATCTCTTGCTATTGGTAAAAAGGGAAGTAATATTAAACTTGCCAGTCGTCTTACTAAATATAATCTAGAAATTAAGACAATGGAAGAAATAAATAAAGCAGGTAATAGTTAATGAAACAAAAAAAGATACCAATGCGTAGTTGCATTGTTACTAAAGAAAAATTGCCCAAAAAAGAACTTATTAGAATAGTAAGAACACCAGAGGGTAATGTAATTATAGATGAATCAGGAAAAGCTAATGGCAGAGGTGCTTACTTAAAAAAAGATTTAGAAGTAATCACTAAAGCTAGAAAAAGTAAAATACTAAATCGCGTATTAGAAATAGAAGTGCCTGATGCATTATTTGATGAGTTAGTTGATATGTTGAAATAAAGTTAAAAGAAAGGAAAGTGATAACATGACCGTAAGTGATTATGCTAAAGATGTAAACTTATCAGTTGCTGAAATATTAAAAAAGTGTCTAGATTTAGGAATAAATGTTAAAAATGCTACAGATATTCTTACTGATGATGATATTATCATGCTTGATAATACAATTAATTTAATTAGTACTGATGAAGGTTTAACTTTTGAAGAAGAAGATGATATTGATGATAAAGTTGATGAAATATTGACTTCTTCAACATTTGATAAAGAAATGAAAGAAAGTGTAAGTAAACAAAAGTTAAAGAAGAAAGACTCTAATAATAGTAAAAATGAGTTTAATATGCTAAAGAAAGAAATGTATAAGCATAAAAATAAACTTATGAGCAATGTTGCTGATGATTCCATAGTTTTATATAAAAATGGTATGACAGTTGGTGATTTAGCAACCTCATTAAATATTAGTAATACTGATATTATAAAGAAATTAATGCAACTTGGGTTAATGCTAAACATCAATCAAACAATTGATTTTGAAAATGCTGAAATAGTGGCTCTTGATTATGGTAAAACACTAAAAAGAGAAGAAACTCAAGATGTATCTAATTTTGAAGAATATGAAATAGTTGATAATCCTGAGGATTTAGTTAAAAGACCACCAATAGTAACGATTATGGGTCATGTCGATCACGGTAAAACAACACTCCTTGATTATATTAGACATACTCACGTTGTGGATAAAGAATTCGGTGGTATAACCCAACATATTGGGGCATACCAAACTAAGTATAAAGATGAACTTATTACATTTATTGATACTCCAGGTCATGCAGCATTTACGGAAATGCGGGCAAGGGGTGCTAGTGTTACCGATATTGTAATTATTATTGTTGCTGCTGATGATGGTGTTAAACCGCAAACTAAAGAAGCAATTGATCACGCTAAAAGTGCGGGTGTGCCAATCATTGTTGCTGTAAATAAAATTGATAAACCAGATGCTAATATTGATCGTGTCTTAACGGAAATGAATGAAGCCGGAATTACTCCCGAAGTTTGGGGTGGTGATGTACCTTTCATCAATATTTCAGCAGTAACTGGTGAAGGCATCGACTTACTTTTAGAAACAATCCTTACAATTGCTGAGGTAAATGATCTAAAAGCTAATCCTAATCGCTATGCTGTCGGAGCAGTAATAGAATCTCGCTTGGATAAAAATATTGGTGGTGTTGCCTCATTCTTAATTCAAAATGGAACACTTCGTATCGGAGATCCAGTAGTAGTAGGTACTAGTTATGCAAAAGTACGTACAATGAAAAATGATCGTGGAGAATCAATTGTTGAAGCTGGCCCTTCAACTCCGGTAGAAATAACTGGACTAACTGAAAATCCTTCAGCTGGAGATAAATTTATGGCTTTTGAAACCGAAGCTGAAGCCAAACATATTGCCCAGAAGCGTGCTGATGCCGCTAAACTTAATGCTGGTAAACAAAAACGAGTTTCCCTAGATGATTTATTTGCATCAGTTGATGCTGGTAATAAGGAAATAAACATCATTTTAAAAGCCGATGTAAGAGGTAGTGAAGAAGCAGTCAAAAATGCTTTAGAAAAAGTAACGACAAAAGATGTTAAAGTTAATGTTATCCGTAGTGGTATCGGAGCTATTACAGAATCTGATGTTGTTTTAGCTACAGCTTCCAATGCTATAATAATTGGCTTTAATGTTATCGCTGGAGCTAATACTAAGGAACTTGCTAAAGAAAAGAATATTGAAATTCGTCTTTATACCATAATTTATAAATTAATTGAAGATATTGAAGATGCAATCAACGGTATGCTTGATCCCGAATTTGAAGAACATATACTTGGTAGTGCTGAAATTAGAAGAATATTTAAATTCTCTAAAATTGGTAATATTGCAGGATCTTACATAACTGATGGAATTGTTAAAAATGGAGCCCTTGCTCGTGTTATCCGTGATGGCATAGTTATTGCATCAGATGATAGTGTAGCTTCCCTTCAAAGAGAAAAAGACACTGTTAAAGAAGTTAAAAAAGGCTTTGAATGTGGTATTACCTTAGCTAAATTCAATGACTTTAAAGAAGGAGATACTATCGAATGTTACGAAATGGTGGAGGTTCCTCATGGCAAATCATAAAATAGCAAGAATTTCCAGTGATATATCACGTATTATTAGTGATATCCTAGCTAATGAGGCTAGAGATTCTTTACTTAAAACCATAACTGTTACAGGATGTAATGTAACTAACGATTTAAGCTTTTGTAAAGTTTATTTCACATCACTATCTAATTTAGATAAGAAAACATTAGAAGGTGAATTAAATGAAGCAGCTCCTTACATTCGTGGAGAACTATCTAAAAGAATTGATATTAGACATACTCCTGAATTAAAATTTATTTATGATGAGTCAGTTGAGTATGGTAAAAAAATAGAAGATATAATTGATTCACTTAATTAAATACATAAATTTGGGGATGAAGTAAATAATGAAAAATAAGTATAATATGACCAAAGAAGATAACATCTTTTTTGCCAAAAGAAAATTAGTTGATAACATTTATAAAAGCGCCAATTTGGAAGGTATTGCTATAACATTCGCCGATACTTATGCATTTATGAATAATGTTAATACCGGAAATATTTCTATTGATGATATGTTAAAATTAAAAGGCTTAAAAGATGCTTGGCAATATGTTTTTGATACCATCGATGATAAATTAACAATTGACTATATAAAAAAAATACATTTTGAAATATGTAAAGGTCAAAATGTTTCTCCTCTTGGAGATTTCCGCGATAAAGGTGTTGGTATAACTGGTACATCCTGGAGGCCAAAACTTCCAAGTGAATGTAACTATGAAGAAGAATTAAATAATATATTACTTATTCCTAATGAACTAGACCGTGCTATCACATTATTTTGTTGGATTCAAAGAAGTCAAATGTTTCTAGATGGTAATAAAAGAGTAGCTAACTTAGTAGCAAATAAAGAGATGATAAAAAATGGTCAAGGTATTATTTCTGTCCCTGTAGAAAAAATTGGGGAATATTTTACTAAACTTATCAAATATTATGAAACAAATGATATTGAAGACTTAAAAGAGTGGATATATGATAATTGTATCGATGGAATAGATTAATTAAGGAGGTTATAATGATCGATATCGCAAGAGAAAGATTACCAAAAGAATATGAAAGGGTTATCCTAGAAGAATACTATAATTTATTTACTGATATGTATGGAGCTACTAATCCGATATTTCGAGGTAGAAAAACATTTTCTACTGACGAAAGTAAGCTTACTAAAAGGGATTTAGTAGATCCTATACTTACTGCTTCAATCGGAGCATTAGAATCAGTTTATGAAGATGATAATTTAGAATTTGTTTTAAATAAAGAAATCGATGGACGTATTTCCGCTGTTGCTAGAATTCGGGTTACTGAAGGTAGTGATATCCATATTGCTGATGTTCTTTTCTTAGAATATCAAAGCGATGAAGAAAAAGAACACATTATTTCTGCTATTATAGCAGAATTAGAAGAATATGCTCGTTGCCTTGATTGTAATGATCTATATTATGAAATACCAAAATTCGATGATACTGGTAAATATACTGCTATAAAAGAAGGATTTACTCCAATTAATGAACCAAAAAAAGTTACATCAACTCATCGGACCTATATTTTTCATAAATCTCTAAATTTAATAAGGGGAGTATCTGATGGATGCACTCGTAGTCGTAAACAAACCCAAGGGAATAACTAGTAGAGATGTTGTTAATGAACTTAACAACATCTTTAATACTAAAAAAATAGGACATACTGGTACCCTTGATCCCCTCGCAACTGGAGTACTAGTTTGTCTAATTGGAAAATACACTAAATTAGTAAACTTAATAACTTCTTATGATAAAGAGTACATTGCAGAAATTAAACTAGGAATAAAAACTGATACCGAAGATATTACAGGTAATGTTTTAGAAGAAACTAATTCCAAAGTTACTTTAGAACAAATAAAAGAAGTATTTCTTCATTTTCCTAAAATCTACAACCAACAAGTTCCTAGCTATTCAGCAATTAAAATAAATGGTAAGAAACTATATGTTTATGCTAGAGAAAAAATAGATATAACACTTCCAACCAGAAATGTTAATATCTATTCCTTAGAGTTATTATCTTTTAAAGACAATATTATTACTTTTAAAACTAAAGTATCTAAAGGCACTTATATCCGTTCTTTAATACAAGATATATGTAATAATTTAAAAACAATTGGTGCAATGAATAATCTAGTACGTACTAAACAAGGAAACTTTGATATAAGTGGTTCTTATACTTTAGATGATATTAAAAATAATAACTGTAAATTACTAAATATCAAAAAGTTCCTAGATTATCCTATTATAAACCTAGATGATACATTAATAAAAAAAGTATCTAATGGTGCTATAATACCTAATACCTTTAATATCCAAGATAAAGTAATATTTACATACAATTCTAAAGATATAGCTATATATGAAGCAAATAACAAAGAATTAAAGCCTTATATTATGTTATAAACAATTAAAGTAAAAGCAGGTAAAATATTGATAAATACCTGCTTTTACTTTAAAGTTATAGCAGAGGTGGTTTATAAATGATTTATACTTATAAGGAATTATTAGAAAAATATAAAGATGATTACAACATTAAAAAAGCTTTTGAAAATAAGGAAATATATAAACTAGAAAAAGGTATATATTCTGATAAAAAAATAGTAAATCCTTTACTAGTATACTCTAAGAAATATCCCAACGCTATTATTACTATGGATAATGTCTTTTATTATTATGATTTAACTGATGTTATTCCCGATAAAATTTTTTTGGCAACATCATCCAAAAGTCATACCATAAAAAATGTAAAAATAATTCAAGTATATATGAAAGATAATGTATTAAACCTTGGTAAAACTTTAGTTAAAATAAATGATAATGATTATGTTTATATGTATGATAAAGAAAGACTGCTTATTTAACTTATCCGTAAAAGAAATAAAATACCTTTTGATTATTATAAAGAAATTATTTCTAATTATCGTGATATTGCTTGTGAACTAGATATGTCTAAAATTGAAGAATATTTAGATTATTTTAACAATGGAAATAATTTATTTGACATCATCCAAAGAGAGGTATTTTAATGAATATAGAAAACCTTATTAATTTAAAGTTTTATTTGATTTTTATTATTTAATTAAATATTCTAATTTAAATAATCCGAAAGTTAATTGGTTAAATATTACTTCTTCGTTAGCAATTAATACCGTATTAGACTATATATTAAAACTTACAATATAAAATTATATAAAATAAAAAGATGTTATTCCAAAATCGAGAAATTTAAATAACTTCTGTTGTAAAATGTAACGATAGTGCGTCCAAGTTAATTTGGGGTTCAGTGAACCCCAAATTGGAAATGTTAAATAAAGCAATTTCATTCGGGATAAATTTGTATAGTCATATCCTTTGCCATATATTAGGCTTAATTTATGTCCACATTCTTTAATCAAACCATCAACTTGTTTGTAATAATTCATTGTCCAAAAACTATCTCCATTTGAATATTGACAATATCATCAATTTCGTTTTAGCATTAATGTCTAAGTTAACATATATGTAGTTACATAAATATCAGGACTTGTTGTATATTCAATTACATACTTGTTCTTTTTCTTTACTATTAATACACCAATAGTTTTATTGTTATTAATTTCTTTTAAGTTGTTTTCGATGTAATTTACATAAAATTCTAATTGTCCTATATCTTGTGGCTTTATGCCTCTTGTCTTTACTTCAACAACAATAAAGGCATTTAGTTTATAATTGTAAAATAACAAATCAATATGATATGTATTATTACCTGCAATTATCTTATATTCGTGTCCCACTAGAGCAAAACCTGTACCAAGTTCTAAAAACTTATTTTCTAGTAATGATATTATATATTTATGGATTACTTCTTCATTTAGTACTTTTGTATTGTCGTCAATTTTTAAAATAATTGGATCTTTAATCATATCTTTGATTGACAGGGAAGTATTATTATCACTAATTATTTCAATATTTTCTTTATCAGCATAAGATAATCTATCAAAAGAATTATTTTTTATTTCTCTTCTTAAATCTCTCACTGATAAATTGTTTAGTACAGTTAAATTAATATAATAGTTTCTTTCATTTTTATTTTTTATTGGTAAAATGTAGCGATAGTGTGTCCATGTTAATTGTTGGCTCAGCGAGCCAATAATTGGAAATGTGGTATATAATGCCCTCATTCTAGACAAATTAGTATAATCATATCCTTTACCATATTTTTTACTTAACTTTTCTCCCCATTCTCTAATTAAACCATTCCCATACTTAGCACGTTTCTCTCCACCTTGAGCTTCCACTATAAGCTTACCGATGTGCCAGTAGGTATATAGTGTTTCACTATTATCTTGTAAAGCTCTTACTCCTTTGTTGATTTCATTTTTCTTAACTAAACTTTCAACTTGTTCATAATAATTCATTGTCCAAAACCTCCATTTGGCTATATACTTTATCACAAACAAATTAAATTTTTTGTCGAATTAAGAAACTTTTCAAAAAAATAGTCTAAAAAAGATTTAAAGCTGCGAATATTGCTTTAAATCTTTTTTAGACTCCAACTTCTTCTTTTTCATCTTCCACAATTGACTTAGGATAAGGTTTTCTAACATCAGTCCTATATAATATATAATCTATACTAGTATTATAGTAATTAGCAAGTCTTTGTAATATATCTTCATTAAGTATAGTTTGACTTGTTTCATAATAACTATAATTCCTTTGTGTAATATTTAAATCTCTAGCGATATCTTTTTGTTTTAGATCCTTATCTTCCCTTAATTCTTTTAAACGATTCAATTGCTTCACCCAAATAAAATTATACATTAAGACAAATATTATCTATTGATTTTTAGATAAAATTTGTCTATAATTATTATAGTAGTAGACAGTATTCGACAAGGTTCTCCCAATTTTTATTATATACTACTTATAAAAGGAGCATATTATGAGAAAGAAAAAAGTATTAATTACGATATCAGTAATAGGTATATTGCTGGCTTCATTTATTATCCTTAGTTATATAAACAACGATGGAGTAGTAATAGCCAGTGGTAAAAGTGAAGAGTATGTAAATAACAGGACATTTTCACTTATGCTAGAAACATCCGCAGGTTCCGGTGAATATCAAGTATCAAATGATACTACTTGGCCAGGTTCCGGTTATGAATATAATGCAAGCCTATCAAAGTGTGAAAATGGTAGTACGCTTATCTGGAATGATGAAACTAATACAGTAACACTAAAAGCCAATATATCTGATAAATGTTATTTGTATTTTGATATAGTACCACCAGATGTAACTCTAGCAACAACTAATACAGGATATGGAGCAACACCAGCAACGCTTAGCTGTAGTAATGCAACAGCAAGTTACAATCAAAAATATAGTAGAGTACAAATATCCCAGATTAATAATCAGTATACAAGTTGTACATTAACATATCAAACTCCAAGTAGCAAGAATTATTTAAACAATTATATCATAGGCTTAGCCGGCCAAACCCAAGGAACAGGACAAGTGGTGAATGAAAATGGATATCGCTATGAAGGAAAAGATCCAAATAATTATGTATGGTTCAATAATGAATTGTGGAGAATCATCGGGGTATTTGATGAAAACTCACATGGACAAGGTGGGCAAAATCTAGTTAAGATAATCAGAAATGATTCCATAGGTGGACTAGCTTGGCATAAATCAAATACGAATGATTGGACAGCAGCAAGTTTGATGAATTTGTTAAATGGAGCATATTTGAATAGTGAAAATGGTACAGGCGGAGAATATTGTTATGGATATTCAACAAGTGTTCCTACAAATTGTGATTATAGAGAATCAGGAATAAATGATACGTA
>CALVKJ010000036.1 GCA_944332675.1 uncultured Bacilli bacterium
GAAGCTATATTAAGAAAACTCCCCACCAGATTTCGATGAAGAGTTATTTTTGCTCCCCACTAGATTTCGAAGAGCCGAAAAATAATTTTCTTCCTTTTTTATTTACTTACATCTATCCAAGAATCAGCATTCGCATATTTTTCTAGTTCAGAAATAGTAAGTTTAATAGCACTATTACTACTACCACAAGCTGGATAAACAAACTCAAATCTTTTTAAAGATTCATCTAAATATACCTTAACACCATCATTTATTCCAAAAGGACATACTCCTCCGGCTTCATGACCTATTAAATCCCCCAAATCATCCATTGGAATCATTTTAGCTTTACACTTAAATACTTGTTTAAATTTTGAATTATCAATTTTCCTATCTCCTGCTAAAACAATTAAAATTGGTTTATCTAAAACTATAAAGGACATCGTCTTAGCAATATGAGCCTCATCACAACCAATCGCAACTGCTGCATCACCTACCGTTGCACTAGAAACTTTAAATTCTAATATATCTTGATCTTTCCCAAATTTTTTAAAATATTCTCTTACTCTCTCAATTGCCATTATCTTGTTCCTTTCCCACAACTTTAGTCTTAGCAATTATATCATGAAGCCCTCTACCATCTTTTCTAAAAATGATAAACAATACACTAACCCATAAAATAATTCCTGCGATCAAGCTTAATACTGAACTAGCAATCATATAACCTTCGTAATTAAACACAAAAATACTGATAATTGCGAGTATTTCCCAGACAATATTATAAATGATTACTTCTCGTAATAATATTTGTAACCAACTAGCACTTTTACCATCATTACTTACAACTTCAATATTAAACATTTTTTTGCCTAACGTTTGATTTTTATTCCATTTTTGAAATCCCACAAAATAAGCTAAATAAACAACCAACGAAATAATTGATATTGACACACTATAACGACTAAGATCATAATTAACTTCTTGGTATTCAACACTCTCGGCAATTTCTAAAGCATTATCAACACTTAAATCATCATAAATTTCCATATATCTATCATATGCTTCATAATATTCATCATAAGTAGGATTTAAAACTCTTATTTGACTAAGCATTGTTATTATCAAAAAAATAAATAGATAATCGATTAAATAAGCACTAATTCTTCTAAACTTTATATTATTCATATTTCTTCCTTTCACTTATATTTTATCTTTATTTAAGTAAAAAAGCAAACCCTAAAGAGTTTGCCCATCAGAACCAAGGGTTACTTCTAAGTCTTGTGTATCCCCATTCCGATACACTGTTATAGTAACTGTATCTCCAACACCGTGTTGATATAAATAATATTTTAAATAAGCAACATTTGTTACATCTTCTCCATTAATAGCAGTTATTATGTCATTTGCTCTTATACCACCTTCAGCAGCTGGAGAACCATCTTCAACAGCAATAACAATTACGCCATTTTCTAAACCAGAATCTCTAATTAAACTATAATATTGACTATAATAAGCTCTTGAGAAATCAGTCATCGAAATGCCAATATAAGGATAAGTTATTACTTCACCACTGATTATTTGTTCAGCTTTTTCTACAGCATCTTCAATCGGAATAGCAAAGCCCATTCCTTCAACTCCATCACTAATAAGTTTAAGGGAGGTAATACCAATTACTTCACCATTAGCATTACATAAAGGTCCACCACTATTACCAGAATTTATGGCTGCATCTGTTTGTAAAACATTCATAGCAAAATCACTTGTATTAGAATCATCCAAAGAAACCTCTACCAAACGGTCTTTACCAGAAAGTATACCGCGAGTAACTGTCCAAGAATATGCACTATCAAGTGGAGCCCCAACAGCAAATGTAGTATCTCCAACTCTAGTTTCGTCGTTATCTCCAAGTTCAGCAACAACTAATTCTTCATCTGATTCCAAAGATAACACTGCAATATCTGCATATCTATCATAACCAACTATTTCTGTTTCTACAACATTTTCATTAGTAAATGTAACAGTTACATTATCTCCATCTTCTATTACGTGGTAATTAGTAAGAAGATAGTATGTATCCCCATCATTACGATATACAAAACCAGTTCCTGATGCAATATAAGATCCATCACGATAAGTAGAAACTATTACTACTGCATCATAAACCTTTTCTACCGCCTCAGCTATACCAGTATCAGTAATTGTTACATCTCTTACTTCTTTAATTACATCTTCTGTAATAGCAATTGGGAAAAAATATACCACCGCATACATAACTAAACATCCCACAAAAAATGTAATAATATAAATCATTAATTTTTTATTAGTATTATTTTTATTATTTAAATTTTCATCCATATTAATCTAACCTCACAATCTCTTTATAATTATTTGGAAATCCCATTACATGCAATACTTTATCTATTTTTATAGTTGCTAATTTTCCGGAAAGTCTATCCAGTTCATAACTAACTTCATTCATAAATAAAGTAAAATCATCACCTTTTAAAATAAATTTTAAGATAATTACCAATGCAAACAAATCATTCTTGCCATAAATATATTCATCATCAGCCTTTGTTATATAAAGTAACCTATGATATTTAGTATCTTCAATTACCTTTTGTGTTTTATTATTATAACAAATATCCTCATGAGCACACAAATTACGATAATTTGCCAGTATTGGTAAATACTCAATCATACTATAAATGTCAACGCCAAACACATCCGCTATTTCTTTTTGATCTTGATACTGTAGTATAGTATAAAGCTCTCCAACAATACCAAAAGATAATACTTTAACAACAACCCATAATGGTATATAGCCATAATTGACTAAATAATGCGCTGTTGCAGCATGTTGCTTACCATTGACACTTATCTGTCTTTTCATCTTTCTTATTAAATCATTAATCTGTTTAGTTTTTTTGGAATCTTTCACAAAATTATGAGGATTTAAATAGTTATTTTCTTTAAAACCATGGTTTTTACTCATTACATAAGCTAGTATACTCTTTAAATTATTTTCTACTATTAAAATATTTTTAAAAATAATATTTCTTAGTTGCCTATCAAAAGAAAACATTGCATATAATTCCCTAAATTTTGTGCCTTCAATAAATGTTTTATTATCAGGATTCAAAAAAACATGCCGATAACCACTTAAAAAGAAATAATTTTCCCGCAGTAAAATAGATTTAGCATTGTCGATATCATCAAAAACTAAACCCTTACTAATTAGGATGTCAATTTGTTCATCTAATGTCTTGAAAGTTTTTGTCTTCACACACTAAACCGCCTTTACTTTAAACATTATATCACAAACGACACAATAAATATACTAACTTTTAATGTCTTTAATGTTAAAAAAATGTGAAAAGCAAGTGAATTTAATTTAATTCTAATAATTTATAACATTTTTGTTTAAATAATGTTCTTATTTTTGCATTTCTTTTAAATAATTTTGATATTGTTTATAATAATTATCATATCCTAGCAAAACTATTCTTCCATTACAATATGGACATTGCATTACTCGAGCACCAATTTCATTTCTAGGTAATGAGTCAAATTCTGGAAATCTCTCAAAACTAATTCTTACTTCTTTTTTACAATCATTACAAATAAACTTTGCTCCTCTTTTATAAAATCCGGATTTAAGTCTAGTTATTTCTACTGCACAACCTTCATCTTTAACTAAACAAATAAAAGCAACAATAATTGCTATAATAATGGCAACTGTTGTTAAAGCTTTATTTCCAAATCTAGGAACTACTGCCACTGCTACAAGTATTGATGCCAACATAATAATAGCCCAAAAAACACTTGCTATATAATTTTTAACAATTAACTTTTTTTCTTTATCATTAGGTCCTAAGTTAGCAATTCCTTCATCTGTTAAACCCACAAAATCATATGCAATTTTATCGCTATATTTGCGATAATCCGATTTATTCCTGCCAACAACAAAATAAATTACCAATACAACCACAACTACTGGCAAAGCAATCGAAGCAATCAATATACCAAGTTCAAGACTATGCATAAAACTAACTGCAGTAGCTATACCAGCGCCTATACAAACAATTAAAACTACGACTAATGACATTCCCAATGATTTTTTATGAGAACTAATTGCTTTTTGTTTTTCTTCCGCAGTCAAATTTGAATCTTTTATTGTTTCTATACTATCTTTGGCATCGGATGTACCTTTAACGACATTTACAGCATTTACAAAACTATTAAATTTTCCCATTTTTCCACTTACTTTCTTTAATATTATTATACAAAACAAAATAATCTATAACAAGCAATTATTTTATATCCTTGTAAAAATTTGTAAAAGCTACTTATAATAATTAACCAAAGCAGCAGCAATAACTTTAGCAACTTTTCTTTGATATTCCTCAGTTATTAATTTATTCCTTTCCATTGTATTAGATAAAAAGCCACATTCTATTAACACTCCTTTTTTCTCTAGTTTTTTATACATATATGTCGACGTTGGAATTTCTTTAATCCCCCTATCAGTATCTAAATTATTATTTAAATATTCTTGTATACTATTAGCCAATTTTTCATTATCATTATTATAAAAAACTTGCGCTCCATAATATTTAGTATTACTTAAATAATTCAAATGGATCGATATATACATTTCCGTATATTTATTATTTATAATTTTTATTCGATTATCAAAATCAGTTTTCTTACGATGATTAGTAACCCCTCCACTTAAATCATTATCACTATCACGAGTAAGAATAACCGTTGCTCCATATTCACTTAAGTATTCTCTTAAATATAAACTAATACTCAAATTAATATCTTTCTCATAAATATTTTGATAAACAGTCCCCGGATCTTTACCACCATGACCCGCATCAACAACTATGACTTTTCCTTGCAAAGGTAAACTAGCAGACACCGGAATTACATAAATAAATAAAAAAACAATTATAAATAAACATAAAACTTTCCAATAATATTTCATATTAAAAAATATTCATTTATAACTGTTTTATTAATTTAAGCAGTAACTAATTGATAAATAATAATTATTATTGAAGAAACTGATAATACTATAGTAGCAATAGCTTTCCCTCTTTTGCGAGTCTTTAAACCCTGAGATGCAAAATAAAAATCTAAAATATATATAATTACTCCATATGATACTCCTAAAAAGGAACATAAAAATCCTAGTATTGATAACCAAAAACCAATTTCACACATTTTTTCTTGTTTTTTTGTAGTTTCATCTTGAAATGTTTGAGCAAATTGATTTGCATTATTTTGAACTGGTTGTTGATAGTTATTTTGACTTTGAGGGTGCCCGATATTAGGATTTAAATTTCCTGAATTATTATTTATTTGATTCAATGCTTGTCCTGTATTTGGATCATAATTTGCTTGAGTATTATTTAACGGTTGCCCTGTATTTGGATCATAATTCATATTATTATTCACATTTGTTCCTCCTTTATTTAATTTATCAATTTCTTGAAATAAAGTATTCAAAGAATTTCGATAATTCATAGCTACCATACTTAAACTATTTTGTTCTATTGGCATTTCCCCTAATACACCTTTAAACCAGGCATATACTGTAAGCGTTGCACCATTTATTTCATATTTAAAATATCTATAACCTTGAACCATAGCATCTCCAGCTCTATAATACTGTTCTCCATTTTTGTTTTGTAATTCGTAATTATTAGCTTGAAGAAAACTTTGTATTAAATTATTAACTAAATTAGGATCACTATTTATTGTTATATTATATACGCTTCTTCCCTTTGCCATTTTTTCCTCCTTTATTTTATTTACATATCTAATTTAATTATAGCATACTACGTAAATTTTTTAAAAAATTTTACATTCCCTTTAATCTTTGTTAAAATGTTTTTAGGTGATAATAATGTACAACTATAATTTTGGCTCAGAGAAAGTTTTAAAAGAAGAAAGCAATATAACATTAAAATGTGATAAGACTTATTTTACAGGAAGTTTATTAGTAACAAATAAAAATTTATTGATCTTTTATGATGCTAACAAAGATAGTGCCTTAAAAGGAAGTGGTGTTCAAGTAATGCCAGAATATGCCCTACTAGCTAAAATAAATCTCAAAAATATAAAATATGAACAAAAAGATGGACAAGTAAACATCAACAATATAATTATTTATAATTTTGATTTAAAAAATTTTCTAAATTAAAAGATATCACAAAGATATCTTTTTTGATGCAATATATTCTTTTACATGTTCATAATATTTTTTATATTTATTTTTATATTTCAAATTATTATAAAAATTATCCAATAATTTTTCTTTTTCCAATCTCTCAAATGACCATTTAAAATTTAAATCAAAAACAAAAGCCATTTTAAATAATATCTTATCTGTTAAAGTGCGACAATCTAATGTATTTATTTCTTGACATTTCCAAAATTTCTCACTAATAACATCAGTTACTTCACTATTATCTTCATCTAAAACAATTTCTTTTTCTCCCAACAAATAAAGTAAATCCAATTTATCTGCATCTCGCAAAATTTTAGCAAACAATAATTCCCTTTCATTTAGGCATTCTGCCAGTTTATATTTATTGTGATTAAATATTGCTCTTTGAACAATTTGTTGATCATCTTTAGCAATTAAAAAACCAATATTTTTATCAAATAAAATTTGGACACTTAATAAAGCGTGATCAATACTTTTCCTATCTTCAAATGTTTCATATATTTTCCACTGCAAAAATCTTCCAATATCGTGTGTAAGTCCAATAAACTTTGTCAAATTTTTATCATTTTCATTTAAATTTAAAGAATTTGCAATATTAAAAGAATTATCACTAACACGTAAAGAATGATAAAATTTCCTAGCAATATTAGTATCACTCAAATCAAACTTATTAACATAATTATTAAATATTTTTAAATTATCCACTAGCATTCCCCTTTAAATAGATTCCAAGGATATTCATTTTTAGGTTTCAAACTAAATTTTAATATTTCTTTGGTTACAGGATGAACAAACTCTATTTCTGTTGCCCATAAAGCAATTTGTTCTCCAGGAATTGCTTTATCATTATATTTTTGATCTCCCCAAAGTGGCAAATACCTACTAGCAAACTGTACTCTTATCTGATGTGATCTTCCTGTTATCAAATTTATTTTAACCAAAGTTTTATTATCTTGATAATCTATTACTTCATACTCTAATTTTGCATATTTTCCAGCAGCATCTACAACTGTCCTATTTTCTTTTTCAATCTTTTTTAAATAATCTTCCAGTATACCAGCGCCTTCTAATTTCCCACAAAGCACTGCTAAATAAGTTTTTTTAAATTCGTGATTTTTTATTGCTTCAGTAATTCTACCAGCGGCTTTACTAGTTTTAGCTAGCACCATTATACCACCAACAGGTCTATCCAAACGATGCACAAGCCCCAAATAAACATTACCTGGTTTATTATATTTTACTTTTAAATATTGTTTTACCATTGTAAGTAAATCTAAATCTTTTGTGTTATCAGCTTGTACTAGTATATTCCTAGGCTTTTCTACAACAATTATATGATTATCTTCATAAATTACATTAACATTGCCATCTTCCATATATACCACACGGTAAGACTAATCCATTTTTACTAACTTGTAGTCCTACTTCTCCATTATCAATTTTTCCCTTATATTTAGAGCCAACGGTTAATTTTAAAATGTTATATAAAACTGTACTAGATATACCAGTCGTATAGGCATTTATTAAGAAAAATAATGGTTCATCACTGAGTAATTCACAACATTTTCTAACTAAATATTCTAAGTTATGTTCAAGTTTCCATACTTCACCATTAGGTCCTCTTCCATAACTTGGAGGATCCATTACTATGGCATCATATTTATTTCCTCGTCTTATTTCTCTTTCAACAAACTTTAAACAATCATCAACAATATAACGGATATAATTATTTTGAAGTCCACACAAATTCATATTTTCTTTGGCCCAAGAAACCATACCTTTAGCAGAATCGACGTGTACTACTAATTCAGCTCCCGCTTTACTACAAGCCATAGTTGCAGCACCTGTATAAGCAAATAAATTAAGTACACGAATTGGTCTTCCGGCATTCTTTATTTTATCAATCATAAAATCCCAATTAGTTGCTTGTTCTGGAAACAATCCAGTATGTTTAAAATTAGTTGGACTCACTTTAAATTTTAAATCTTTATAATTTACTGTCCAATAATCCGGAAGTTTATCTCGAAACTCCCAATGCCCTCCGCCGTCTTTAAATCGGTAGTAAGTTCCACTTACATTTTCCCAAGATTCATCCATTTCTATCGGCCACATCGCTTGCGGTTCAGGACGACGTAAAATTATATTACCCCATCGTTCCAACTTTTCTCCATTACCGGCATCCAAGCACTCATAATCTATCCATTCATTGCTTATACGCATTTATACCACCCAGAAAAATTATACACTAAAAAAACTCTCTTATCCACAATATCGAGAATTTTTTCAATTACTTAACAAAATTATTATCATAAACTTTAAAAAATTCATTTAAAAATATTAAATCACTATAATATTCACTACCATCTTCAACATTATTTGTATACTCATAATATTGTTTATAATTATTTTCACTTAGTTCATCTAATTTTTCTACATTTCTAATATAATCTAAAGCATCTTTTCTTTCATTCTTGACATATTCTAACGCTTTATCTCTATCAATAAACAATGCTTTATTATCTTTATCAACGCAAATATCATATTCAACTGCTCCAGTAGCATATTCCCACTCAGCAATATTTTCTCCATCACAAGTATTATATTTTGGCTTTTCATCTATATTTACTTTTATGAATATTGCCACTAATAATACCAACAATAAAGCCCCAGCAACAAATATTTTTAAATTATTAATTTTTGTCATATTTTCTCCAGTAATTATCACTATACGATAATTACTGGAGGAAATCAAGTATTTTGTTAATAAAAAAACCTATAAACATCAAGTTTATAGGAATAAAACTGTTTACTATCTCTTAGAAAATTGTGGAGCTCTACGTGCTTTCTTAAGACCGTATTTCTTTCTTTCTTTAACTCTAGGATCTCTAGTAATAAATCCAGCATTCTTAAGAATATGTCTGTAGCTATCTTCTCTAGTTTGATCAGTATTAGCATCAAATTTTAATAATGCTCTAGTGATACCTAAACGTATAGCACCGGTTTGACCAGAAAATCCTCCACCAGTAACTTTAACATCGATATCAAATCTGTTTTCATTTCCTGTAGCTACAAGTGGTTGTTTTAAATCCATTACCAATGTTGCATATGGCATATATTCATCAACAGCAACACCATTAACAGTAATATTACCAGTTCCACCAGTCATTCTTACTTGAGCAACACTTCTTTTACGACGACCAGTTGCAGTCCATTCTTGTTTCTTACTCATAAAATCCTCCTACTTAACTTCCAAAGCTATTGGCTTTTGAGCCTCATGTTTGTGATCACTACCACGATAAACAAATAACTTCTTGCCCATTGCTCTTCCAAGTCTTCCATGAGGAAGCATTCCTTTGATAGCTCTTTCAACCATTTCTTCTGGATAATTATTAATCATTTCTTTAGCAGTTCTTTCTCTTAGTCCTCCTGGATAACCTGAATGATTATAATATTTCTTATCTTCTAATTTGTTACCAGTTAAAACTACTTTATCAGCATTGATTACTATTACATAATCTCCACAATCAACATGAGGAGTATATGTAACTTTATGCTTACCACGTAAAATATGAGCTGCTTTAGTTGCAAGACGACCTAAAGTTTGTCCTTCAGCATCGATTACATACCAATTTCTTTCAACAGTTTCTTTTTTTTGCATAAATGTTTTCATACT
>CALVKJ010000037.1 GCA_944332675.1 uncultured Bacilli bacterium
GCATTAATAAGTAAAATCATTCCTATAATAACTAGATAAAAAAACAATACTCCACTATATTTTTTTAAAACATTCATCATATATATTACCTCTTCTTTCTGAATATAATTTAACACGAATATTTGTTTGTGTCAACAAATAAATTAAACAAATGTTTGACTTTTTACACAATCTATTGTAAAATGAAAATGGAGGAAATATATGGATAAAAAATTAACGCCTAGACAAGAAGAAATACTAACGTACATCAAAAAATATACAGCAATGCACGGCTACCCACCAGCAATTAGAGAAATCTGCGCTGGAGTTGGCTTAAATAGCCCAGCAACTGTATTTGTGCACATTAAAAATCTAGAAAAAAATGGTTATATTAAATCAACCAATAATAAGTTCAGAACAATTGAACTTTTAGTTGATAACGAATATTTAGAAAAAAATGAAGATGTTGTAAAGGTTCCCCTACTAGGTAAAATTACCGCAGGCAGTCCCATTACAGCTATCGAACAACCTGATGAATTTTTCGATTTACCAGCTTCTTTAGTTCCTAAAAATGGCGAAGTATTTACTTTACACGTTAGTGGTGAATCGATGATAAACAAAGGTATTTATGATAATGACTATGTTATTGTCAAAAGACAAAATGACGCTAAAAATGGTGATATTGTTGTTGCAATGACTAATGAAAACGAAGTAACTTTAAAAACATTTTACAAAGAAAAAGATCACATAAGATTACAACCGGAAAATGATACAATGGAACCTTTAATATTTCCAAATATCACTATTCTCGGCAAAGCAATTGGCCTTTATCGTAAAATTTAACATTTAAAAATTGGTACTTTTGATACCAATTTTTTTATTTTACAAAAAATACTACAAAACTTAAAAATGCTATATATAAAATTAATACAATCCAACCATTTATCATATCTCTTTTCTCGCTTTTTTCTTCAATTCCAAAAGCCATTGAAGAAAGATACCCACCAATTAAACCACCGATGTGCGCAACATTATCAATACCTGGAATAGTAAATCCAATAAGTAAATTAATAAGAATGATTGGTATTATTTGATTACGAATAGCTTCACTTAAATAAAGACGATAATGATATCCAAAATAAAGTAAAGCTCCCATCAATCCAAATAATGCTCCACTTGCACCAACTGATACAACATTTGGCTCACTAAAAACTAAAGAAAGCAAATTGCCACTAATAGCACTAATTAAATAGATAAATAAAAACTTCCACTTTCCAATAAAAGTTTCAACTTGAGTACCAAGTATTGCTAAAGAATACATATTTACTACCAAATGAATTAAACCGGCGTGCAAAAATGCCCCAGTTAGTATTCGCCATACCTCTCCATTTTGGACTAATAATAAATTATTTCCCCCAAGTACCGCTAATGATGTGGCACTAAAGTTTAAGAAATTACCATTTCTAATACCTAAAATTATATACATTACAATACAAGCGATTATTATCAACTTAGTAAAAATTATTCTTTTAGGTGAAAAAACTTTTGCAAATAATCTATTTTCTTTTTCTGTTTTTTCATTTATATCATTAGTTACATTGATTATTAAATCAAGTCCATCCTTTGATTCTATTAATTCATCTTTTAAATTAGGAAATATCTCTTGTAAAGCAGGATTCTTCTTAATTTCATTTAATGATGAAACATTAATAGTTTCAATATTATTTGAATCACTAAATTTTACTTTATCACTCATATCTAAACAAATATTTAAAGCATTCATTTTTAAAGATAATGTTTTTCTTTTTATTTGCTTTATAATATGTTTCATTTTAAATATATCAAAATTATATTGTTCTTCATTAATTACTTTATTACAACTAATTCTTATAACTCGATATGGTCCATTTAAATTTTCTAACCAAATCTCATCTTTTACTCCCTGTACATGAATCGGAGAATAATTTTCTTTAGTTACAAAATAATGTACCAAACTCATCATTATTTGATCATTTTTCCGTATCATTACTGAAGCCATAAAACATCTCCTTCGTTATTTTATTTTACAATAAATCATATATTTAGTAAAGAGGTGATACCTATGCTTTTCTTTTTATTTTACATTATTTCAGTTGCTCTTTTACTAATTCCCATATTAAAAGTTATTGATTTTAATATACTTGATGAAAGTATTTTATTCCTACTCTTAACTAATTACATATTAAATATTGGCACTGTTATTTTCTTTGGTTATTTTTACAATTTACTTTTTAGCTTAATCTGCATTTCTTGTTTATTATCATTTGCTTTTTTACTTGTAAAAGATTTTAAAAGATTATTTGGAGTATACAGTTTACATAGTGTTCCTTATCTTTTAATGGTTTCTTATTCATTTGTTTATATATTAATAACTTTTCTCCAAAGCATCTAAAAATTTTTGGAATTCTTCTGGCAATTTTGCTCTAAATTCCAATTCTTTTTTAGTTATTGGATGGATGAATTTTAAATATTCTGAATGTAAGAATTGTCCAAATTCATCACTTTTTCTCTTGTTATAAACGGGATCATTATGAACTGGATAACCAATATAAGCCATATGTACTCTTATTTGATGCGTTCTTCCCGTTTCTAAAACTAATCTAACTAAAGTATATTCTTTATACTTTTTTATTACTTCTAAGTGAGTTACAGCTCTTTTTCCTCCCGCTTTAACGGTCATTTTTTGATAGTTTTCGCTACTTCTAGCAAGTGGAGCATCAATAATTGCTGAATTTTCTGGTAAAACTCCATCAAGTAAAGCTACGTATTCCCGATGAATTCTTTTATCTTTAAAATCATCTGCTAATAACTCGTGAGTTTTATTATCCTTAGCAACCAACATAAGACCACTAGTATCTTTATCTAAACGATGAACTATCCCTGGACGAAAATCTTCTCCAATATCACTAAGATTATTTGTATAATACATAAGTCCATTTACTAAAGTATTATCATAATTTCCATTCCCCGGATGAACAACTAAACCACTTGGTTTATTAATAACCATTAAATAATCGTCTTCATAAACAATTTCTAAAGGCATTTTTTGGGGTTTAACACTCATTTCTTTAACATATCCATCTTTAATAGTTATAATATCTCCAACATTTACTTTATAACTGCCCTTAACGCTATTATCATTAACCAAAATATAGCCATCATTTAACATTTTACTGATTAATTCTCTACTATAATCTGTAATACTAGCTAAATATTTATCAATTCTTAAATTTACTTCATCATTTACTACTATTTTCATTTTTATCTTCACCCTTTATAACTGCATAAATAAGGAGTATAAATCCACTAACTATAGCAACATCTGCAATATTAAATACCGGAAAATTATAACTGCCAATCAAAATTTTTATATAATCGATAACATAACCATAAATAATTCGATCAACTAAATTACCTAAAAGCCCCCCATAAATAAGACCAAAAGCTATAATATTTCGATATTTATTTTGAAAATGTTTTTGATAATTAATTAAAAAAATCAAAGCCAAAACTGCCACAATTATTAGAATTATTATCGAGCCATCCAATATACTCCAAGCGGCCCCATCATTATACACTTTAGTAAAATAAAAAAAATTAGGAATAACTGTTATTATTTCATTAATACGCCAAAAACTGTCAATTGAAACTTTGACAATTTGATCAATTACTAAAATAAAAGTGGCAATAATTAAACTTTTCGTTCTCATATTCCTAATATATCATATTTTTTATTTATTTACCAGTATTACATCCGTTCCAATCTTTGTAATATCATTAAAAGTAAAATTTATTTCGCTATTTTTTAAGACTTTTCTAAAAAACTTCTTTTCTTCTGCTATAAAAGAAATGATACGTCCTTCACTACTCACTTCAACATCAACTATTCTTCCTAAATTAACTCCTGTTTTAACACTAATAATATCTTTATTTTGTAATTCACTTAAAAACATATAATCACCTAGTTAATTATATGTTTATTTAATAAGTTTCCGTACATTTTCAATAGCACTTTTCTCTAGTCTTGATACTTGGGCTTGACTAATACCAAGTTCATCAGCTATTTCCATCTGTGTTTTTCCAACAATAAACCTTTCTAACAAAATTGATTTTTCTCTTTCTTTAATTTTAAGTAATGCTCTTCTTAAAGAAATAAGCATATCTTTATCGCTGTTTTTATCTTTTACATCGGCAATTTGATCAAATAGATAGATGGTATCTCCGCCATCATTATAGATTGGTTCAAAAATACTTGCAGGATCCCTTAGAGCATCAAGGGCAAAAGCAATCTTATATTCTTCAATACCTAAAGCTTCTGCTATTACACTGCTACTTGCCTCCACTCCATAATCAGCCATATATTTATCTTTAAATTTAATAATTTGATAAGCAAGATCCTTAATACTTCTACTAACCCGCATTGCTGTATTATCCCTAATATACCTTTTTATTTCTCCAATAATTAAAGGAACCGCATAAGTACTAAGTTTAAGACCATACGATAAATCAAAATTATCAATTGCTTTAATTAAACCAATAACTCCAACTTGAAATAAATCATCTAAATTGACATCTCCTCGATTAAAAGACCTAAGTATACTTAAAACCAATTTCAAATTACCGTTAATAAGTTCTTCCTTGGCGGCAATATCACCATCTCTATATCTTACAAATAAATGCACCATTTCTTCATTAGATAAAACTTTAATATCACTAGTATTAATACCCGTTATATCAACTTTATATTTCGACATTAAAAACTCCTTTCAAACAATATTTTGTTTAAAAGGAGTACTTTTTATGCAATTATTCTACTTTATACTTTTCTTTTAATATCTTTTTGCTCTCTTTAATAATTTCATCTCGATATTTTTTATAATCATAAGATTCATTTAAATCATCAAAAAGTTCAGTTATTGACACACTAGGACAATCCTCTAATACTGAACCTTGAAAATATTCATAACTTAAAAGTTCAGCATAAGCAGCAACAATTGCACTTTTACGATAATCTTTTTTATTTTGCATATTATTATACAGTTTTTCAAATTTCTTAAAATCATTTTCACTTAACTGTATAGTATCTTTACTTTCTATTTTATTTACAAATCTATCAAGAATCACTTCACTACCCTTATAAGTTTTAATTATCTCTTGTAAAAAACCATCTTCCACTACAATAATAAGTTCTATAACAAAATGAGAAAACTTTGGTTTTATTAACAAACCTTCATAATATTTATCATATACTTCTAAATTATCAGCTCCCAATTTTATAGTTTTTATATTATCAGTTATTTTTATCATCTACACCATTCCTTTACTCATAGTTAATCATACCACATTTTCTCGTATTTTCCCACGTTTTCCTGAAAATAATAATATTAATGAGAAAATAAATTCGGTGGTAATATGAAATTTGATAGACTTAAAGAAATAAGAGAAGACAAGGATCTTACGCAAAAAGATATTGCTAAAGTTCTAAATGTCGAACGTTCCACCTATGCTGGTTGGGAAACTGGTAAAGATACCATTCCCTTAAGAAGATTACATAAATTAAGTGATTATTATAAAATATCTATAGATTATATGACTGGTCTAGCCAGTAAACCAACTAAATATCGCGTAATTAATTTAGATGCTAAAGTCATCGGCAATAACCTAAGAGCTTTACGTAAAAGTAACAATCTAACTCAAAAAGATATATTTATTCCTCTAAATACCACATCATCAACATATTCTGCTTATGAAACTGGCAAAGTTTTAATTAAAACAGCATTCCTTTACACAATCTGTAAAACTTATAAAACTTCAATGGATGAAATAATGGGTAAGAAAAATTAATG
This sequence comes from uncultured Bacilli bacterium, assembly GCA_944332675.1. GTDB lineage: Bacteria > Bacillota_I > Bacilli_A > RF39 > UBA660 > Onthocola_B. The sequence goes on from CALVKJ010000037.1 coordinate 5,865, forward strand.
CATAACTTGACTTAATTTTCTTACCACTTTTTTTTCTATCCGCGAAATATAGCTTTGACTAATACCTAGCATTTCTGCTACTTCCTTTTGTGTATATTCAACAGTATTATTTAGTCCATATCTAAGAGTCATAATCTCTTTATCTCTAGGACTAAGCAACTCTATTTCTTTATTAAGAACTTCTTTGTCGACCTTTTTTTCATATTCCTTTGGTACTAATTCCGCATCAGTTCCAAGAATATCTTCTAAATGAAGTTCATTACCTTCACTGTCATAATTGAGTGCCTCTTCTAGTGATACTTCACTTCTTTTTCTTTTATTTTTACGAAGAAACATCAAAATTTCATTGCTAATACAACGCGAAGCATAAGTAGCTAACTTAATATTTTTATCAATCTTATAAGTATTAATTCCCTTTATTAAGCCAATTGATCCAATACTTACTAAATCTTCAATATCATAAGTAGTATTTTCATATCTTTTTGCTAAAAATACAACCAATCTTAAATTATGCTCAATAAGTTTATTCCTTGCTTCTTCATCGCCTTGTTGCGCTTTAATTAAATAAGCAAGTTCCTCATCCTTATCTAATGGTGGGGGTAGTTTATCAGTAGCCCCAACAAAAAACACTTCATTATATTTAGCTTTTAAAAATTCAATTAATTTTCTAAACATATATCCTCCATTAATTTATAATTAAGTAAACAATCACTACCATTTAAATTTATTTTATCTGGTACTAAACCTACCAAATAATTATTAAAAACTTGATCCATTACTTTAATATATCTAATACTAAAACATTCAATTAATCCTTGATAACCAACTGTCTTATATGGTACATATATAGGACTACGTATATTTATATATGGCTTCAATATTTTTTTATTCACAAGTATCACATACTTTTTAGTTATAGGATCCTTGAGCTTATTTCCTGTATCTAAAAAGCCATTACATTCTAAACTCTTACCATTTTTAAATACAATGCTAACTTTATAATTATAATTATATGTACTCTTAAACTTTTTATGTTCCCGAACATATAAAAATAGTATAATCGGAGCAACAATCAAAAGAAGTATATAATTAATACTTAATCCTTCAAAATAAAATACCATACCTTCTCTTTTATAACTAAATTCAATATTTAGAAAATATAAAAATCCTCCGAGTATTACACTCGTCATATATAAATAAATCATATTAGTGCCAAAATATTTAATATTTTTATACCCAAATGCCACCAATATCATTAATATGCTTGTAATTATCTTGAAAATGAATAATATTACTTCACCGCAAGGAAGAAAAAGGATTGCTAAAGATAATGCTCCAAGAATAGCACTAAATATTAATCTTCGAAATTTAGTGTGCCTTTTTAGTGTTAAATCCACAGTCATCATTAAAAGTAAATCATATATAAAATTAAGTATAAATACCAAATCTAAATATATTTTCATAGCAATCACGAAATGATTATACAAAAAAAAGAACGACTAATTTGTCGTTCTAAGTCGAAATGATTAAATTTTTAATTATTAAAATATAACTAAAAACAAAATTTAAATAATCTTAATATTTTACACAAAAAATATACATTTTTGATTATATATTTTAAATTTATACAAATTTATCATTATATAAAATCAGTATATTAATCTTTTTTATAATCTCCAATATCTAAATTTCTTTATAGATAAATAATAAAACAAATTCTTCATAAAATATATCACTGTATTCTTCAAGAAACAAACTAATAATATAATTTTCCTTATCAATATCAAATTCACTTATAATATTCCAAGTGTCCATACTATAAACTATTATAGCTGTGGGCATTTGCGTTGCACTAACTATAGGACAAATCAAATCTAGCTGATAATATAAATTGTAATTTGTTAAATATACTGGCGTATTCAATATTTGATAACTGCCAATATCATCTATAACATTCAGTAACTCTGGCCTGACTTCCATTATAAACTGTTCTATAGTAATGTTATAGTTTAACAGTTCTTCTATTGACGGAAAATAATCATACATTAACCTTATAAATTCATTTTCATTAATTAATGTTTCTGGATATGCTTCATTTATTTGTTCCAAACTAAAATATTCTTCATTATATAAAGGCAAAGAAAATACAAATGGATTTTCATAGGTATAGTCATAATTTACGTTTTCTAAAACTAAATCACTAGATAAAACATATTTTTCATTCAAACTTATATAAAAACGCCTTTCTCCAGATGCTATTGCTACAAAAGGTCCAGATACGGATAAAGGGTCTCCTCCATAAGTGTTATATTTACTTCCAATCCAATCACTCCAAGTCATCTCTTCTTCTGCTTTATAAATCATATTACTAATTTTAAATTCAAATGTATTTGCTAATTTATCAAAATAAACATAACACCTATCACTACTATTTGTTTGCATAACAACTTTATTAGTTTCACTATTCCAAGTTAGTGTTCCACCATTTTCACATCTCGACAAAGTTTCATTGAAGATATAACCATCCTGTGGCCAACTTGTATCACTAGATACTTGATATTCTCCACTTTGATAATCTGTTTCATACATCATAGTTAACGCATTTGTATTTAATATGGTATCTGTACTTTTTAAATTCTTATAAATTTTTTTGTCATTAATATTAACTATACCAAAAATTGAAATACCTAAAGTAATTATTAACATAACACAACTTAAAACTTTTTTATTCATAAAACCAATCCTTATATTAAATTCATTATACATCTAATATAAACCACAATTTTCAGTGAACAAGTGAGATTTTCTAGTTTAATAAATGAGAAAATTATCACAGTAAAGAAGGTGCTTTAATGAATGACCAAAAAGATGAAAACTATATCTACTATCTTGTTGGACAAAATTTAAAGAAACAACGCAAATTAAAGAACCTAACAATAACTAAATTTGCTATGATGTGTAATTATAGCGAAGGATTTATTATGAATATAGAAAGCCCCAACTACAAGCAAACATTTAGTCTTGGTACTATATGGACATTCGCTAAAGCACTTGGAATAGATATAAGAGTTTTATTTGAGCCACTTGATGAAGAAGATAAATAACCAACTAAGTTTTCCAACATTGTTTGGAAAATTTTTTTATTAGCAATAACAAATTTCAAAACGTCGTAAGAAAACGTCGTAAGAAAACGTCGTAAGAAAGTTCGTAGAAAAGTTCGTAGAAAAGTTCGTAGAAAAGTTCGTAGAAAATCAATTCTAATACTATAAATTATTAAAATTGATTTTCCATTCTCCCTTTCTATCTGATCCCCATCTTTGAACTATACCTAAATCAATAAGGGACTTTATTTTTTTTTGTATTGCCCTAACTGTAATATCCAAAAGTCTAGCTAACTCTTTTTGAGTAATTCTAGGGTTATCACTCATTAATTTAACAATTTCTTGTTGCGTAATAGATAAATTAATTTTATCTTTAAATTCTACTTTTTTAGAATCATTAAATTTGTTTTTCTTAAAAGGAAAACTAACTCTTATAAAATTTGGGAAAAATTCAAAAGATTGCTTAGAATAACTTTTAAGAATTCTAATAATTCCTGTACCCATTTGTTCTACTAATTCCAAATCTCTAAACACTTTCATCAACTCAGGATTTTTAGGTAAAGAAAATCCCTTTAAAAAGTCTTCTTCTGTTACATTATCTTGAATACCACCATTTGATGATACTGCTAACCTATCACTAAACATTTCTACTTTTGGAGCATAACCATTCGCCCAATCATT
>CALVKJ010000038.1 GCA_944332675.1 uncultured Bacilli bacterium
TCATTGCTAGTGATAAAACAGGAACACTTACTATAAATAAACAAACTGCTAAAAAAATTATTTTGCCAGATTCTAGTGAATTCGATATAACAGGCATCGGCTATAGTGATGAGGGAAAATTACAACCTTTAAATAATGCTGATATTAAAAAAGCTCAAGAAATAGCTTTGCTTGGTGCTATAAATAATGAAGCAAAACTGACAAAAGAAAAAGGCAAATGGCAATACCTAGGGGATTCTATTGATATAGCATTCTTATCTTTAGGTAAAAAAACTAAAGTGCCTTATGAAGATGTTAAAATAATTGATACTATTCCTTATGAATCCCAAAATAAATATTCGGCAGTATTTTATGAAAAAAACAATGAAATATATTGTACCGTAAAAGGATCTTTAGAAAAAGTGCTAGAATTTTCTAAAGATATGGATAGTAATGGCAAAAACAAAAAAATAGATATCACCAAAATAAAAGGACAAAATGAAGCTTTAGCTAGTGATGGATACCGTGTTATTGCTATTGCAGATGGACCGGTAAAAAACTTTGTTAAAAAAGATGCTTATGACAGCAAAGATATTACAGGTCTTACATTTAAAGGTCTAGTAGGTTTCATTGATCCAATCCGTGAAGAAGCAGCTGATTCAATTCAAAAATGTTTAAATGCGGGTATAAAAGTATTAATGATTACGGGATATCATCCTCTTACAGCTTTAAAAATTGCCAAAGATTTAGAGTTAGTATCTAGCGAAAAGGAAATAGCATCCGGTGATGATGTAAATAAACATTTAGCTAAAGGGGAAAAAGAATTTGACAAATTTATTCAAGACAAGAAAGTATTTGCTCGTGTTACCCCAATGGATAAATTAGCTATTATTGATTCTTTAAAGCGTCAAGGTGAATTTGTTGCTGTTACTGGTGATGGAGTTAATGATGCTCCAGCTATAAAAAGCGCCAATATTGGTATTGCTATGGGTAGTGGAACAGATGTTGCTAAAGAAACTGCTAATATGATTGTCTTAGATGATGATTTTACTTCCATTGTTCAGGGTGTTGAAGAGGGTAGAACTGCTTATAATAATATTCGTAAAGTAAGTTATATGCTACTTTCTTGTGGCCTTGCTGAAGTATTATTCTTTATTCTTTCAATTATATTTAATTTACCAATGCCACTTGTTGCTATTCAACTTTTATGGCTTAATATCGTAACAGATGGCTTACAAGACTTTGCTTTATCTTTTGAAAAAACAGAACCAGGTACAATGATGGAAAAACCCCGTTCAACCAAAGAAACTATATTTAATAAAGAATTATTTGCTGAAGTTTTAGTAGCGGGCCTAACCATCGGATTAATAGTCTTTGTTATCTGGTATTATTTAGTAAATGTTGCGGGTATGGAAATACATCTAGCTAGAGGCTATATAATGGTACTTATGGTCTTCTTACAAAATATGCACGTTCTAAATTGTCGCAGTGAAAAAACTAGTATATTTAAAATGCCATTTAATAACCCATTAGTATTAGTAACTATAATTGGTGCTATTATATTACAAGTAATTGTTATGGAAGTACCATTCTTAAGTGAATTTTTAAATACTACAACAGTACCTGTAGTTGATATGCTAAAATTATTTGTCTTTTCATTAATAATAATATTAGTTATGGAAATATTTAAAGCCGTTAAAAATAAAATGCGCAAGTGATTAAACTTACGTATTTTTATTTTCTTTTAATTAGTAATGCTGCTCCCCCAACTAATACTACACTTGCAAGTATTATAATTGGTAAAACAATATTTGCTTTTATTTCATCTTCATTTGTATCACTTGCATCAGTAATATCATCATCTATATTTTCTTCTGCTGTATAATCATTACTTCTAAATGTAATTGATCCATCATCGTTATGAATTGTTTCTAAATCTGTAGTTATGTGTTCGCTAATCCATGCGTCATCAATAGTAGTGGGTTCCATATGATTATCTTTATATAATGAATATGCTTCTTCGCTATATTCTATATTTTCTAACCACTTATTATATTCTTTTACATCCTCAAACATACTTGCAAAATCTCCTTTTGATGTAACAGTTAATTTACTTCCATCTTCATTTTTTACAATGTGTTGCTTTCCATCAACTGTAAATACTACAAAATAAAAAGTATTACCATCTTCATCAATAGTAGGAACATAATTATATAATTCTTTAATAGTTAATTGTCCACTACCTTCTATTACATAATTACCATTTCTTATTACATCAATTATATTACTTCCATTTACTTTAATAGTACTCCTTATAGCATCATTACCAAATAAATACACACTAGCATTATTTTTAAATTCAAATGTTGATGTGCTGTTAGTATATGTTCCTATTATCACATCATCTTCACCATAATCATTACAAGTGTTGTTTGTATAATCATATGTTTCATCTAATGAACTTGTGCCACAAATATAATCATCATCCATCCCCCAACTAATTTCATAATTAGTAAGTTCTGTAGTTTCTGCGCATACAACCATAGGTAACAATATTAACCCACAAATAAGTAAACAAATTTTCTTCATATCAACCATCTCCATTATAATAATAGTTCAAAATAATAAAAAAGACAAGATTTAGTTTTCTTATAAAAATATTGTTTATATTTTAAAAATATGGTATATTAAAAATGTAAGCGTTACCTCTAGTGGATAATGCCTGCAACAGTTTGTTTACAGACACTATACCTGCCCAATAAAAATTGGGACTACAAGGCTAGTGTCTATTTTTTCTATTAAACGCAATATAATTACGAGTAACATAATTATGATTACTAAAAGTTTTTTTATTATTTCTTCTTTCATCTCTTTGCCTCCTTTTATCCAAAACCCCCAAATTTTGAGTAGTAATAGATTACTCAGATTTAAAGCAGGCACTACCACTAGCAGGTAACGGTTAATTATCCTAAAGTTAAAGCTTTATAAAAGCAACAAAAAGAGTAAGACAAAATTCGACACCGTCTACTACTTTTCATCAAAATATATTTGTGGTATAATAGAAACATAAGTTACCATGATGCTATTTTAGAGGGAGAGTGATATAATGCCAGCCATCAAAGAACTTAGTAAAGATTATATTGTTAAAGTTGCTGTCAAAATGGTAAATGACAAAGGATGGGATAGTGTAAATGCCAGAAGTTTAGCTAAAGCTTTAAATGTTTCCACTAAGCCATTATATCGTATCTACAATAGTATGGAAGAAATAAAGAGTGATATCTATAAAGAAATATCCCATCAATACGATGAATTTATTACGAGCCGCGTCGATAATAAAAAAGCTTTAATTACTTTGTGTATTGCTTATGTCGAATTTGCACAAGAATATAAAAATTTATTTATTAGCTTATTTTTAAGTAATAATTTAAGTTGGCAAAGTATTGAAAATGTTTTAGATGAGAAATGGAATCAATCAACAATTATCAATTTAGTTAATAAACACGGTTACAGTTTTGAAGAAGCTAAAAATCTATTTATGAATATGTGGCTATATGCGAATGGTCTAGCTACTTTAATTGCAACAAATGATATGAAAATCGATGAAAAGGAGATATTAGTAAGACTTGTTAAAACTTACAAAGTTCTTACTAAAACAGAACAATGAACAGAGTAGAAGTAAAAAAAGATAATATATGCTTAAATAGAATTGAAGAAAGATGTATTAACTGTGGTATGTGTTTAAAAACTTGCCAAAGCATTAATAATTTTGATAATGATTGTATTAATTGTGGAGCCTGTATTTTAACTTGCCCAACTGGAGCTTTAACTCCCAAGTATGATTATCAAAATGTCTTAAACTACATTAATGATACTGACTATACTGTTGTAGTTTTTACAGCCCCAGCAGTACGTGTTGCAATTGGTGATGCTTTTGGTTTTGCACCTGGAGAATTTCTAGAAGGTAAAATGGTAAGTGCTCTAAAAGAAATTGGTTTTGACTATGTATTTGATACAACATTCGGAGCTGATCTAACAATTATGGAAGAAGCAAATGAACTCATAACTAGAGTAAAAAACAAAAACTTGCCGATGTTTACCAGTTGCTGTCCATCTTGGGTTTTATATGCGGAAAAATATCATCCAGAAATTATCAAAAATCTAAGTACGTGTAAAAGTCCTATTGCTATGCAAGGAGCAATGATTAAAACATACTTTGCTGAAATGTATGAAATACCTAAAGAAAAAATAATTTCTGTATCCCTTACTCCTTGTATATCTAAAAAGTACGAAAGAAGTCTATATCCTGATACGGATTTTGTAATAACAACCAGTGAACTTATTTTAATGATTCAAGAATTAGGAATAGATTTTAAAAATTTAACTGATAAAGAATTTGATAAATTATTAGGCAAAGGTTCTGGTGGAGGGCTTATCTTTGGTGTATCCGGCGGAGTAATGGAATCTATTTTAAGAACTGCTTACTATATGATAAATAAAGAAAAAGCCCCAAAAGATTTTTATGAATTTAAAGCTATCCGTGGTGAGAAAGATATAAAAGATGCAGTAGTTGATATGGGAGAATTTAATTTAAAAATTGCAGTTGTTAACAAAGTATCAACTGTAACTAGCAATTTTGATAAATTATTGACTTATGATTTTATTGAAGTAATGTCTTGTCCTGGTGGCTGTATCGGTGGTGGAGGTCAACCTCTAGTAGCTATTAAGGATTTAAGTTTAATCCGCGAAAAAAGAATTGCTAGTATGTATCAAAATGATGCCGATTTAAAAATAAAAGAAAGCTATATGAATCCTGAAATTAGAGATGCATATGATTGTTATATTAATAAAAGAAATGTATCTTTACATACCAATCACGATAAAAAGTAGGTAAATATGGAAAAAGGTACAAATTATAATGTTGAATATCTTTTAAGATATATCGGTAAAGAAAAGCAAGTACAATTAGAAACTTTTGTTCAAGAAATGTTATCGAAAAAATATCAAAGCTTTAACGCTTCCGAAGATATTATAAATACACTAGGATCTACGGTTGATGATTTTATTAGCCAGTTAAGTAGCGAAGAAGCAAAAAATCTGCGTAGTTATACTGGGTATCAATTTCGTAATATTAATGCGGTGCTGAGAAACAATTGGAACTATGAAGTAAATGGTAGATTGACAGATGAATTAAAAAAAGAATACAATGCTTTAGCAGAAAATATTCATCAAGTACTAAATAAAACAACAGCGATACCAACTGGTATTAAAACATATCGTGGTGTAAGCATTCAAGCTTTTCAATCTTATGGTATTTTTTCATTAAATGATTTAGTATATCTTGAAGGAAAATATTTATATGAAGAAGGATTTACAAGTACTAGTTTAATTAAAGAAAAGTGTTTTTACTATACTGACCCTTTTACATTAACGGGTAAACCGAATATTTTAATTGAATATTTAATCCCCGAAAATAGTGATGATGGCATAGCTCTTTTAAGTGATAATTTAAGTTATTCAACTAATCAAACCGAATTTTTGCTTAGAGATTCTAGTTTGTTTAAAGTTATTTCTGTTAGCATTGATACTACTAATAATGTAGCATTTATGAAACTAATGCTAATACCCGAAAGAATATGGAATTATCCGGATTATGAATTTGAAAGAAACGAAATGTCGCTTCCTAAATAATTATTTCACTAATTATTCATAATCAAATCTTTACAAATAACGACAAAAAAAGTATAATTGAGGCTAGGGAGGAAAAAATGAAAAAAGTATTTTTAGGAATATTGGTTGCCCTAAGTTTATTAATTATGCCAAATGTTCAAGCAGATGATGACTTACCAACAATAACAGATCACGAAAAAGTAATAGTTTATCTTTTTAGAAGTAGTGGTTGTGGTCATTGCCAAGATTTCATAGAATATTTTGCAGAAAACTATTATTTATATCAAGATTATTTTGAAATCGTTACTTATGAAGTAAGCGATGAAACAAATTACGAATTAATGAACTTAGCAAAGGAACGTAATGGTGAAGACCGCGACGGCGTACCATACATTGTTATTGGTAACACTTTTGATCAATTAGGATTTGGTACAGATGGCTCTGAAGTAGTTGATGCAGCACTAGCAGCTTATGAAGATGTATCTTATGCTGATTTAGTTCAAGAAATTATTGAAGAAGAAGGACTTGAACCAACTGAAACTTCATTAGAAGCAGCAGCAGATTATTATGGTTTTACAATGGTAGGAATGAATGGTGAAGATCCTAATGCTGGTTTAAGTGATGGTGCAATAGTTGCAATCATCTTCGGAATTTTAATTCTTGGCTTTGGTGGTCTAGTATTATATTCTAGAAAAAAATAATTAAAAAAATTATTGAATTGCTCTTAATGAGCAATTTTTTTGTTACAAAAAAAGCACTATTTTTTAGCGCTTTCTTTAATCTAAGTTGTAAGTATTTATTGAATAAACTCGCTCTCCATCAGTATTAATATAATAGCTTGCTACAACTTCTTCGTGTCCATCTTCATACTTAATTGCTAGTTCCATATGTACTGTATAACCGACGATACCAGTTCCTGCAGTATTAAGTACCGGAGAAATTAATCTACTTAAATTTCTTTCCAAATTTTCATTAATATTTAATTTGCTTATTTCTTTTTGTAATTTTTCTGTATCAGCATTTGCTAATTCATATGCTGGGGCTGTAACTGATTCATTTTGGTAAAGATTTAAATCGAGAGCACAACCATTTTGTGTTACATTAATTCCTAAAATATATGTATTAGAATCATATTCCGAATTACCATAAGTACACGTAGTTGGAGTAACTGGGCCACTTGCTTCACCGATTGTTAATGTTGCAGATGTAGCAGTAGTACTATTGCCGGAAGAATCACTAGCGATAATTTGCACTGTATAGGTACCTTCATCAGTATATGAACCATAATCTATAGTAACACCATCTTGATCCATTCCCATAGTGTAAAATTCAATTATACAATCTTCACCACTGTTATCTGTACAGCTTTCTACAAAATCTTCTGCACTGTAAGCATCTCCAATCGCAATGTTATAATTACGAGCAACTAGATTTGGAGCTTGTGTATCAACAACAGCTAGTTTTGATTCATAAGTTTCTCCTCGCAGATTTATTTCTACCGGGTATTCCCCAACTTTTGTTAAATCTGCTTCAGCAAATGATATATCAATTTCATCTTCTTTAACATTTTGTAGTTCGGAGAAGAATAAAGTTTTATCTGGGATCTCGCTATTAATTTCAACAGTTACAACATCACGAATTTCTATACGAGCATCTTCTGGTGTTCGATTTGAAAATAAAACAACCAAAATAATGCAAACAAATACCAATAAAACACAAACACCCACAATTATATAAGCAGCCATCGATTTATTAGAAGAACCTTTTACTTTCTGATTAAAAAATTTTCTAGCCAAAGTAATTCCTCCTTATCCTTATAATAATATTAACATATTTTATTGAGAGTTCCAATACTTAATTGGTAAAACTAAAAGATATCCCGCAACTTTTTTGGGAAAAGTACCGTAAACTTCTTGTAAAATTGCCAAATTTATGATAATATCATTAATGCAAGTTTATATTTTTAATATAATTTGTTAAGTGGAGGGGACACTTGCGGACTTGCCCACACCACTTACGCGAAAAATTTTTAGGAGGTGTTTTCGTGGCTAAAGAAGTCGTAAAGAAAATTAAATTACAAATCGAAGCTGGTAAAGCAACACCTGCACCACCAGTTGGAACTGTTTTAGGGCCTGCTGGAATTAATTTGGGTGATTTTTGTTCAAAGTTTAATGAAGCAACTCGCGACAAAATGGGTGATGTAATTCCATGCGAAATCACAATTTATGATGATCGTTCATTCGATTTTGTTCTAAAAACTGCTCCAGCAGCATTCCTACTTAAAAAGGTTGCTAAAGTTAACAAAGGTAGCAAGAAAGGTGCCAATGAAATAGTAGCAACTATTTCTCAACAAGAATTAAGAGAAATAGCTGAAACAAAATTGCCTGACTTAAATGCTTATGATGTTGATGCAGCGATGAATATCATTGCTGGTACAGCTAGAAATATGGGTATTGCAGTAAAAGGTGTAAATGATGCCGAACTTGCTGAACAAGCAGCAGAAGCAGCTGAAGAAGAAAAAGAACAAGCTAAACGTGAAGCAGAACTTGCTGAACTTGAAGCCGAAGCTAAAGAAATGGCTGAAGCATCTAGCGTTGAAGTTCCAACTCACGATGATGAAGCAGAAGCTGAAGAATCAGAAGAAAATTAATTTTAAATTTATAAATTGTCCGCTTAATTAACCACAGTTAAGGAGGTAAAAATGAAAAAATATGGTAAGAAATATGTGGAAGCATCAAAAAATGTTGATAAAACTAAAGTTTACAGTTTAGAAGATGCAATAAAATTAGTTAAAACTACTTCTACAACTAAATTCGATAGTACTGTTGAAGTTGCACTTAAACTAAATATCGATTCTAAAAAATCAGACCAACAATTAAAAGGCTCTTTATCACTTCCTCATGGAACTGGTAAAACTAAAAGCGTGTTAGTTATTGCTAAAGGAGCTTTTGCTGAAGAAGCTAAGGCTGCTGGTGCTGACTTTGTTGGTGATAAAGATATGATCGACAAGATCAAAAATGAAAACTGGTTTGGATTTGATGTTGTTGTTGCCACTCCAGATATGATGCCTGAAGTAGGAAAAATCGGTAATATACTTGGACCAAGAAATTTAATGCCTAATCCAAAAACTGGTACAGTTACAACAAAAGTTGGAGATACTGTTAAAGACATTAAAAAAGGTATGGTTACATATAAGAATGATAAATTTGGTAATGTTCATACTGTAATTGGTAAAGTATCATTTGATGAATCTAAGTTACTTGAAAACTTACAATATGTAGTAACTACTATTGCTAAAGCTAAACCAAGTACAGTAAAAGGTGCATTCATTGAAAATATTACTATTTCTACTACTATGGGTCCTGGTATCAAAGTAGA
>CALVKJ010000039.1 GCA_944332675.1 uncultured Bacilli bacterium
AAAAGCAAAAAAGATAATGATTATTTAGTTTTCATTATCTTTTTGTCTAATAATATTTTTTGTCATATAATGCGTTTATTGTGAATTCCAACAACGGTGGTAACGTGAATAACGACAATGTGAACAATACGAATGCTGTTCGCCCGTCCTTCTATCTAGAGCCCAATGTTGAAATTTCCGGAGGAGATGGTTCGGAACAAAATCCATTTATACTATCAGTAAATTAATAGTTTAATTAAAATAATCAATAAATTCGTGAGAATACTTTAAAAGTTCTACGAATTTTTTTAATGATAAAAATAAAAACTATCCTTTTTGTAGCAATAATGATATAATTATTCTAGCTAGAAAGGAGCAAGTGTATGGATATATTTATACCTGATATTTATCAAAAAAGTATATATACAATTAATTATAAGAAATTAAAGAAAAATGGGATTAAGTGTTTACTCTTTGATTTAGATAATACTGTTGCTCCTTATAAAGTGAGTGAACCAGATGCTAAAGTAAAAGAATTATTTGCAAGACTGGGTGAAGACTTCAAAGTAATAATAATATCTAATAATTCTAAAAATAGATTAAGACCATTTAAAGAAAAATTAAATGTCGACGTAGCTTTTAATAGTAGAAAGCCTTTTAAGAAAAAGTATAAAAAAATACTGGAATTATATAAATTTGATATAAATGAAGTAGCTTGTATAGGAGATCAAATCCTAACTGATATATTAGGAGCTAATCGTATGGGATTTACCAGTATATTAGTTAATAGAATTGCTAAATACGAAACTATATTTACTAAAATTAATCGTTTCTTCGAAGGTTTTATTTTAAGAAGATTAGCTAAGAAAAACATATTAGTAACTGGAGAATATTACGATTAGAAAGGAGGATTATGAAAAAATGTTTAGGATGCGGTAGTATTTTACAAGATAAAGATAAAAATTCTTTAGGTTATACTCCCAAACTAGAAAATGATTTATGTATGCGTTGTTTTAAACTTAAACATTATGGCAATCTTTCTTATGCTGGAAAAATTCAAAATAATGAAAGTATTTTAGATGGTATTAATAAAAAATGCGGAAAAGTATTATTTATAACTGATTTTTTAAATATATCTGATGAAGTAATAGATGCTTATAAAAAAATAGAAAAACCTAAATTACTAGTTATCACTAAAAGTGATTTAATACCTAAAAATGTTAAAAAAGATAAATTAATAAAAAATATTCAAGAAATTTATGAAATAAAAGAGAGTATTTTATTAGTTAGTTCTAAAAAGTATGTAAATTTAAAAGAAATTGAAAGTATATGCAAAAGTAATAAAACTACAATTTTTGCAGGATTTACTAATGCTGGCAAGAGTAGTTTGATTAATGCTTTAGTAGGTAGTGATATTACAGTTAGTAACAAAGTTAATACGACGCAAGAATTTATTAAACTAAATGTTGAGGGTCTAACTTTATGGGATGCTCCAGGATTTATTGGCACCACTTACATATCTGATGTTCCTAAAAATATTATTAAGCCTTTAACTTATCAATTGTTAAATAAATACTATTTAAAAATAGGAAATATAGATATTGCAAGTGCTGCAGATAACAATTTAACAATCTATTTAAACAATAATTTAGAAGTTGTTAAAAGAAGAATAAAGGAAGATATTCAATATGGAATAATTATTCCTTCCCATCACGATTTAGTAATTAAGGGTTTAGGTTTTATTACATTTAGTAAAATTACTCGTCTTTATATTAATATTGATCCGCAATTTTATGAAATAAGGCCAACAATCATCGGAGGTAAATATGAGTAAAATTAGAGTAATGAGTGAAAATCTCGCTAACAAAATTGCTGCTGGGGAAGTTGTTGAAAAATGTGCATCAGTTGTTAAAGAACTAGTTGAAAACTCTATCGATGCGGGTGCTACCAATATTAAAATTAATTTAATTGATGGTGGATTAACAAGTATAAGTATTATCGATAACGGTAGTGGTATGGATAAAGAAGATGCCACTCTTGCCTTTGCTAGACACGCCACTAGCAAGATTTATAAAGATGATGATCTATTCTTTATTGAAACTTTGGGATTCCGTGGTGAAGCATTAGCAAGTATTGCGAGTGTTGCTGAAGTAAACCTAGAAACTTGTAATGCCGATATCGGAACTCACGTCCATATCAAAGGTGGCATTATGGATGTTGTTGAACCGACATCTGCAAGAATTGGAACATCTATTACCATAACTAATCTTTTTTATAATACTCCAGCTCGTCTTAAGTATTTAAAAAGTGAAGCAACAGAACTTAATAATTGTGTCCGCTTTATTGAAAAATTAGCTTTATCTAAACCAGAGATAACTTTTACATTAACTAACAATGACCGAATTGTTGTAAAAACTAGTGGCAGCAATAATTTGCTTAAGACAATACACGAAATATATGGCCTTAATGTATCTAGTAATATGCTTGAAATTAAAGCTAGTAGTGATGACTTTGAAGTAACTGGCTTTGTTGGTAAACCAGGAATTTTAAAGAAAAACCGTAACCATTTTAATACTTTTGTTAATGATCGAATCGTTCGTAATAATGAAATAAATAAAGCTATAAATGATGCTTACAATACCTATAAACACGAAGGATTTTATCCAATCGTTGTGATAAATATTGAAACTGATCCAACTTTAGTTGATGTTAATATCCATCCCACTAAACAAGATATTAAAATGAGTAAAATGGAAGAATTAACAACACTATTATATAAAACTATCAAAGAAGCTTTATATAATAATCTATTAATTCCTAATGCTTTAGTAGATGAATCTTTAAATGAAGTGAAAGATAATTTTATAGCTCCGGAAGTATATGATAAGGATGCTTCCGTAACGGAAGTAATCCAAACGACTTTAGATTTTGCGGAACCTCAAGAACCAGAAGAAACGCAAGTTAAAAATGAAACTTTCAAAAGATTAAAGCTATATCCAATTGGTCAAGTTCACGGCACCTATATAATTGCTGAAAATGAAGATGGTATGTTTATTTTAGATCAACACGCCGCTCACGAAAGAGTCAATTATGAAATGATTACCAAGAAGTTTAAAGAAGAAACACCAAGTTATACAGATATGTTAGTGCCTTTAAGTATCGAGTTATCAGCTAGCGACTATGAAACATTTATGGCTAATAAAAATGTTTTAGAAGACCTAGGGTTTAAAATCGAAGAATTTGGTATTAATACAATTATTATTAAAAGTCATCCCACTTGGATTGCTAAAAACTTTGAAGGAGATAACTTGCGAACTATCGTCGATTTAGTTATAAATAATGGTAAAAACTTCAATAAAGAAAGATTTTTAGATAGTCTAGCTAAAATGGTTTCTTGCAAAATGAGTATCAAAGCTAATGAACATTTAAGTTTAGTACAAATGGAAAATTTGCTAGATGATTTGATGAAATGTGATAATCCGTATAATTGTTGCCATGGCAGACCTTCGATTATGAAGTTTACCAATTATGAATTAGAAAAAATGTTTAAAAGGGTGATGTAGCGTGCTACCAGAAAAGAAAAAAGAATTAATTATTTGGGTTGTATCGATTATTGGTGTAATACTAGTAATAATTATTATGTACAATTTTACTAAATTTATGCGGGGGCTAGGAGAAACTCCTGCTGAAGAAATTGTCTATGATGATCCATATCCAGATATATATACTTATTATGGTTTTGCCCTCGATGAAGACGGTAATTACCAACTTATGGGGTTAGATAGCGAATTTTTGGAAACTAAACTCGGCTTAAGATCCTTTTATTCAATGGATAATTTATATTATTATGATAATCATTTAGTATTATATACTGATGCTATAAACCAAATTAATTACAATAAAGAAGAAGAAACGTTTATGTTTTATGAGCAAAATTCTTTCTTTAGTCATAGCACAGATGTAATTATTACTCCTAGTTATTATGTATTTATTACTGATGAAACTCTAGAATATTGTTTGGCACCAGATTGTACTGAGATGACTACTATAACTTATCAATTAGTTGATACAACCGTACTATATACATCGGATATCTTATTTTATCTACTAAATGATGGTGTCTATGAATATAATCTAGAAGATAAAGAAAGTACTCATATTGTTCTAAATGAAATGCGGACATTTAAACTTTTAGCTACTAATGAAGATTATTTGTTATTTAAAGTCGATGAAAATTATTGGGTATATCAACTAGATAGAAAAGACACTGAAAATATTTCTTCTAATATCGATGAAGAAAATCCTTATGAATTCGTTAGTCTGCAAAGTAATGCAATGTACTATCAAACAACAGATGCAGAAGGAAACAACATTTTAAAAAGATATTCTTTTCTAACTGATGCAGTAAGTAATTATACTTATAATATCGGTAAAGAAGAAGTTACTAGTAGTTACACTTTAGGTAATTATTTAATATATGCTGAGTTATCTAGTGATGATACTACAAGATATGTTATAATTGATTTAGAAAACGAAGAAGTTATTAAAGAATTAGAAAATTCTTATGTTGTTTTTGCGGAGGTAGAATAATGAATTATATAAATTTGAATTTATTGCCGGTGGAACTTGATGAAGATATTACATTTCCCGAAGAGTTTTATAAAAATACAGATATTACTCAAATGGATAATTTTCACGTAACTGGAGTAGTTAAGTATAATTTATCTGATGAAGTAGAGATAAATCTCCACGTAACTGGTAATATCCATTTAAAAGATGCAATAACTTTAGAAGATATTACTTATCCAATTGATATAAATATCGCTGAAAATTTGAGTGAATTAGAAGGAGAAAGTGAAAAATTCTTTGAAAAAAGTAAAAATACACTTGATAAACTTGAATTTTTATGGGAAAATATTGTATTGGAAGTTCCCATTAGTCTAACAAATAATTCTGGAACTACATTACGTGGTGAAGGTTGGGAATTAAATAACGATAGTGATGAGGACGAAATAGATCCTCGCTTAGCAAAGTTAAATGATTTATTTAAAGGTGGTGAATAAAAATGGCAGTTCCATTTAGAAGAACTAGTAAGACCAAAAAAAGAATGCGCCGTACACATTTGAAAAAAAGTGTTGGAGCACTTACAACTTGTCCAAAATGTGGAGCAACGATCAGACCACATAGAGCTTGTACTAAATGTGGATATTACAATGGTAAAGAAGTAATTGCAGTCGAAGAAAAAGAAGAAAACTAATTAGTAAATCGCCGTTTTAAAAAAACGGTTTTTTCTTATTGAAAAAAATTTTTTAGTGTGGTAATATATAATAGAAAGGGATTAAGAATTATGGATGGAAAGAATTTAGAAACACTATTTGCTGAAAGAGGTTTTGTTATTAAGAATCCTACTGTTTTCACTAAAGAAGCTGATAATGTCGATCTAACAGAATTAGTTGATCGCCTAACTAATTTAGAAAAGAAAATTAACAGTAGTGCAAATATAGTTGATTTTGCCAAAAATATTTTAGGAAAATTAGATGAATTAGAAAGTATTGTCAATTTAGATGAATATGCTAGACTTTCTGATAGTGGTAAAATTGATACTTATACCAAAGATATCAAAGAAATGCGAGCATATTTTGCTAAAGTTCAAAGTTTTATTAGAGCTGAAGAAAATATGGTATTTCAAAAACAAAATATGTTTGATGCTATGCGTAAGATTTACGACTTAGATAAAAATAAGTCGCTTGATGATGCTACAAGAACTAGCGAAACTTTACGTTTATATGGCGAAAAGAAAGCTTGTGAAGCAGCTTACAATAAGGCATATCAAACATTTATTGAACAAAGAAAAGCTTATAATGATTCAGTTAGAGGCTTTAGTTTAGTAGGCTTTAAAAATGAATTATTAGCAACTATCAATATTATCCAAATTGATTGTAAAGATTTAGCGCTTTCTCCAGAAAGCAAAGAAAAATTACAAGTAACAATTAGTGATATTCGTAACGATATTGCTTATTATGGCTTAGAAAGTATTAGAAGTAAAACAGAATTTGATACTTTATGTAAACGTTTTGGTATTGAAGCATCTAGTAATAAAAAAGTTGCTGAAATAACTTCTACTAAAGAACCTAAAAGGGAAGAATTAAATAAAACTGAAGTTCATCCAGAATACTCTGGACCAGTAAAAGCTGGTGAAGAATTAGCTCCTGTTGCTCAAAATGAAATAAAATCAGAAAAATCTGTTAAAGACAGAGTAAAAGATGTTTATGAAAAGTTAAAAGAATTAAATCCTGGAGTTGAATTTAAAATAGTAGATGAACCAACTAATCCAAGATTTGATGGTAGAATTGATGCTAGTGAATTTGTAACAAATTTACATCTTCCAGAAGGCTTCTATTATATGAATAATGGTATTTCTAATAAATATAGTAATACTAATGAACCAGTAATTATTGAAGTTGGCAAACTAGAAAGAACAGCTAAATTAGAAGATACACCAGTTCAAGAAACTACTCCAAAAGAAGTAGAACCAGAAACAGCAAAACCAAGCTTATTTGACCGAGCAGCATCAGCAATTGATAAATTAAGACAAAAGGGTCGTGTAGAAAGTGGTAAGAAATATAAAGTAACTAAAAGTAGAAATGCTTTAATTGGTTCTTATCCTAAATCACTTCTTACATTTACTGCTATTGGTGCAGTTATTGGTGGCATAACTTTATCACCAATTGTACCAGCTGCAGCTATTGGGGCAGGTCTTGGAGCAGTAGTAACAACTCTTTATAGAAAGTTAACTAAGAATACTGATGCTAAAGTTGATGAACTTGAAATTCCGAGCGCCGAAATTACACCAGAAAATGCTCCAGCTATAATTAGAGGATTTTATAAAGTCGCAGATAAATTGATGGATATTTATAAGAAAAGAAAATCTGGTGAAATAGCTCCTAAAAAAGAAGAAGTTGTGGTTGATGTTGCTGAAAGACCTAAAACTTCTGAAGAACAACTAGAAGAATTAAGTGAAAATATAAAAAGAGCATTAGCGGAACATCAAGATGCCAAGGAAGATATCTTAGATGATGCTCCATCAATGGGTGGGAGGTAATTATGAAGGTTGACACTGTGATTACACTAGATAATGATATTAACTGCTTACTATTAGAAAAAGCAGTATATAACACTGATAATTATTATTTATCAGTAGTCTTAGATGATTCTGAAGAACCAAGTGATGAATATGTAGTTTTAAAAGAAATAGTAGAAAATAATGAAAGCTATGTAATGCGCGTAGATGATGAAGCTACTTTAGCAGAATTAGTAAAATTATTTACTCAATCATTTGGAGAAAAAGTTAGAAATTTACCAGACTTTGAAGATGCTGAATAAGCATCTTTTTTAGTAGTATTTTTTTAAAAAATAAGATATAATTAAAGTGGAGTTGAAGTATTATGGATTGGATTTTTTGGCTTATTTTAGTAATTGTACTAACTATTGTTGAACTAGCAACAGTTAATCTTTTATCAGTATGGTTTGTCATTAGTGGTATAGTTGCGATGATTTTATCATTCTTTATTGATGATGTTGCCATAGTTTCGACAGTTTTTGCACTTCTAGGTATACTTTTATTATTTACAACTAGACCATTGTTAAAAAAGTATCTTCCAACGCAAAGAGTTAGGACTAATGCCGATCGTATTATTGGTATGTGTGGAGTGGTTACTGAAGAAATTAAGAAAAATAGCGTCGGTGAAGTTAAAGTCGATGGCAAGAAATGGAGTGCAATAAGTAACTCCAAAATACCTGTAGGTAGTGAAGTTATAATTGAAGCAATTGATGGCGTTAAAGTCGTTGTACGGAAGGGGGAATAACAATGCCAGAAATATTAATTGCAATATTAGTTATTATTTTAATTATCATTATTCCAAATATTAAGATTGTTCCACAAGCAAAAAGTTATGTTATTGAAAGATTAGGTTCATATTATGCTACTTGGCAAAATGGTTTGCATTTCAAGATCCCATTTATTGATTCTATAGCTAATAAAGTATCTTTAAAAGAAACAGTGAAAGATTTTGCTCCGCAACCAGTTATAACCAAAGATAATGTTACGATGCAAATAGATACAGTAGTATATTTTCAAATAACTGATCCTAAACTTTATACTTATGGAGTAGATTTTCCAATTAGTGCTATTGAAAATCTAACTGCAACAACTCTAAGAAATATTATTGGTGAGTTAGAACTTGACCAAACTCTTACTAGTAGAGATATCATCAATACCAAAATGCGAGCAATATTAGATGAAGCAACAGATCCTTGGGGAATAAAGGTTAACCGTGTGGAAGTTAAAAATATTTTACCACCTAGGGATATTCAAGATGCTATGGAAAAACAAATGCGCGCTGAACGTGAAAGAAGAGAAAAAATATTACAAGCTGAAGGAGAAAAAAAATCAAGCATATTGATTGCTGAAGGTGAAAAAGAAAGTGCTATACTTCGAGCTGAAGCTCAAAAGATGAGTCAAATAAAGATTGCCGAAGGGGAAGCGGAAGCATTAATCAAAATAAAACAAGCGGAAGCCGATGGAATTAGACTTTTAAAAGAAGCAGCTGCAGATGAAGCAGTATTGCAACTTAAAAGTTATGAAACTTTAGCCCACGTTGCTGATGGTAACGCAACAAAAATAATCGTTCCCGCAGAACTTCAAGGAATTGCTACATTTGGAACAGCCTTAAAAGAAGTAATGGAAGATAAAAAACAAGATAAAAAATAACGGCTCTTCGAAATCTAGTGGGGAGCAAAAATAACTCTTCATCGAAATCTGGTGGGGAGTTTTCTTAATATAGCTTCGAAATTCAGTGGGGAGTTTTAGTAAAAAAACTTCGAAATCTGATGGGGAGATGATAGAGTTATTTTATCTGAACTAGTCAACAAAAAGTAGACAGTTAAAAAGAATTTAATTGAACCCTAGTTGAGTTCTATACTCAACTGGGGTT
>CALVKJ010000040.1 GCA_944332675.1 uncultured Bacilli bacterium
CGATAGCTATTATCCCCTGCTCCATTTGCTAAATCTGCATCGTGATAATATAATCCATTTTCTCCATCTGTTGTATACAAATTCTTTATGTATGTTGCTAAAGAATTATCAATTTCTTCCTTCATCATACTAACTTCTGTAGCCATACTATTGCCATAATTTGCTGATTGGTCATAACTTTGATTAAGGTAAGTTAAAGTAAAATTCCAAGTTTGTTCAGTTGCTGTTGTACTAGAACTGGAAGTTATCGCATAATCGCTAGCAACTGCAAATACACCATTTGCGGTAGTTACATCAAAACCAGCTACACCGTTATATGTTCCATAGGTAAGTCCATCAATATTTGTTACTGGGTTACCAGTTGGATCTGTTACTGTAAGTATTATTTCAGGTGTAGAACCATCTGAATAAATAAAAGTATTATTAGAAATCGTAAAATAAACCCAATATGAATATTCTGCAGTTTCATTTGTAGAATTAGCAAGTAACGTTGCTGTTGCAGTAGTTGTATCAACTAAATTTTCTCCATTTTCTGGTAAAGTTGTTGGTGTTGCATCAATTGAAAGTGGTTCCCCTACTGCAAATTTTAAATTATCAGTTTCATCACTATCAACTGTTACATTTCCTCTTGCTTCATTAACATTTAAAGCCAAATAAGCATATGTAAATCTAACAATTAACACAATAAATATGCCTACAATTAATACCCCTAAAAAATATAACAATTTGTTTTTCTTTACTCTATCTATGAATTTCACTTGACTCACCCTACTATTCTTACAATAGTATAACAAAAATATATAAAAAGTTCTAGTACCTTTTAAAAAAAATTATCAAGCTATGATTTATTCATTGTAAACAGCAAGATTAAATGTTATAATTTACTTAATTTATAGGGGGAACAATGAATAATACAATTAACATTATATTTGATAATTCTATTAATTTTAATGGTTATTTTGCTAATAGCTTAGTTTATTCATTTAATAATGAAATAACCATTAAAATTAATCCTGATAGTAAAGAAAACATATTATTTCTTATAATACACGAATTAACCCATTTATTAGATTTAAAATATTTAAAAGAATTATTTATAAATTACATTATTAATGAATTAGAAGTGAATGCTATTGATAATCAAATAAGTGATGAACTTATTTGTGATATAGCAGGGCATTTAATATCAAATAACATTAATAATTCTTTCACTAATTTATTTATTAATTTATGGAAATTATTATTATATAAAAGAAATTTTATTAATAAATGCATACTCGAATATAGTATTTGTTATAATAAATTAATACCATATACTAACCACGAAATAAAAAATTTCAAATTAAGCAAAAAAATCATTATTGCAAAAAGCACAAAAGATATAAAAGAATATATCGATATTTCACTTAATACATTCAACAATACCAAATTATATCTTGGAAAAATACCTAATAAATTTTCAAGAAAATTACAAAAACTACTAGGAATCAATATTTATAATTATAATGTTGTTTTAAAAAACAATTCAATTAGGCATATTTTAAAAAAGCATTCCACAAGCAATGAAATTTTACGAGGACAAATTCCCGTTAGCAAAAATGACTTTCTTTTAATTCCTAAAATGATATTAACAAGCGATAGTATTATTCATAGCGGGTACACAGCACAAAATAAAATAGTATTAAAAATTACCAAAAAAACAAATTATAATTATCATATAATATTATATATTTCAGACAAAAGCAAAAGTTTGGAAATTCAAACATTATATAAAAGAAAATAAAAAAGAACCTCTGTCCCTGCGTTTAATGCTAAGCCTTTAACAAACGTCCTAAACGTGCAAGAGAAACCAGTTCTTCTCTATATATAATATACTACATAGTTTATTTAATGTCAATTACTTAACCTCTGTTTTCTTTATAATATATATTTTATTTTTCTTATAGAAAGCATAAAAAACATCCTTGGGAGTTAAGTTTTTACTTTCTAGCTCATCTATTAACCATTCTTCGCTCTTTTTTATATACTTCAATGCTTCTTTTTGGACAAATCCATCAAGTATTAAAGCCATAGGATAGCTACTTTTCAACTTAAAAATATTATATTTAAATATAGATAATTGTCCATTAGGTTCCAAGAAAGCATATTCAACCATATCAAGTTCCTTTATTCCTTGCTGACGTAAGCTAATAAGTAAATCATCTAAAGAATATCTTTGTTTAATCATTTCTTTATAATTAATTTTACCATTTACTATAATTAAAGATGGTTTACCATCAAAAATAGTTCTAAACCTCCGCGATTTTATAGAAATAAAAGCAAATACTACTTCTAATATTACAAGCATTGCTATAGAAAGTATAGTAAGGTATATAGGACTTTCTGTTTCTTCAATCGATATAGCTACTAATTCAGCAATAAGTATTGAAACAATTAAGTCAATTACCCCAAGTTGACCAATTTCCCTTTTGCCCATAATACGATATGCAAGTAACACAAAGAAGTAAAAAAATATCGTTCGAAATAAAACTGTAAAAAGTTCCATTGTATCACCAACTATATTATGGGTACATTCATAATATTTTAAACATATCATACAATTTATTAGGTGATAAATTTGAAATATTTACTTAAAACTTTAGGATATTATGCTATATTTATTATATTAATCATATTTATATGCAGCTTACTTAATTTAATTGGTGTTAATTCTACAGTTACCAATTTACTAATTTTTATTTTTAATCTTCTAGCATTTTTTATACTAGGATTTAAAAATGGGCAAAAAGTTCCTAGTAAAGGTTATATTGCCGGTGCCAAAATGTCTGGATTATTTATTCTTTTATTGATAGTAATAAATTTATTTACTGCTAAAAATTTCTTTAATATAGCTACAATCATTTATTATATTGTATTAATACTAGCAGGAATCGCTGGCAGTATGATGGGAATCAATAAAAAAGAAGCTAACGAACATTAACAAATGTATAATTAGCTCCATCAATTAAAATATATGAATCCGGATTATAATATTCTTTAGAAACTGGATCAGCTTGAAAATCTAAAAAGCCTAAATCATATAGTGTTTCAAGTGTAATCTTATTACCTGAACACTCTTTTTTATTGATACATTTTTTAGTAGCCTCAATTATATATTTTTCTTCCACTTCTGTAAGTTTAGCATTGTGTTCATCCAATACTTTATAGGTAGTTACCCCAATTATAAGCACCATAATTATTATAACTGTTACTGTAATACACACTTTATTCATAACTACTCCTTATTCCCATAATAATCCCTCACAAATTGATCACGAAATTCTTTCATTGTTCCCGATTTTATATTTTCTCTAATTTGCTTCATCAACTTATGTAAAAAGTAAATATTATGAATAGATAAAAGCCTAGCTCCAAAAGTTTCATTAGCAACAATTAAATGTCTAATATAAGCCTTAGTGTAATTTTTGCAAGTATAACAATCACACTCATCAACTGGTGTAAAATCAGTTTTATATTTATTATTTTTAATATTTATTTTGCCATATTTAGTATAGGCATGGCCATGACGTGCTAAACGAGTCGGCGAAACACAGTCAAATATATCTACACCACGCATCGAATTTTCAATTAAATCGATTGGATCTCCTACCCCCATTAAATAACGAAGTTTATCCTCTGGTAAATATGGAGTTGAATATTCGACCATTTTATACATCGTTGGTTTATTCTCTCCAACTGAAGTACCACCGATAGAATAACCATCAAAATCCATTTTCACAAGTTCTTCGGCACAATGTTTACGTAAATCTGGATATTCTCCACCTTGGACTATACCAAATAATAATTGATCATTATCCTTTTTTACATCTTTACCTCTTCGTGCCCAACGTAAAGTTCTTTCGACGCTACTAGCCATATAATCATATGTACTTGGCCACTTAACACATTCATCAAAACTCATCATAATATCACTACCAAGTTTTTGCTGTATTTCAATTGATTTCTCCGGCGTTAGTAATAAAGCATCACCATTTAAATGATTTTTAAATTTAACGCCTTCTTCAGTAATATCATTTGGTTTTGCTAAGGAAAAAACTTGGAATCCTCCCGAATCTGTTAGGATTGGACCATCATAATTCATAAACTTATGTAATCCTCCAGCAGCAGCAACAATATCCTCCCCTGGTCTAAGCCATAAATGATAAGTATTTGCTAAAACTATTCCTGAACCGATCATTTTTAATTCTTCTGGTGATAATGTCTTAACTGTTGCATTAGTTCCCACTGGCATAAACATCGGTGTTTCATAAGTTTTACCATTATAAGCAATTTCACCGATACGAGCCATAGTATTAGGATCTTTATATTTAAGTTTAAATTCTAAACGCATAAAATCACTCCTTTCTAATTATATCGAAAAATTTAAACAATTAAAAGTATTTACAAATACATTTTCTTATGATAACCTTACATTATGGTGATAATATGTCTAATGAACAAACTATTATATTTGTAATTTGCTTCTCAATTGCAATCATTTTATTTTATAAATTTATTAAATTCAAAAACAAAACTAAAAATATGGAACTAATCGACGCCACATGTACAGATACAACTCTTAGAACAACATATCAAAAAAATATTCGCATGTACTATTACACGTATACTTATAAAGGCGAAGAGTACAAAACCGCTGACAAAACAAGATTTCAAATCCCCGGCTTCAATCCCCAAATAAAAAAGACTTTTAAGATTTACATAAACCCTAAAAATCCCAATAATTGTATTACTCCTCTAGAAATATATTATTCTAAAATCTATCTAATCTTAGGAATAATTTTAATTATCTTACCATTCTTATTCTAGAATGGTTATTTTTTTCTCTCTAATTTTATCGGAGGAACAAACTCTATCAAATTATCATATTTTAAAGTGTCTTTGTCATGCACTGCAATCATTCTTTCTTTCAAACTTTCATATTTACCTTCTGGATCATAGACAACTTGACTATTCATAAGATCTCGACAACTATTATAACGCATAATAATATCAAAGTTATCCATATTAGCAAAGTCTAAATCCGGAAAATAAGTTAAATCTTCTGCTAACACAGGAGTTATTAAAATTCCTATTCCGTACTTTTCATCGATTGCTTTTATATTGTTATAATAAAACTTTCTAATTCCTGCTAAAGAATTAAAAGACTCATTTTTAACAATCAAAACCAATTCAATTGTAGGTTCACCCCTACTTTCAAAATCATATTCTTTTAAAAGCATCCCTAAGACATCAGGATTAGTTGCATTACTATAAATAATGCATTCTAATAAAGTTGTAATCTCTTTATTAGCTTCTTCACTTATCATAATTTTTTTCATAATTCATCACAAGCCATATTCTAACACATTAATACTTACTTTACAACAAAAAAGCAAACTTATAAATCAAAGTTTGCCTCAATATACTTTTCATAAAGTCTTCGACATTTAACCCCATCCATCTCCGGAGTATTTTTAAGTGGATTAGGTATTCCCAATTTTTCATATTTTTCATCCCCCATTTTATGAAAAGGTAAGAATTCTATTCTTTTAATATTAGGTAATGTCTTTAAATAACTAACTAACATTTCCATATATTCTTTATTATCATGAATCCCCGGAACTACTACTTGCCTTATCCATAAATCTTTATTATGTTTTTTCAAAACTTCGACAAATTTTAAGAACTCATCCATCTTATGGCTAACTAATTCTTCATAGCCGGCATTCGTCAAATGTTTAATATCTAGTATCACTAAATCAACTAGTTCTAAAATTTCGTCATACTTACCGATTCCTACTCCTGCAGTATCTAAGGCAATATGAATACCTTCTTCCTTGAGTGCTTTTGATAACTGGATTAAAAAGTCCACTTGTAATAACGGTTCACCACCAGAATAAGTTACTCCCCCATTATTTTTAAAATATGGCTTAAATCTCTTTATTTTAGTAACTAACTCTTCAACAGTAGTATTTGCCTCTTGCATTTGAAACATTTCTGGGTTATGACAAAATTTACAGCGAAGTGAACAACCATTAAAAAATATAACCACCCTAATACCAGGCCCATCCACTAAACCAAATGATTCAATTGAATTAACACTAGCCCTTAAATCTTTATAGTTTTTCATGGAAAGTCCTAGCAATTACTTCTTCTTGTTGTTTTCTAGTTAAACGGTTAAATCTTACTGCATAGCCAGATACTCTAATTGTTAGAAGTGGATACTTATCAGGATTACTCATCGCGTCAATTAAAGTTTCACGATTTAAGACATTAACGTTTAAGTGATGTGCTCCTTGAGAGAAATAGCCATCTAAAACATTTACTAAATTTTCTACTCTTTCACTTTCTGTTTTACCCAAAGTATTTGGCACTATTGAGAAAGTATTAGATATACCATCTTGGCAACAATCTTTATATTTAATCTTAGCAACAGAGTTTAGTGATGCTAAAGCTCCACTTGCATCTCTGCCATGCATTGGATTAGCCCCTGGAGCAAAAGCAACACCGGCTTTTCTACCATCTGGAGTAGCACCAGTCTTAGATCCATACACAACATTTGATGTAATTGTAAGTACTGATAATGTAACCATTGCATCACGATATGGTTTGTGTTTACATAATTCATCATAAAATTTTTGAACTACTTCTTGAGCAATTAAATCTACTCTATCATCATCATTACCATACTTAGGAAATTCACCATCTATTTCAAAATTAGTTGCTATGCCATCTTCATTACGAACTGGTTTTACCTTCGCATATTTAATAGCAGACAAACTATCAGCAACAACAGAAAGGCCAGCAACACCATAAGCCATCAAACGCCTTACATTAGTGTCGTGCAAAGCCATTTGCCCTGCTTCATAAGCATATTTATCGTGCATATAATGAATGATATTCATAGCCCCCGCATAAATACGGGCAACTTCTTCTAAGACTTTAAAATATGCTTTCTTAACTGTTTCATAATCAAGTACTTCATCAGTTATCGCCGGAACATCTAAGACTTTATCCCCCTTAATCTCATCAACACCACCATTTATTGCATAAAGTAGTGCCTTAGCTAAATTTGAACGTGCTCCAAAAAATTGCATATCTTTGCCAACACGCATTGCTGATACACAACAAGCAATTGCATAATCATCCCCATATATAGGACGCATTATATCATCATTTTCATATTGAATAGCATCTGTTTTAATACTCATACGTGCACAATATTTTTTGAAGTTTTCTGGCAATTTTTCACTCCATAAAACTGTCATATTAGGTTCTGGTGCAGGATCTAAATTCGTAAGAGTGTGAATAATACGGTAGCTTGTTTTAGTAACTATAGATTTTCCTGATTTACTAACTCCACCAATAGAACAAGTAACCCAAGTAGGATCCCCTGAGAATAACTCATCATATTCCGGCGTACGTAAGTGTCTAACTAAACGAAGCTTAATAACAAATTGATCAATTAATTCTTGCGCTTCTTCTTCCGTTAATATTCCTTCTTCAATATCCCTATTTATATAAATATCAAAGAATGCATCAACTCTACCTAAACTCATTGCTGCTCCATTATTTTCTTTTACAGCAGCAAGGTATGCTAAATAAGTCCATTCGATTGCTTCAAAAGCATTACTTGCAGGCTTACTTATATCAAAGCCATATTTTAAAGCCATTTGTTTCATTTCCTCTAAAGCTCTATATTGCATTGATACATCTTCTCGAAGTCTAATTAATTCATCAGTCATTTCCCCAGTAAGACTCTCAAAATCTTCCTTTTTCTTTTCCATTAAAAAGTCGATACCATATAAGGCAACCCGGCGATAATCTCCAATAATTCTACCCCGACCATAAGCATCAGGTAACCCTGTTAAAAGGCCAACGTGTCTAGCCTTTTTTATCTCTGTAGTATAAGCATCAAATACCCCTTGATTATGAGTCTTACGATAAGCATTAAAATACTTATCGATTTCTGGATTTAATTTATAACCATAAGCATCAAGTTCTTGATAAACCATTCTAATGCCACCATAAGGATTGACAATTCTTTTAAGTGGAGCATCAGTTTGCAGTCCCACAATTACTTCATTATCTTTATCAATATAACCCGCTTCATAATTATTAATACCAGATACGTGATCAACATCAATATCTAAAACGTGTTTTTTTAATTCCTCTTTTAGAAGTTCTTCACATTTATTCCATACTTTTTTAGTTTTATCGGTAGGGCCAACTAAAAAAGATTCATCTTCATCATATTCTGAATAATTAAGTTGTATGAATTCTTCAACATTAATTTCTTCATTCCAAGTACCTTTCTTAAAATTTTTCCAATAATCCATTTATAAATACCTCACTTTCGAACATTCTAATTATATTATATAGATAAAATAAAATCTACTTATTTTTTCAAAATTACAAAATCCATTATTTTTAAAAACACAAAAAAACAGCTATTTTATCTAATATTATTATTTGACAAAATAGCCATTTTATTCCGAACATAAGCCAAATTTGTGTTTTTTTTGAAAATTTTACAAATATTGACATTATTATAATATTTTTATTTTCAAAATATTAATTTTCTATTTTTCTTTTAATATCTCGTTAACTTTTTCTACACTCAAGTTTGCAACTTCTGCAATTTCTTGAATAGACAATTTACCTTTTAAATTCTTTACCATTTCTATTTTATTTTGTTCAATGCCTTGGACAACACCATCATTATACGCTATATCCAATTCTGTATTATGAAGCATCTCTTTTTCTTCCTCTTCACTATATGGATATATAAATGTATCTTCACTATATTTCATAAGTGCATCACCATATTCCTTTATTATCTCATC
>CALVKJ010000041.1 GCA_944332675.1 uncultured Bacilli bacterium
AATTCCCGATTATATTTAAGCTTAAATAAAGGTTTTCTTTCTTTATCATATTTAATATAAATATAAATGGCTGAAATTATTAAAACAACATAAAAGACAATTGTACCCACTAAAGCAATATACCATTTAGTACGAATACTTTCTCTTAAAGCGTTGGCTTCATCTGCTCTAGCTGTTTCCTCAGCGATAATTTCATCAAAAGTTTGATCACTATAGTTAGCAACGTTATTAACTAGTGAATCGTCGAACGTAATACGGACATCTAGTATGCCTCCTTCTTCTAACTCACCTATACTTGCTAAAACTATATTGTTAGTACTGCTATTAAGGTCATTAATATCACCCGCTAGTGGTCCGTGAGCCCAAAAACGAAAGTAATTGCTATCATCTAAGCCCGGTAAAGCAATACGAACCGATAAATTTTTAATAGCATCTGCTAAATCACCACTAAAAAAGTTCCAATAAAATTCAGCAAATCCTCGATGCATTATAATAATATCTTCAATAGTATAATCTAATTTAAAGACATACTTGCCATCAACTGGATGATACATCCTAATACTATAACCATTAAATACTGTATCAACTGTATATTTATTAACTTCTCCAACATTAGCATAAGAAACTAAATCATATTCGGTAAATGTTTCATTAAACGTATCAAAAGTAATACTACTAGCATCTAACCCTGATACTTTAATATCACTAATATTACTTGCTCTTATTTCGCTTTCTGTATTAGCATAAAATAAATCCATTTCATAGCCATTTAATGATCCATCGATAAGAAAAATCTCCGATACTTCGGCATCACCATTTTCTAAAACATTTACATCAATAAGGTAGCCATCAATACTATAATCTGCCGCCAAAGAAATTACTGGAAATAACAAAAATATAAATATACTAAATAATATTTTTTTCATAACATCTCCCATATAATTTTAAAAAAAGACGTTTGCACGTCTTTAAAATTTAACTTGAACATTTTCTCTTTCAGCATCATTTGCTTCAAAGAAAGTTTCTTGTTTAAATTTGAATAAAGAAGCAATAATGTTACTTGGAACCATTTCAATCTTATTATTATACATCAATACTGTATCATTATAAAATTGTCTAGCACTAGCAATTTTGCTTTCAGTTTCTGTAAGTTCAGCTTGTAAATGTTGAAAATTAGTGTTAGCCTTTAAATCAGGATAACTTTCTGCAAGAGCAAATAACTTAGAAATTGCTTTTTCTAGTTCACCATCAGCTTTCATTTGAGCTTCTGGAGTTGTTGCAGAAACATAAGTATTTCGTGCTTGAATTACAGATTCTAAAGTTTCAGATTCGTGTTTAGTATAACCTTTAACAGTTTCTACTAAGTTAGGAATAAGATCAAATCTTCTTTTTAATTGCACATCAATTTGTGCCCATTGATCTTTTACTCTATTACGTAGGTCAACTAACTTATTATAAGTTGAAACTGCCCATACTATTATTAGTAAAACAATTACTACTATTACACCTAATATAATCCATCCCATAAATTCATTCCTCCTAAAACTATTTTATCATATTTTTATAAATTATAAAACTATTTTTCTTGTCTTTACATTATATGCGCAAAGGATTAAAATCTATTTCTAAATAATTATCTTTATTATTTGCAAATATATTATCCAAATCTTTTAGAGAATCCATTAGTTTATCATCAAACTTATATTTTATAATTATTTGCATCCGATATTCATTATTAAATTTAAATACAGAAGCTGTTGTTGGACCTAAAATGATTGTATCTTTACTTAAGTTATCATCGAGATACTTTTTAGCTTTTTTAGCATTAGCAATGGTTGTTTCGTAAGATTTCCCAATCACTTTTATTCCTACTAGATAATAATATGGTGGATATTTTAGATTTTTACGAAACTTCATTTCTTGTAAATAGAATCTATCATAATTATTTTCTTTTACACATTCTATTACATAATGATCAGGATTAAATGTTTGAATTACTACTTCTCCTGGTATATCACTACGTCCTGCTCGTCCAGACACTTGGCTTAAAAGAGAATAAGTTACTTCACTACTACGATAATCTGGTATATTTAAAGATGCATCAGCATTTATGACTCCTACTAAAGTAACTTTAGGGAAATCTAAGCCTTTACTAATCATTTGTGTTCCTAGCAATATATCATATTTATAATCTTTAAAATCATTAATTATCCGTTCGTGCATTCCTTTATTGCGAGTAGTATCTTGATCCATTCTTACTACTCGAGCACTAGGATACATTTCTTTAATCTTCTCCTCTAACTTTTCGGTGCCTAAGCCATAATAATTGAGGCTTTTCTCACCACACTCAGGGCAAAAATCATCACGTTTTTTTTGATAACCACAATAATGGCAGATCAAATTATTCGTCGATTTATGATATGTTAGAGTAATATCACAATTCGGACATTTATAGGTAAAACCACAATTGCTACAAGTAATATAAGTAGAAAAACCACGACGGTTAAGTAAGAGAATTATTTGTTCTTTTCTAGATAATTTTTCCACAATTTTATTTTGCAAAAACTCACTAAAAATCATATTTCTTTTTTTCATCTCAGGTTCCATATCAATTACATGAATGATTGGCATCTTAGCATTACCTACTCTATTGTTAAGTTTTAATAATTTATAAACACCTTTATCGGCACGAGCTTTACTTTCAAGTGTTGGAGTAGCACTGCCAAGGACAACTGGGATATTGTTATATTTTCCTCGATATATGGCAATATCTCTAGCGTGATACCTAGGATTATTATCTTGTTTATAGCTGCTGCTATCTTCTTCATCGATGATAATTATTCCTAGATTTTTTAAAGGAACAAATACTGCACTACGTGTACCTACTACAACGTGTACTTCACCACGTAAGATTTTTAAATATTCATCGTACTTTTCGCCTTCGGATAAAGATGAGTGGAATATCGCAACATCGCTACCAAAAGCATCATAAAACCTCTTGGCAATTTGGGTAGTAAGACCAATTTCTGGCACAAGCATAATAGCAGTTTTACCTTCATCAATACATTTTTCAATCCACTTGATATAAACTTCTGTTTTTCCACTACCTGTAACACCATAAAGTAAATAAGTTTCATTTTTGGAAAAATCAACACTATTATAAACACTTTCTTGTTCACTAGTAAGAATCTTTTTCACTTTCTCATTATTACTTTGGTTAATTCGATATTTACCTACTTTTTCTACTTCTATTAAATTATTTTCTGCTAAAGATTTAATAATCTCACTACTTATTTCTTTTTTGTTTATTTTACTAACTTCTAATAAGTTATTTATCACTCTAATTTGGGCAAGTCTTCTTGGGTATTTACAAATGTATTCTAAAGCTTTTACTTTATCTGATAACTTAACATATTCGTCATATAAATCATATTTATGTTCTTGGCGCTTGATCTTTAATGAAGATGGTAACATTGTTTGATATGCAGTAATTAAAGTACAAAGAGTAATATTTGATAAGTATTTACCAATATCCATCATTTCTTTATTTAATACTAATTCTTCATTGTCTATTCTAATTATCTCTTTAGCTTCGTATTCAGTAGGATTATTTTCTATTAATTCCATAACAAAGCCAAAAACTTCTGTTTTGCCAAAAGGAACGTACACTTTCATTCCTACTTTTATTTTTTCTTTTAATTCATCAGGAACTTTATAAATAAATGTTTTATTTAATGATTTAACCCCATATTCTATAATTACATTTGCATACATAAATACTCCCCATATACCTTTTTATTGCCATTTTATCATAGCAAAATTTAATTATATTGTCTATCCCTTTTAAATTAAATATTATTATTTAGATAGCATATAAGTCGTAACATAAACATCAGGGTTTGTTGTATATTCAATAACAAACTTGTTTTTCTTTTTTACTATTAATATTCCAATTGTTTTATTGTGATTATTTTCCTTTATATAATTTTGAATATAATTAACGTAAAACTCTAGTTGACCGATATCTTGAGGCTTTAAGGCTCTTGTTTTAACTTCTACGACAACATAAGCATTTAATTTTATGTTAAAAAATAATAGATCAATATGATATGTATTATTATCAACAACTATTTTATATTCGTGTCCTACTAAGACAAAGCCAGTTCCTAGTTCTAAAAATTTATTTTCTAATAGAGAAATAATATATTTATGGATTATTGCTTCATTTATTTCATTTGTATCTATATCACTTTTTAAAATAATAGGATCTTTTATCATATCTTCAATTGTTAATTTACTATTATCACTTATTATTTCAATATTATTTTTATCTTTATATGATAATCTATCAAAGGATTTATTTTTTATTTCTTTTTGTAACTCTCTTGAAGATAAATTGTTTAATATTATTTGGTTAATATAGTAATTTCTTGCATTTTCATTTTTTATTGGAAAAATCAGTTTATAATGAGTCCAAGTTAATTGTTGCTGCACTGCGGCAACATTTGGAAAATACAGATAAAACATTCTTGCTCTTGATAAATTACTTTTATCATATTTCTTACCGTATTTTAAACTCAGTTTATGTCCCCATTCTTTAATCAAACCATCCCCATATTTAGCACGTTTCTCTCCACCTTGGGCTTCCACTATAAGCTTGCCGATATGCCAGTAAGTATATAGCGTTTCACTATTATCTTGTAAAGTCCTTACTCCTTTATTAATTTCATTTTTCCTAATTAAACTTTCAACTTGTTCATAATAATTCATTTTCCAAAACCTCCGTTTGGCTATATACTTTAACATAAACAAATTGAATTTTTTGTCGAATATAGTCAAAAATTAAAAAAGTTGGCTCAGACGAGTCAACTTATGTATTTGGATCTTTTCTTATTAGTTTAGTATTACTTGATTGATATGCCTGCATAAATACTGCTAATGGCAAAGCATTCAATATACTATGTAGTTCTTCATCACTTAAATTACTGAGAATATTTAGTATGTCTTCTTTTGTTAGATTATTAATTGTATCTTTTTTTACTTTTTCGCCATCATTTACAAATTCATATTTAAAAGATGGTGTATCTTTAATTTGGTCATAAAAGGCACAAACTAATGCATCGTAATAACTATTTAATAACTCTTCACTATTAGGATAACCATAAAAATCTAGTTCGACATTTATAGCTCCACAAGCGATACCAGCATAATTGTCTAAAGTTAGTTCGACATCCGTACCTACTTGCAAAGCATTACTGCTTCTTTTTATATCACTTATATAATCGTGATCTTGTAGTAACATCGCTACTAAGGAATTAATTAAAGCTGGTTCAACTACAAAATCTAGTTCTATTTTTTTAGAGATACTACTCTTTTTTGTTTCTAAACCATCTAAAAAGGTAATAATGGTTCCGGTTGGATGAAAATAAAACTTAATATCCATTGAAGGATTAGGATATTTAAGTAATATAGGAAGCCTATTTTCCATATAAGGATGAAGCGTTGTTATAACACGCTTAATTTCATTTAATATTTCTTCTTGTGTCATATTTTACTCCTTAAAATAAACTTAGTTGAGCAGACTCAGGCATATTTTTAAATACTCCAAGTTCTCTTAAATTATTTACTGTTGTTTGATTTACTTTACCACGAGATTGGAAGTCATCAACACAGTAAAAAGGCTTTTTATTTCTTTCTTCCACTATCTTATTGGCAACACTTTCACCTAGACCATCGACAGCCATAAATGGTAAATATAGAGCTTTATTTTCTTCATCGATGTAGAAAGTTTTGGCTAAAGACTTTTCAAGATCGATATTTTCAAAGTGGAATCCTCGAGCAAGCATTTCTAGGGCAACAGCGAGTGTATCTGCAACT
The DNA here is from genome assembly GCA_944332675.1 of uncultured Bacilli bacterium. Taxonomy (GTDB): domain Bacteria; phylum Bacillota_I; class Bacilli_A; order RF39; family UBA660; genus Onthocola_B. The sequence goes on from CALVKJ010000041.1 coordinate 5,878, forward strand.
GCATTTTCTTTAGCGGATGCACTAAAGCCTTTTTCTTTTATTTCGATAAGTCTTCTTTTGATACCGTCATACCCACCAAGCATAGCTTTAACATCGAAATCACTTCTTCTAATACTAAAGAAAGCTGAATAATAATAAAGGGGATAATAAACTTTGAACCAAGCAACACGGTAAGCCATCATAACATAAGCACAAGCGTGGGCTTTTGGGAACATATATTCGATTTTTCGACAACACTCAATAAACCACTCTGGAACACTATGTTCACGCATCAATGCAGCGTGTTCTAACCAAGTATCTGGTTCTTTTTTAGCTTTTCCTTTACGAACAAATTCACTTATTTTGAAAGCTTTAGAAGAATCAAGGCCATAATTAATTAGACTAACCATAATATCATCACGACAACCTACTACTTCATTAAAGGATGCAACATTATTAACAATTAAATCACGCACATTACCTTGCCAAACATTGGTTCCGTGAGATAATCCTGCAATCTTTACCAAATCAGCAAAATGAGTTGGTTTAATTTCTAAAAGCATATTTATAGCAAAATTGGTACCAAATTCTGGGATACCAAGAGTTCCTGTTTTATTTAAAATTTGTTCTTCCGTTACTCCGAGAGCCTTTGGTGATGTAAATAAACTAATAACATTTTTATCATCAAATGGTATATCTAGTATGTTTACTTTAGTTGTATCACCCAAATAACGAAGCATTGTTGGGTCATCGTGTCCAAGTATATCTAGTTTTAAAACATTATCGTGGATAGCGTGGAAGTCAAAGTGAGTTGTATACCAAGTACTGTCTGGTTCATCAGCGGGATATTGATATGGAGTAAAATCAAAAACATCCATATATTGAGGAATAACGATGATTCCTCCAGGGTGTTGACCAGTAGTTCTTTTAACTCCAGTACAACCAATAGCTAAACGTTCTATTTCGATATTATTTAAAATGATATTTTTATCTTCACAATAGCCACGAACATAACCAAAAGCAGTTTTATCAGCAACTGTCGATATTGTTCCTGCTCGATAAGCGTGGTCTTCGCCGAATAGGATTTTAACATAATTATGGGCATCTGCTTGATTATCTCCGGAAAAGTTAAGGTCTATATCGGGAACTTTTTCCGCTTTAAATCCTAAGAATGTAGCAAATGGCATATCTTGACCTTCTTTTTTGAGTTTAGTTCCGCAAACACATTCTCGATCTGGCATATCGTAACCACTTGAATAAGTATTTGCTAAAGATTCTCCCGATTCATCTTCAAAATAAGATTTCTTACATTTTGGACATACATAATGCGGAGGAAGTCCGTTAACTTCAGTAATACCCATCATTGTGGCAACTAGTGATGAACCAACTGAACCACGGGAACCAACGAAATATCCATCAGCATTACTCTTTTTAACGAGCTTTTCAGCAATCAAATAAATTACATCGAATCCACCGCCGATGATACCAGCTAGTTCGGCTTCCAAGCGTTCTTCAATATTCTTAGGAAGTGGATCTCCATATATTTCGTGAGCTTTTTTATAAACCATATCTTTAGTAATTTCTGCAGAATTTTCCAAAATTGGAGTATATAGCTTATCGTGGATTATTTGTAATTCTTCTACCATTTCAGCAATTTTATTGGTATTTGTAATAACTACTTCCTTTTGTAAATCAGCATCTAGAAAAGAAAATTGTTCTAGCATTTCATCAGTTGTTAAAAAATACATATTTGGTACTTCTATATCGCTATGATTAAGAGGATGAATCTTTCCATTGGCTTTTTGATTGATAATAATTTTCCGATAGATCAAATCATCAGGACGTAAATTGTGAACATCTCCGGTAGCTACAGGTATTTTGCCAATCTTTTTAGCGGTTTTAATAAGACGTGAAAGATAACCGTTATATTCTGGTATGCTGTGAAATTTCTTGTCAGGCCCAATAATGTGAGAACAAGCGGATGCTGGTTGGATCTCAATATAATCATAAAAATTCATCATATCAACTAGTTCATCATCGGTGAGTCCTACTCCTTTATCAAATACTTCACCATTGATACAACCACTACCAACTAGTAAACCTTCCCGTAACTCCATTAAATCTGTTCGAGGAATTTTGGGTTCTTTACCTTTATATAAGTATTTTGTATTAGCTAAACTAATAATTTTAAACAGATTTTTTAAACCTACTTTATTTTTAGCAATAAGTGTTAAATGAAAAGGCCGAGCAAATTTGATAGCATTTTCTTTGTCTGCTAAAGTTTCTAAATCGATAGTAGTTTTGATATTTTGTCTTTTTAATTCATAAAGCATTTTATAAAAACACTTGCTTGTTCCTTCGCAGTCATAATCTGCCCGGTGGTGCTTATCTTCATCCCACTCAACATCAAGATTTTTAACAAGAGTTGAAAGTTTATGGTTACGCCATTCCGGATACATATTACGTGCGAGTCCCATTGTATCAATTACAGTATTATTAAATTCTCCTAAATTATATTTTTTAACAGCACTAGTAATAAAAGATATATCAAATTGCGCATTATGAGCAACTAAAGGACGATCTCCGATAAACTCTAAGAATCTTTTAGTTACATTTTCTTCAGTATCCTTACCTACTAGCATTTCATCTGTAATATTAGTTAGTTCCGTAATTATTTTAGGAAGAGGTGTTGGGCAAGCAATAAGTTCATCAAATCTTTCAATTATTTCATCATTTTTTACCTTTACAGCCCCGATTTCAATCATTTGATCAGTTCCACTATTTAAACCAGTTGTTTCTGTATCATATACAACATATTCTTGATCAAATAAATTATATTCTTTATTTTT
>CALVKJ010000042.1 GCA_944332675.1 uncultured Bacilli bacterium
CAATTCACTTAAAGGCGAATTGGTGCTAGTATCACACTAGTCAACCCCTTTTTATTCTTTTGAGGCACCCGCAAGGGTGCTTCGTAAATTTTAACATATTAAAAGAAGTTGCAAATTTTACAACTTCTTTTTTCTTTTATTGACTGCTAATATTTTTATAATATTCATATCTTGTTATAGCATTTTGTTTTTGTTCTTCTAATATAGTTTTGGCAAATTCGGCATCCTTTATTTTTAAAGCATTGAAACGTACTTCGTTATTTAGAAAATCTTCATACTTATCAAAGGTTGGTTCTTTAGAATCAAGATGATATTTACCATCATAACGCATAAGTAAAGTATAACCACATTCTACTGCCAGTTTTTCTTCATTGACACTACAACCCATACCTGTTTTAATACCGTGTTCGATACAAGGCGCATAAGCAATTATTATTGCTGGGCCATTGTGTTCCTCAGCTTCTTTAAAAGCGTTAATTGCTTGCATCATATTAGCCCCAAGAGAAATACTAGCAACATAACAATTAGGTATGCAAGAAGCTATTTTAAATAAATCTTTTTTAGCAGTTCTTTTACCAAAATTAGCAAATTCAGCAACTGCTCCTAGCTTAGTAGATTTACTTGCTTGACCTCCCGTATTAGAATATACTTCGGTATCTAAAACAAGTACTTTTATATTTTCGTTAGTATGTAAAATGTGATCAAGACCACCATAGCCGATATCATATGCCCAGCCATCACCACCGATTGCCCAAACAGAACGAGCTGGAATATAATCAATTAAATCGGAAAGTTCTTTTGGAATAGTTTTATCTTTTAATTTATTTTTGATATCCATAGTTATATCAAAATCTTCTTTATTTTCTAACCATTTATTAAATAGTTCTTGTTCTTCTTTATCAACCGAATTTAGAGATTCTTCCATAATATGAGTGATACGTTCTCTTTTTTGCTTATAAGACGTATAAATACCAAAAGCAAACTCAGCATTATCTTCAAATAAAGAATTAGCCCAAGGAATAGAGTATGGTGTTGAAGGAGCACTACCACCATAAATGCTCGAACAACCCGTTGCATTAGCAATAACTAGCTTTTCTCCGAAAACCTGAGTTAACAATTTAATATATGAAGTTTCACCACAGCCAGCACAAGCACCACTAAATTCAAATAAAGGACGTTCTAGTTGGGAACCTTTAATTGTATATTTATTTAAAGGATTTTTTATACTAGTTGTTAGTTCTGATTTATCTTTAACCTTTTTTTCAACCATAGTTAGTGCTTTATTGCCCATTTTACCTGGACAAATATTAGCACACAATCCACAACCAGTACAGTCTTCTTCACTTATTTCAATAACGTAACGTAAGCCATCAGATCCAATAAACGGAATACCTTTTGCCTCATTATCACTAGTTACACTTCTTATTACAGCATGGGGACAAACTAGGGAGCACATACCACACTGGATACAATTTTCTTTATTCCACTCAGGAACAATATTAGATATATTTCTTTTTTCTAGTTTAGTAGTTGCACCAGGGAACCTCCCAAAAGCATAGTCTTCTAGAGCACTTACAGGAATATTATTACCCAAGCGATGATTCATTAGATCTATTACATTGTCATCTACTACTTTAATAGTTTCTGGATAAGTTTCAACAATTTCCAAACTATCCATTTTGTCTATTGCTTCATGCATAGCAGCAATATTATTGTTAACAATATCGTTACCTTTAGTAGCAAAAGCCGATCTGACCCTTTCTTCAACAATACTTACAGCATTATCAACATTAAGTAATTTTAATATTAACACTTCCATAATTTTACTTATCTTACCAGAAATATGATTACGCATTGCTATATCTTCAGCATTAATAAAATAGATCTTAATATTTTTAGTTGCTAAGATATTTTTTACTTTATTAGGTAATAGTTTTAATAATTCATCTTTGTTTTTGATTGTATTTATTAAGAGAATACCATTATCTTTTAAATTATCAATCATATCAAACATTCTAAAATAAATATCTTTTGTAACAACTGTTATTTGAGGTTTAGTTACATAATATGGTTCTTTTATTACTTCATCAGAATAACGAAGATGTGATATAGTTACACCACCACTTTTTTTAGAATCATATTCAAAATAACCTTGGACATATTTATCCAATGATTCATGGACAATTTTTAACATATCTTTACTAGCACTCACCATACCATCAGAGCCAAAGCCATAAATTAGGATTTCTTGATGTGGTTTATCAATGTCGATAGGAACTGGAGATAAACTTAAATTAGTTACATCGTCGTTTATACCAATAGTAAAGTTATGATGCGGATTTTCTTCTAGCATTTTAAATACAGCATTGATATCTGCGGGTGTTGTGTTTTTACTTGATAAACCATAACGTCCACCATAAATTTTGATATCTCTTTCTCTTAAAACACTACAAACATCTAAGAATAATGGTTCACCGAAAGATCCACTTTCTTTTGTGCGATCTAAAACAGCAATTTTCTTTACACTTTTGGGTAGAGAATCCAAAAAATATTTTTGACTAAATGGGCGATATAAATGAACCTCAATTACTCCAACATTACCAAGTTTATCTACTACTTCTTTAATTGTATCAGTAACACTTCCCATAGCCACAATTATATTTTCAGCATTACTAGCGCCATAATAATTAAATGGTTTATAATCGGTATGCATTATTTCATTTATTTTAGCCATGTAATCATTTACAATATCAGGCATAGCATTATAATACTTGTTACGAGCTTCTGTACATTGGAAATAGATATCTTCCGTTTGGGACATACCATATTGATATTTTTTACCGACATTTAAAGCACGATCTTTAAATGTATTAATAGCATCGTGATCAACTAAAGATAAGAGTTTATCTTCTGGTATTTCTTCAATTGTATTATATTCATGACTTGTTCTAAAACCATCAAAGAAATGAAGAAATGGTAGGGATCCTTTAATAGCCGAAAGATGAGCTACTGCTGCAAGGTTCCCAGCATCTTCAACACTAGATGAGGCAAGCATACAAAAGCCCGTAGCTCTAGTTGCATAAATATCTTGATGGTCCCCAAAAATTGATAAAGCATGAGTTGCTAAAGATCTTGATGCAACGTGTATTACTCCTGGAAGCATTTCTCCTGCCATTTTATACATATCAGGTATCATCAAAAGCAAGCCTTGACTAGCAGTAAAAGTAGAAGCAAGTGAACCAGAAAGCAATGCTCCATGCATAGCGCCAGCTGCTCCAGCTTCTGACTGCATTTCTACCACTTGGGGTTTAGAATTAAATATATTTAATAGATTTGTACCAGTAAGTGTATCAATATTTGCTGCCATCGGACTTGATGGGGTTATCGGATAGATACTACATACTTCACTAAAATAATAAGCTACTTTACTACAAGCAGTATTACCATCAACTATTTTTTTCATTTAATCATCTCCATACTATATTAATTATAAATCATATTTTGTTTTTTTTGAAGTTTTAATCTTGAAAATGTCCAAACCTAGACAACTCTTCATAGCAAATATTTAAAAGATTTAAGTCTTCAATAATGTTTTGTGGTTTGCATTCTTCATATAAATCATCAGTTACAGGAATATCTCCTTTATCACTATTTATATAAATACTCAATGGTTTAGCTATACCAATTGCATAACTTATTTGGACCGTACACCAGTTTAGATTTTGTTCTTTTAATATTTTTTTAGCTATTTCACGAGCTTTATATGTGGCACTCCTATCTACCTTACTAGGGTCTTTACCACTAAAAGCTCCACCGCCGACAGGAGCAAAAGACTCGTATGTATCAACAACTATCTTGCGACCGGTAAGTCCTGCATCACCAGTGAATCCTCCAATATTAAAACGACCAGTAGGATTGATTAAGAAGTTTTCTACTTCTATATTATATTCAGCACAAATAGTAGCTGCTTTATCTTTAATCAACTTATCTGTAACACTTCTACTTTTTTCACTATTTTGATAAGATATAGTAAAATACTTTATTTTTACTAATTTATTAAATTCATCATAAATACCAGTTATTTGTGCTTTACCATCAGGTAGTAAATCGAGATTAGTTTTCCTAGCCTCATCATACCATTTACTTAGTTTTTGAAGAATTACCATAGCAGTTGGCAATAATTCAGCAGTATCATTACAAGCAAAACCAAACATCATGCCTTGATCTCCAGCACCTCCGATTGAATCATTGGTTCCTAAAGCAATATCTGGACTTTGTACTCCTAGATTGTTGATAATTTCGTAGTTATCAACATAACCAATATCTTTTAAAACTCGGTTAATAACGTTAGAAATATCCACATTAGATTTACTAGTTACTTCTCCGGTTACAAATATTTTACCTTTTCCTCCCATTACTTCGATACCACAACGCGAATGTTTATCTTTAGATAAATAAGCATCTAGCAAAGCATCACTGATTTGATCACACACCTTATCTGGATGTCCTCGAAAGACAATTTCATTTGAGATTATTTTCATTAATATTTTCCTTTCCTTTGTAAAACCTTGAAAAGAAAAAGCAAGTCCAAGGAACTTGCTTAAAATTCCTCATAATACGGCTTTAGCACCTAACTAAATAGGTTGCTGTGATTTCTTCGGGCCAGTCCCTCCATCACTCTTTATAAGGTCTTACATAATTTCATTTTATGATATTTTTTCTTTTTTAGCAACTATTTTTTTAATTTTTCTTCTATTCTTAGTAAGCGATTATATTTAGCTATTCTTTCACCACGACACATAGATCCTGTTTTGATAAATGGTATAGCCATACCAACTGCTAAATCAGCAATAAAGGTATCTTCAGTTTCACCACTACGATGGGATATAATAGTTTTGTAATTATGTTTTTTAGCTAATAATATAGTCTTAGTCATTTCGGTAACTGTACCAATTTGATTAGCCTTTAAAAGTATCGCATTACTGGCGTTCATATCAATACCTTTTTGCAAATATTTTTCATTTGTTACAAAATAATCATCACCAACAATCATTATTTTATCACCAACTAGAGCGGTAAACTCTTTTAAAGTATCAAAATCATCTTCAAAGAATGGATCTTCAATACTTAATATTGGGTATCTTCTTAACAATTCTTGATAGTATTCAATTAATTCTTTATTTGTTAAATTGCGCCCATCGATGCTATAAGTTTTCGCTTCTTTATTATATGTTTCACTAGCAGCGACATCTAAAGCAATGAATATATCTTCGCCCGGTTTATATCCAGCTTTTTTGATAGCTTCAACAATGAATTCTAAAGCCATAGCATTATTTTCTAAATTCGGAGCAAATCCTCCTTCATCACCAACACCAACATTAAAATTATTTTTAACAAGCAAATTTTTAAGTTCGTGAAATACTTCAGCACCTGCTCTAATGCGTTCGTGCATAGTTTTTACAACTGGCACAATCATAAATTCTTGAATATCAATATTATTTACCGCGTGTTTTCCGCCATTTATTATATTAATCATCGGCACAGGTAGTGATACACTTTTACTTGATACGTATTCATATAATTCTTTGTTTTCGCTAGCAGCAAGACACTTTAAGCAAGCAAGGGATACTCCAAGCATAGCATTAGCTCCAAGTTTGCTTTTATTTTCTGTGCCATCAAGTTCTATTAACAACTTATCAATGCTTGCTTGATCAGCATGCTTACCAAGTAAAGCTGGTCTTATTATTTCGTTTACATTACGTACAGCATTAAGTACTCCTTTACCATTATATCTTTTAGGATCATTATCCCTTAGTTCTAAAGCTTCTCTACTACCAGTTGATGCTCCACTTGGTACACTTGCAGTCCTTGTAATATTATTATCTAGGGTCATATCAACTTCTACAGTAGGATTTCCTCTACTATCTAGAATCTCTCTAGCATGAATTTCTTTTATTAACATAAATTTTCACCTTCTTATATAAATAGTATAACGAAAATCATTATCATTATCAATTAAAAAACTGCATTAGGCATTTATTTTACCTTTTTAAAAATCAAAAAAAAGAAATTAAAATAGCAGTACAAGTGCATATTCTAATTTCTTCAAAATGTTTTATAATTCTACCAAAATATATCCATTATTTCTTTGCTACGTTTCTTAAATAGAATTGTATCAGACACATTAAGTACTCCAACAATCATTAGGAATGCTCCGGAAATTTGTGTAAGAGTTAAGGCTGAGAATGGATTAAATACCAGCATAATACCTAAAACTACTAAAAATATACCTGTAACAAGTGTAACTAACCACGAATCTTCGCTACCTCTTTTTAACCAAATACCATAATTAATTTTAGTTGCACCATTAATTATTACAAACAGTCCTAAACATACAGTAACAAAACTCATTACGCTGTTAGGATATAAAATAATTACTACACCTAATATAGAATATAATACTCCAAATACAATGTTTAAAGAGTATATTTTTGCACCATCTCGATGAAAATATTTATATATAGAGTTAATACCAAATATAAGAAATATGACGCCGATAATTATACCCACAACCTTATTGGATACTGCTGGTAAAAATACTAATACCAAACCAACAATAATGGATAATATCGCAGTAATAAGTGAATAAATAATCATCTTATTATAAACGTTTTCAATACTATTTTTAAATGGAGTTGCCATAACATCACCCTTAATATTATTATACTTAATATCGAATAGTTGTCAACGATTTGGTAGTAAATTTTACACAAATATGATATAATGTTATCTTAAGTCAAGGAGGTAAAAATCAATGTTTATTAAAGAATTATCTTTATCAGAATTTAATACTTTTGCACAGAATAATATAATTGGTAATTTTTATCAATCAATTAATTATGCAATGCTTAAAGCTGAAGAAGGTTATGAATATGAATATATTGGATTAGTTGATAACTTAGAGATTATCGGAGCAGCATTAATTCTTTATAAAAAACTTGGCAATACTTATTATGGTTATTCTCCTAGGGGATTTTTAATTGACTATTCCAATGCTTATTTACTTGAAACTTTTACCAACTTAATTAAGGATTATTACAAGAAAAAAAATTTTGCCTTTATTAAAATAAATCCTGAAATTGCAATTGGCAAATTAATTAAAGATACACTTAATTTTGAATATAACGAAAACTATAATGTAATTAATAATTTAACTAGATGTGGTTATAAAAAGCTTAAAAGTAATTTATATTTTGAAGCGTTATTGCCTAGAATAAATGCTATAGTTAATTTGGAGGAATTAGATACTAGTAAATTTTCAAAAAACACTAGAAATAAAATTAAAAAAGGTATACGTAAGGGATTAGTATTAGAGAGTGCTGATCAAAGTAAAATAGGGATATTAGCTAGTTTTTTAAAAGATAATTTAAATAAGGATACTTATTTTTATAATGATTTATATAATGTATTTAATAAAACTAATGATGTAGATTATTTTTTAGTTAAAGTAAATTATAAAGATTATTTAATTAATTCACAAAATTATTATAATTATGAACTTAATAAAAATAGTCATTTAAACGATAAAATGTTAACTAAAGTTAGTTCTAATATAATAAATGCTAAAATGAATTCTGATAAGGCACTACTTTCTTATAAAAACGATATTGCTGAAGCTTCCAAATACTTGAATGAAAATATCGATACTTACGTTGCAGGAGCTATGGTCATAAAATATGATAATAGAATAACTATTCAAATTAGTGGTTTTGATAGAGAATTAAAAAGATATTCCGCAAATTACTTTTTATATTTTGCTATACTTGCGCATTATAGAGGACAATATAAATATGCTGATTTAAATGGTATTACTGCTGATTTTGATAAATCAAGCCCATATTATGGATTAAATAGGTTTAAACTTGGATTTAATCCCGATGTATATGAATATATTGGTGAGTTTGATTTAGTTATAAATGAGAATTCTTATAACCACTTACTTAAGAGTGGAATACTTGCAAAAGAATTGAATAAATAGCTATTTTTAAAAAAGTCATTTAATGGCTTTTTTTATTTGCTCTAATTTTTTTTAGTGTTAATTGCTAGTTATAAACTAGCGGTTAGAAAATGTTTATTTTAATACAATTTAATTGGGTGAAACAATGATGTATGAAGAAATTGATTATAACAAATTTTATAGATTGATTGGTGATAATATTAAAAAAATAAGAAAAGAGCATAAAGATAGCCAAGAAGCTTTAGCGAAAAAAATTGATATGAGCAGAGGTTTTATTTCCCAAGTGGAAAGTCCGGGGCTTACAGGAATTGGAGTATCACTTGATACACTACTAAGAATATGTATCGTATACAATATAGATATAAGAGAATTTTTTGTAGGCTTTGGGAAACTAATTAATGTTAAAGATAATCCAAATATTGAAATAAAAGAATATGTTAATAATTAGAAATGCAAGATTAAATTTTAAAATCAATCTTGCTTTTCTTTTAAATTCACAAAATTCCAACAGTTTTACATGTTATTTTTCACAAAATTCCGGTTTTTATTATTGTACACAAAAAAACTATTGGCTCATCACCAATAGTTTAGATTTGTATAATACCAAATTATTTAATAATTTCAGATACTACACCAGCACCAACAGTTCTTCCACCTTCACGGATAGAGAATTTAGTACCGT
>CALVKJ010000043.1 GCA_944332675.1 uncultured Bacilli bacterium
ATATGTTTTTTTGCTTATTTTTTCTTTATCTACCGCCTATATTTCCTATAAGGCAAAAAAATCAACCCCTGCGGGTTGAAGAGATATAAGTTTACATTATTTTACAATGGAGTTTGTTCTTAAACAGTAACTTTAAACATTGTAGGTATTCCTCGTGTTTTGTGTCTTAATGCAGAATCGATTGGATCATTGATGAGTTCACCATTTTCAACAATGGCACTAGATGTACCACCATCTAAGTTGGCGGCGTTTATTGCTCCGTAACGCTCCATTATTTCTGCAAGGTCTTTCATAGATGCTCCTTTGGTACGAAATTCATTGGAGTCAACAACTAGCATTAAAACTATTCCATCAGCACGTTGTCCTATTGCTGTTCTAGCAGCATAACCCCAACCACCATTACCACGAATATCAGCCATTTCGCCATTGACAATTAAGAATGGGCCCATAGTAACAGCATCACGCACACCTTTATTTAAAGCATCTTTACCAGTTACATTGCGAAGTAAAACAAGTTCATTATTCCAAGTAAAACCAATTAATCCACCATTATTAGAACTATATGCATCATCGGTAATAATTTCACCATCACTAATAGTTATACCTAAAGGATTTGCTCCATTACTATTATATCCAGGATCATAAAATCCCCCACCGTTGATAGCTAAAACGGCATCTTGTTCTTTAGCCATATCATAAATATATTGACCACTTCTACCAAGCAATTTACTAACACCAACACTAACCTTACTAGCATCATAAATCGCCGCCAGATAAGCATCACAACCATTTACTTCAAAACGGATTATTTTATATAAATCGTCTTCATCGTGTTCTAATATTTCTCTTTCATATTCATTAGCGTATTCAGTAGTTTTATCAAAAGTAATTAAAGATGGATCGGTAGAATCTGTTCCTTCTGCTACATAATTTTCTCCGAGTACTTTGTTAATTGCATCATCGGAATAAAACCATTTACAATAATGTTGATGGTTCATTGTAGCCATCGCAGTTGTTATTAACCAAGTCCGAAAATTATCATATGGACCGTAAAGCAAAAACAAAAAAGATGAACAACCAATAGCATAAATGGAAATTATAACAGAAATAATTATTGTTCTAACTTTTTTAAATCCTCGAGAAAGACGAAAACGAACTATTAAAAAAATACTATATATTAAAAGGATACTAGCAAGTATTAAAACAGTTAAAGCAATTCTTTTAAATAAATCAGTAACTAAATAATCAGAGTTACAACCAATTATAAAAAATGTTAAACTAGTAAATATAATAAATATACTAATCCACAAAAAAATTATCCCTTTTTTCTTTGTATTCATTTTACCACCACTAATCTATATTCTTATCTATATATTTTTTTACATCATTTATTGTTTCAGAAAAATTTTCATAATTAACAGTAAACCAACATACATTCATTTTATTATTAAACCAAGTATATTGTCTTTTAGCATAATGTCTACTGTTTTTCTTAATAAGTTCTTTTGCTTCTTCCAAAGAGTATTCATTATTTAAATAACCGATTACTTCTTTATAGCCGATAGCACTATTAAGTACGTGAGAGTTTGGATAACGTTTATATAAGTCTGTAACCTCATTAACTAAACCGTTATCAAACATAACATCTACTCTATTATTAATTATATCATATAATTTATCTCTATCGGTAGTAAGACCAATAAAAAAAACATTTTTATATAATAATTTTGGTTCAACTACGGGCATATTTTTTTTATTTAAAGCTCTAATTAAACGCACTCGATTGTGAGGATCTACTTTAGAAAGCGGATCTTTTTTTAATACTAGTTGATATAATTCTTCGTTAGTTAATTCATCATAAGTATTACTTTCCTCATCTTCATAAAAACGATAATCCATTAAAGCAGCACTTAAATATAGACCTGTTCCACCGCAGAAAATTAGAGTTTTATCACTATTTTGAGTAATTATATTTCGAGCATCAGTTTGATAGTCTTTTACTGTATAAATTTTAGAAGGATCTTTAATATCAAAAAGTAAATGCGGTATATTTTCCTTTTCTGATTCACTAACTTTAGCAGAACCGATATCAAGACCTTTATAAACTTGAACAGCATCAGCATTAATAACGATACCTTTATAATATTTAGCAAGTTCAACACTAAGTTTAGTTTTACCAACCCCAGTTGGACCAACGATTGCTATAATCACGAAAACCACCTAGGCAATATTATATCATAGAATTTGGATATGTGTTATAATAAGTCTTGAGGTGGAAAATGAATATATTAAATGAACAAAATGGATTCTTAAAACATAATGATATAATTATTGAGGGTGTTAGTGAAAAAACTAGTACTGTTAGAATGAATATAACCGAAAAATCTTTAAATCCTTATGGGATAGTCCACGGCGGATTAATATTTAGTATGGGTGATACTGTAATGGGAGTAACGCTAAGAAGTACAGGAAGAGATGCTGTAACTCTTGATGCTTCAATTAATTATTTAAAACCTGGTAAGGGTACATATTTAGTTGCTACTAGTGAGGTTATAAAGGTGGGTAAAACAACAAGTATATTAAAAGCTAATATTTATAATGATAAAGATGAATTAATTGCCATTATGAGTGCGACATACTTCTTTATAGACTAGAGGAATTATGGAAATAATCGGTATAATATGTGAATATAATCCTTTACATAATGGACACTTGTATCACTTACAAAAAATTAAAGAAAGATATCCAGATTCTTTATTAATATTAGTTTTAAATGGTTATTTTTTAGAACGAGGAGAAATATCTGTTTTAACTAAAGAAGATAAAACTAGAGTTTCTTTAGAAAGTGGTATTGATATAGTTTTAGAGTTACCTTTTATTTTTGGTACACAATCTGCTGATACTTTTGCAAATACTGCAGTAAAAATATTAAATAACTTTGGGGTGGCAAAAATTATATTTGGTAGTGAAGCAAATGATGTAGATATGCTAATTAACTTAGCTAAAAAACAACTAGATGATAGTTATGATGCGTGTGTAAAAAAATATTTGGGTGAAGGACTAAACTATCCTACTGCTTTAGCTAAAGCTTTAAATGTAGAATTTAACTTTTTGCCAAATGATTTATTAGGTATATCTTACGCTAAAGCTATAATAAAAAATAATTACAAAATAGATATAGAAACAATTAAAAGAACAAGTGATTACCACGACACTAAAAGTGATAATAATATTGTAAGTGCTTCAAATATTAGAGAAAAATTACGTAATAATGAAGATATTGAAAAATATGTACCCCACTCTATATTAGATTTAATAATTAAGCCAAATGTAGAAAACTATTTCAAGTTATTAAAATATAAAATAAATACAGATAATTGTTTAGATGAATACTTAGATGTTGATGAAGGAATTGAATATCGTTTGCAAAAATATATTAATAAATCTAATAGCATAGATGAATTTATAGGTTATATTAAAACTAAGAGATATACTTATAATAAAATAAATAGAATGTTTATTCATATACTTACTTCTTTGAAAAAGGAAGATAACAAAGATTTAGAATATATTAAAATATTAGGGTTTAATAATAAAGGGAAAGAATATTTAAATAAATTAAAAGACTTAGAAATAACTACAACTATTAATAAGGAATCTATTCAGTATATGTATGAATTAAGAGCAAGTATAATATATGATTTAATTAATGGAACTAATACATTTTCATTTGAGCAAAAAAATAAGCCAGTCATTATCGACTAGGCTTTTATTGTGTTGTAACAACTGGCACCTCAGTACCCGGTATTTCAGCATTAGCATAAGGCTCACACTTTCCTTCAGTGTATTCTTCAATAAACCTTTCTTCTCCAGTTAAAATAATGTCTTCATAGCTATATCCCCAACCTGAAGAAATCTGTTTAATGAGAGTATGGCTTTCATCATATATTTTTAATCCTCTTTCAGGACAAGCTTGTAAGTGGGTATAACTTAACACATCTCCAATTTTATATGTTATAGTTCCACTAATTTGATCAGTAATATTTACATTATTTAAATATAACCTGCCACTTCCATTACCTAAAAAATTAAATGTTAAATATGGATCTTCTTTATCAAAATACACATAACACTTATCTGATATGCTTGCTTCCATAATTACAGATTTTGTTTCTTCATTCCAAGTAAGGCCACTTCCGTTTTCACACTTCGATGCCGTTTCATACATCATTGTTAAAGTATTAGAGTTTATTTTATTGTTAGTATTTTGATTGATTAAAACTTTGTTATTGGAGTCTTGATATATAAAAATTATACTAATAAACACTACTATTATTACTGTTAGACTAACTATTATCTTTTTCACTAATTCCACCTCATAATACATGTATAACGAGTATACAATAATAATATACTCGTTTTATGAGTAAAAGTCAATACAATTTAAACGTGTAAGATAAAATTAGTTAAAGGTGATAAAATGAATAGAATTAGGGAGATGCGAGAAGATAAAGATTTATTGCAAAAAGATCTAGCGAAGGTTTTAAATATTTCGCAACAACAATATTCAAGATATGAAAATGGGGAGAATCAACTATCTTATGATGGTTTGATGAAATTAGCTGATTTTTATAAAACAAGTGTCGATTATATTTTATATAGGACTGATGACCGAACACCTTATCCTAAAAGTGTAATTGCTGAAGAAAAAAATAAATAACAGTTTAGGCCGTTATTTATTTTTTTAATTTGGAATATTCTAAATTACTGGCAATAAAATTGGTCGCTTCAAGAAGAGATGGAAAAAGACAATCATATAAACAATGGACTCCAGGAGATATTTCAGCATAATAGATTGGGCTTAAGTTGTTTTGGTCGTGATATTTTTTTAAAGAAGCAAATAAGGCATTTTGGTAAGATGCCGGAACTAAAGCATCACTTAGACCTTGGATACAAAATATAGGAATGTTTAACTTAAATAATTTTTTATAAAAATCATCTTTAATACTAGCTATTTCTGCAATTGTTTTTTCTCCTTCAACAGCATTACCCATTCTATATTGTTTACCCGATGCGATAACTTCTCGCTTTTTTATAGAAAAATCATTAATGGGATGTAAAAATACGGGATCAAAGGTATAAAGTGGTGAAAATAAAGTAAGAGATTTTACATCATTAGGGTAATTAATTAAATATAGGGCCGAAACTAAAGCTCCCATACAAGTTCCTACCAAATGAATATTTTTATAGCGATTATTTTCATTTATTTTTTCAATTACTTCAGCTAAGTCTTGAGCCATTTGCAAAAAAGACATATCTTTAATTATTGGTCTAGCAATTAATGCTTGTAATTTTTCTTGTTCTTCTTGGCTAGTGTTTAAGTTTAATAATAATCGCTTAATAGTTAATTCATCTTTTCTTTTTAAGGCAGTAATTATATCATTTATTACGTTATCATCTATTTTACTATTTATATTTTTGATAGCTTTAATCATTGTAGCAACATCAACATTTTTACCGCTTTCGCCGTGGTTTCTTTGATCAAACAAAAGAATTGATGCATCTTGGGCTAAATAATTACTAAGATATGTATAATTTCCTTCCGGATTATAGTAGATTTTTTCAGGACCATTAATTTCTTTTACACCGTGTTCAGTACGTTCATATCCACCACTATGAAGCATAATAATTAAATCTTTAGAATTTTCATTATCTAATAGAGATCCTTTTAATAATAAACCATCACTTAATGTAAATGCCACTTTTTTCATAAGTCCTCCAAGTAAAGATTATCTTAGCATAAGAATCTCAATAAATCAATTATATTTACTAACAGTAGCAATTACATATGCTTTGGCTTCATCATAACTTAAACCTAGGACAGTTCCAATTTCCGTATAAAGATATTTTTCAGCTTGTTCTAAATAAGCTGAATCACGATCACTAACTTTTTTATTGTTATTTTTACGAAATTCATTTCTTAAATAAGCAGTTTTTATAATACTTACTAAAGATTCATAAGTTCCTTTTTGAAGCAATTCTTTATAGTTATTTTCAATCATTCTATCTTTACTATTGATAGTATTTATACTAGGTATTTCTTTAAGTAACTTTTCGATATCTTCTTTTTTTATTAAATCTCTTAAAATTTTAGAGTCAACAGGCACTTTCATTTTTAAAGTTTTATCATTTACTGGTTCTAACACATAATAGTTATCTTTTACTTCGACAATTTTACACGTATCTTTATGACAAACAATATATTCTCCGCACGTTTTCATAATACCTCCTTAAAAAGAAAAAAAGCTATAAAACTGGACTTACGCCATATTTTATAGCTACACGTTTCTATAACTATTTTAGCAAATTTTTTAAAGTTTTTCTAATGATTTTTTAAACTTGCATCAATTCTTGTTCTTTTACTTTAATTTCATCATCAACTATTTTATTATATTTAGTAATTAATTCTTGAATATCTTCTAAATATAATTTTTCTTCATCTTCAGGGTATTCTTGACGCTTGATTTCATTATTAGCATCTTGACGAATATTTCTTAATGCTACTTTAGCTTCTTCCCCAACTGCTTTTGCTTGTTTTACATATTCTCTACGTCGATCTTCAGTTAGATCGGGAATAGTTAGTATAATCATTTCCCCATTATTAGTTGGAGCAATACCTAAATTTGCTTCATTAATTGCTCTTTCAATATCTTTTAAAGTACTACGATCATATGGTTTAATAAATAATTGTTTAGCTTCAGGAACAGTAATATTAGCTACACTTTGAATAGGAGTTGGTACTCCATAATAACTAACCATAACCCCATTAAGCATCGCTGGATTAGCTCTTCCTGCTCTAATATTTAATAATTTTGCTTTTAAACTTTCAATGGTTTGCTCCATTTTCTTCTCTGCCGAGTCCATAAATCTCTCCTTCTTAATTTAATTCTATACTATCATTATAATTAATTCTGTTTGATTTTACAATAAAATTTATTACTAAATCACCAGTTTTACTGATACTTAGACTTTTAACGGTACCATATTCCCCATTTTCGATATCGTTTAGGGTTCCTTCGATATCGATTACTTGGGTATCACCATCTAATACTTGGGTATCGTTAAGCCTTTGTCTAACTTGTTCTATGATATCATCTTCCGTTATTTCAAATTCAGTTAATAAGTCTTCTGGAGTAATAACTTCTCCAGTATTTTTATCAATAACATAACCTTTGATATTTTCAATTCTACTACCAGTTGTACAATTATAAGAAAAATCATTAATAACTAAACTGATGTAATCACCGAAGACTGTATCTTCATATTCGCGATATGGAAAACTATATAAATTTGCTTCATTTACACAAATGGCATCTTCTGCTAAGTCAGCTTCATCAATTGAAACTTGTTGTGCCTCATAAGAAGCTAGTTCTGATGCTAATTCTTCATTGATACTTTCAAAGCCTTTGATATTAATTACTACATCTTGTTTTTCAATATGTTCTTCGTGCAATATATCTTCGTTATTTTCAAAATATATATAATCTTTAGTAGAATCTATTCTAATTTCTTTTATTTCGGTTATATTTTCAGTATTACTCGTATTATTAGCAAAATCATCTAACATATAATTCATGAAAAAATAACCACCGACGGTAAATAATAAAATTATAATAATGAAAAATATTAAACCAACAACATTTTTTGTATTATCCATATATACCTCAACTTTCTAAATATTCTAAGAATACATTGTTTAACTCTTGCATTTTAGCTGATTCATTAAAGGAATTCCAGTATTCACTTGGTGTTATATCACCACTTACAAATGATGTTTCCGTGTCAAAAAAGATAACTTCATCACCACTTACAACTAGAAGACTTGGAGCATAAATTTCTGCTCTACCATAATCATTATATGTAACATAAGGGCTTAATCTTTCCACAATTGCTTCATAAGTGCCATTATTATCTTGGCGATTTTCTAAAAAGTCATAATAGTAAATGGTATCAATTCCAACTTCTTTAGCAACTTTATTAACAATATTAGCATAATAGTTAACCCATTCATTAGTTGTTCCAAATAAAACTATTCCCTTAGTGCCACTCGCAACCATTAAAGCTGTTGTAGCGTTAATATATTCAAAAACATTTTCTTCACTAACTAAACTAAAATCTTGGGCAAATTGTTCATTATCTGGTAGGGTATTATCATAATCTAGTGTTCCCAAATAAATAAATGCTCCGATTAAAGCAACAAATAATATACAATAAATTATCATTTGCCACTTATTTTTAAATAATTTTTCATTTTTTACATATATTTTTTTCACAGTTTTACTTCACCATTTTTATTATAGCATTAAAGTGCGCATTTATTAAGGATAAATA
Organism: uncultured Bacilli bacterium; assembly: GCA_944332675.1. Lineage (GTDB taxonomy): Bacteria > Bacillota_I > Bacilli_A > RF39 > UBA660 > Onthocola_B. Next base: position 8,392 of record CALVKJ010000043.1, read on the forward strand.
CTAAAAAATTGTCAAAAAAAAGTCAACATAATGTTGACCTTATTAAGGTTGTAAAATATTTAGTGTGTGTAAGTGGTTTACATACACTTTTGTTTTTTTGCAAAATAAAAGGAACATGTCTA
>CALVKJ010000044.1 GCA_944332675.1 uncultured Bacilli bacterium
AACCCCAGTTGAGTATAGAACTCAACTAGGGTTCAATTAAATTCTTTTTAACTGTCTACTTTTTGTTGACTAGTTCAAAATCAACTTTTGACTTACTTCTTTTCTTTATTTGAAATAAAAAAGAAGCTTATGCTTCTTCACCTTTATAATCTTCTTCATAATCCAATGAATATTCTGCAATTAATTTGCTTAGTATAATTGGATCAGTTACCTTTTGGGTATATGTTTCATTATTTTCATTTATTTCTTTTAAAACTATATAGTCATTAGTTGGTTCTTCGTTTGCATCAAGCCTAACTGCTAGAAAGTAATTGTTGTTATCAATTTTGCTATCTAATAATAAAAGATAACTAGTACCATTTTCTAAATCTATTATTTCGTCAACCTTCATTTTATCTTCCTCTTCCTTCTTCTTTTTCTACTTGAATTGGTTCTAAAGTTTCAATTTCTGATATATTTTTTGATTTGTCATATATTGCTTTAATTTGATCGATTAGAGCAATTTTTTCTTCCTTAGTTAAATCATTATTTTCTCTGATGCTTGGTACTAATTGATAAATATAGTTTTTAATTTCTTCTTTAGAAAGATTAGATAAGTTCTTTTCAAATTCAGCTATTTGGGTAGCAAAAGTTGAGTAGGTATCCTTTTTTTCTTCTGTAACATCTTCTAGAGAAGCAGATTTATCAATTATCTTATCTGATTTATTGATAAGTCGATTCTTTTCACTTTCCGTAAGTCCTTCAGCAGATTTAATTTCTGCAATAATTTGAGCTACTTTTTGTTCAACTTCTTCGTGCGACATATTAGCAATATTTCTCTTTAAATCTTTAATACTACTAAGAATTTTTTTATAAGCTTCTGATTTGGCTTTTGGTAATATTGCTCCAAGCCCAGTTAGTCCAAGTCCAGTAATGCCTAGTCCTAAAACACCATTACTAATAGCTGTTGCTGCACTTGTAGCTGATGCGGCATTTGCTACAGCTGATGCTGCAAATTGGCTTAATTCAGTTCCACCGAATGTCCAAATTCCTGTTCCTACATCAAATAAAGCTTGGGAACCAGTCATTGTTTGGATGGCTGATGCTAGAGCAGTGTTAGCCCCGTGTAAAGCAGCTTGTTCGCTAGCTATTGCTCCGTGCCATAAAGCTCCATTATTTAACATTGCCGAAGAAAGAGAAGCGACTTCACCAGTCTTAAGCATTGCTGTTATAGCTGGTATTAAGTATTGTAAAGCAACAATTACTGCTACAATTAGTAAAGATATACCAATAGCAATTAGAATTTGTTTTTTGTGCTTATTAATCCATTTACAAGCTCTTCTTGCTACAACCTTAACTTTAGGTTCTTCCACCTTTGTTTCTTCTTTATTTTCTTCAGTAGTTGTTGGTGGAGTAGTGTAAGTATCAATAATTTCATCTGGTGTATCTGTTTTTTCTTTTTCTTTTTCTGATTCAGTATGTTCTGGAGTTGTTATTTCTTTTTTAGGATCAACAACTGCAATTTGTTCTCCTTCTTTAACTGGACCAGTATATTCTGGGTGAACTCCATCTTTACTTAAGTCTTCTTCTTTTTCGATTTTTTCTTCAGTAGTCTTTTTTTCTTCTGATGGAGTAGTATTCCTAATTTTACCATCATAAATTAAGCCATATCTTTTGCAAAGGGCATCAAATTCATTTTTGCTTTTGATATTATCTAGAGCATAATAAGCGGTAACATTACGCATATCTATAATGGATTTGCTTACTTTTTCTTTGGTACTTTGAGATATTGCTAGACCTTTGCAATCATTTTCTAATGTATTAATAGCTTTTAATAAATCGTTTTTAAAATCAACAACATTAGTTCCTTGAACACTTTTATTGTAAATAGCTTTTTGTTCATTACAAATCTTAAAGTATTCATCATAAGACGCTTGGCAAGCTTTAATTTCTTCTCTTATTTTTAAAGTTTGTGATGTTCTTTCTTCATCAGATAAATTAGTGTTTTTTCCTAATAAATAAAGCTTTTTCTTAGCATCTAATAAATATTGTTTATGTGCTAGCATATTTTCTTCAGCCGCTAAGTAATGTTTGATTGCTTCAAATTTTTGGTTGATTGCAGCAATATCTTTACTAACTTTTTCTAAAATCTCTTTATCACTTTGGCGGTAATATTCATCGCTTTCTAAAATTTCTTCTAAATTGTTCATTTTTTCAATCATACTTTTAGAAAAATCGACGATACTAGAACTAGTATTTGCTTGCTTTTGTAAATTTAATAACTTATTTAATAAATCGTAAGGTTCCATATTTGTAGCCTTAAGTTCTTTATTAAATGTAGTAGCATCAGAAATAAAAAAACCATTTCCTATAAATTGTTCACTTAAATTTTCATTCATAATTATAATCCCTTTCGCTACCATTATTTTATCATAACTAGAAGGAAAAGTCTATTGATTTTAAGTTAACCTAGAGCAACATCAAAAATCATCATAACAATGAAACCGAGGATTGTAAATAAAGCCATTAGATCTTTTTTCTTATTAGTTTGACTTTCGGGTATTAATTCTTGAACGACAACATAAATCATTGCCCCGCCGGCGAAAGATAATAGTATTGGTAATAAAACTTGAACCTTTAAGACAAGGATTGCCCCGATTACTGCTGAAATTGGTTCAACTATACCACTTAAGTTTCCAAATAAAAATGCTTTTGTTCTACTCATTCCTTCACGACGTAGGGGAAGTGATACTGCTGAGCCTTCCGGGAAATTTTGAATACCAATACCTAAAGCTAACATTATGGCAGCACTAATTGTTGCTCCTTCAATCCCGTAAGCAATTGAACCAAAAGCCACCCCAATAGCCATACCTTCAGGAATATTATGAAGAGTAATGGAAGCAATTAACATTATCGATCTTTTTAAACTATTTTTTTGGGCAGTATCTTTATTAGTTCTTTTTAGCAAAATATCAAATACTTTATCACCGATATAAAGAAGTATACCTCCACCAAGAAATCCTAATGAAACTATTAACCAAGGAATCATTTTTAAGGATTCAGCCATTTCGATGGCAGGAGAAAGTAGTGAAAAAAATGTAGCAGCAATCATTACCCCAGCAGCAAAGCCTAGCATAGCATCTAAAACGCTTTTATTTACCTTCTTAAATAAAAAAACAACCGATGCTCCACAAGCGGTGATTGCCCAAGTAAAAAGAGTAGCAATTAAAGCTTGAATGGGATAACTTAAATTTATAAAACTCGCAAACACGTATTTAACCTCCTTATTCTACAGTAGTGTATGTAATATTTAATTTCGGGTGAATTGTTCTTTACAAAAGTTTTTAAAACTATTATAATAACTTTTGAGTTCGGGAGGTCTAGTCATGTTCAATGTGCCAGTAATTATTTTAAAAAATTTAGTAATCCTTCCTAAACAGGAAATAAAATTAGAATTAAACAATTTAATAAGTGAGAAAACTATTAAAGAAGCGAGTCTTAATTATCAAAGTCAAATATTGGTTATTGCTCCGATCGATTCAAAGGAAGAAGAACCAAATGTTGATGATCTTCCCAAAGTGGGAGTAATTGCTCATATTAAAAGTAAAATTGAAGTAAGCGGAGGAATCCAAGTAAAGCTTCAAGGGATAAAAAGAGTTGCTGTAAATAGATATTATAGTAATAATGAAGATGTTTTATTTAGTGAGGCTATGTATATAGATATTCCTTCATTAAATGAAGCTGATGGTAATGCTATATTACGAAAATTAGTTGATACTTTAAAAGATTATATTAAGGCATCTAATAGTGCCTCAAATGACATAATTGCTTATGTAAGTAGTAGCAAGGATTTAAACCGGATAACGGATGTCATTGCTTCTTATTTACCATTTGATATTAATAAGAAACTTGAATATATGCAAAATATCAATCCTTTAAAAAGAGCTAAAGCTTTGATTAAAGATATGTTAGAGGAAATAAAAATTTCGGAACTGGATGCTGAACTTGATGAAAAGGTCGATGCTGGTTTAATTAATGATCAAAGAACTTTTGTTTTAAAAGAAAAATTAAAAGTAATTAGAAAAGAATTGGGAGAGGCTTCTTGGCAAGAAGAAGAAACTAAATTATTTAGAGATATTTTAGGAAAATTACGAATAGAAAAAAGAATTAAAGAGAAGTTAGAACGAGAAATTACCAAATATGAAGTGATGAATGAATCTAATCCGGAGATAAGTGTTTTAAGAAATTATTTGGATTATGTTTTAAATTTGCCTTGGACTAAAAGCACAAAAGAAAATGCTAATTTTAATAATGTTTTAAAAGTTTTAAATGAAACGCACTATGGATTAGATAGTATAAAAACGAGAATTGCTGAGTATGTGGCTGTTAAAAATATTAATAAAAATATTAGTAGTCCAATTATTTGCCTTGTAGGTCCTCCGGGAGTTGGTAAGACAAGTATTGCAATGGCTATTGCTAAGAGTTTGAATCGGAAATTTTATAAAATTAGTGTTGGAGGCTTAAATGATTCAACTGAACTAATTGGTTCAAGACGCACTTATCTGGCGGCTTCTCCTGGAAAAATTATTCAAGGAATTAGTAAGTGCGGTAGTAATAATCCAGTTATTTTAATCGATGAAGTAGATAAAATGGTTAAAGATTATAGGGGGGATCCCGCAAGTACTCTACTCGAAATACTTGATCCTGTACAAAATAAGTATTTTGTTGATAATTATATTGAAGAACCATTTGATTTAAGTAATGTTTTATTTATTTTAACTGCTAATAATATTAATGATATACCTAGTACTTTGATTGATAGAATTGAAGTAATTGAATTAAATAGTTATACTATTTTTGAAAAAAAAGATATTGCTAAGAAGTATTTATTACCAAGGATATTTAAAGATCACGTTATTATTGATGAAAAAATCCATTTTTCTGATGACTTACTTTATTTTATTATCAATTCATATACTAAAGAAGCGGGTGTTAGAGAATTAGAGAGAGTTTTAACTTCGTTAGTTAGAAAAATGGCAATTAACAATATTAAGACTATTAATCAAGAAAAGGTTGTAAGATTACTAGGTAATCCTAAATATAGTACAGAATTAGTAAGAGAAAATATATCGGGGGTTGTCAATTCTTTAGCGTACACAAATTTAGGGGGAGTTGTTACCAAGACTGAAGTGTTAGAATATAAGGGAACTGGCAAAAATATAATTACTGGTAGTGTTGGTAAAGTAATGGAAGAAAGTATTAAAGTAATTGTTTCTTTTGTTAAGAGTCATTATAAATATAATTTAAACAATGTTGATTTGCATTTTCATTTTTTAGATGCTACTACGAAAAAGGATGGACCATCAGCTGGTCTTAGTATTGCTGTTTCTCTTATAAGTCTTTTAGAAGGAGTAGCAATTAGTGAAGATATAGCTTTTACTGGTGAACTATCTTTAAATGGCAGTATTTTAAAAATTGGGGGCTTAAAAGAAAAGCTAATTGGGGCATATAACGAAAAAATAAAAACGGTGTATATACCTAAAGCTAATGAGAGTGATTTAGAAGAAATTCCTAAGGAAGTAATGAATAATATGGAAATTATTCTAGTTCAAAGTTTTTCAGAAGTGTATACAAAATTATTTAAATAGGATATAATGAGTTAAGGAAGTGGATAGATGAAAACCCAAAATATTTATGATAATATATCAGTAGTTACTATCTACAATAGAGTTAATAAAACAATAAACAGTGTAAAAATTGATACTCGTAAAATTGCAATGGGAGATTGCTACGTAGGTATTAAGGGCGAAAAAACTGATGGCAATTTATTTTATAAAGATGCTTTTTTAAAGGGAGCTGATATTGCCATATTAGATAATTACTCTATTAGTGATGTTGATATGACTTATTTAAAAGAAAATGATAAGAGTATTGTGGTTGTAGAAGATACAATAAAAGCTCTCGGAGAACTTGCTAAATATAAAAGGAGTTTATTTAATAGCCCGGTAGTAGCTGTAACTGGTAGTGCAGGTAAGACTAGTACAAAAGATATTATTTATAGTGTTTTACGGGAAAAATATAATGCTCATAAAACAATTGGCAATCAAAATAATCATTTAGGTTTACCCTTGACAGTTTTAGCTTTGGATGATAAAACAGAAGTTTTAGTTTTAGAAATGGGTATGAATCACGAAGGTGAAATAAGTTATTTAACTAATATTGCTAAACCTAATGTTGCTGTAATAACAAATGTTGGTACTGCTCATATTGGTAATTTAGGAAGTAGAGAAAACATTTTAAAAGCTAAGCTAGAAATACTAGAGGGGCTAGATAGCGACGGAACATTAATAATAAATAATGATAACGATTTACTACACGAGTGGTACTTAGAAAATAAAGATAAGTATCATATTTTAACTATTGGTATTAATAATCCAAGTGATTTTTTAGCTAGTGATATTAAAATGGATGAAGATGGTAGTTCATTTACTTGTAATGGAGAAGCATTTGTAGTACCAGTTGGGGGAGAACATTTTATTTATAATGCTTTATCAGCAATTGCGGTTGCTAGTATATTCAAAGTTCCTTATAAGAGCATTAAAAAAGGTATTTTAAATTTTGAATTAAGTAGTAATCGGATGAATATAATTAATAATGAGTCTTCAGATATTACTATAATTGATGACTCTTATAATGCTAATTTTGATTCGATGAAGTATGCTATTAAGTATTTAAGTGGTTTAGATGGTAGAAGAATCGCTGTACTTGGAACGATGAAAGAATTAGGTAAGTATGCCGAATCATTACATAGAAAAATTGGTAGTATCATTAACCAAGAAGAAATCGATATTTTAATTACTGTTGGTGATGAAGCAAAATATATTAATGATGAAGCATTAAATGAGGGATTTAATAAAGAAAATAGTTATCACTTTGATAATAATGAGGATGCTATAAAAAAGATAAAAGAAATAATAAATAGTGCTGATCGAATTTTAATTAAAGCTAGTAATTCTTTGAATTTCAAAGAAATTGTTGATTCTTTAAAAGGAGAAATATGAAATTAGGAATAATTTTTGGAAGTGCATCAACTGAATGTGAAGTTTCTGTTGTTAGTGCTTCAAGTGTTATTAAAAATTTAAATAAGAAAAAATATGATATATATCCAATATATATCGATAAGAATAATGAATGGTATGAAGTTTTAGATGATCCTAAAGATCAAAAAATATTTAAAATTGGAGAACTTCCTACAAATATAAAGGCAATCAATAATGTTTTTAAATATTTAAAAAATATGGATGTTGTATTTCCTGTTATGCACGGAACATACGGGGAAGATGGAGCTATTCAAGGTATGCTTAAAATGCTTGATGTAGCTTGTGTTGGTTGTGGTATTCTTGCTAGTAGTATTTGTATGGATAAAGTTTATACGAAAAAGGTATTAAAACAAGCAGGGATAGAAGTTACTCCAGATATTTGTATTGAACACGATAATAATGATTTTTTTTATGTGCCAGATGATTATAATATAAAAAGTGTTACAGTAGTAGATATTGATAGGCTTGTTAGAGATAATTTAGGTTATCCAGTTTATGTAAAACCTGCTGGTAGTGGTTCATCAATTGGGGTTAATAAAGCCTCTAATAAGGATGAGTTAAATGTAGCTTTATATGAAGCTAAGAAGTTTGACCGAAAGATATTGATTGAAAAAGCAATTAATGCTAAAGAAATAGAATGTGCAGTACTTGCTGACTTAGTAGCTATTCCTGGAGAAATAAAATCAGCAACAGACTTTTATAGTTTTGATTCTAAATATAAGAATAGCAAGTCTAGAACGGTAATTCCAGCAGAAATTAGTGATGAATTAATCGAAGAAATTAGAAACATTGCTAAAAGGGCTTTTAAAGCTATTGATGGCGGATGTATGGCTAGAATTGACTTTTTTGTAGAAAAAGATACTAACAAGATATATTTGAATGAAATAAATACTATTCCAGGTTTTACAGAAATAAGTATGTATCCAAAGATGATTGAAAATATGGGAATAAGTTATTCTGAATTGTTAGATAAGTTAATTGAAAATGCAGTAAAGTAAAGATATGTAAAGTTGCATTTTATTATCTGAAATCTTCAACCGTAAGGTTGATTTTTTTTTATTCGACAAAAGTAGACAGCATCTCCTATGGACAAGGCCTTATTAGTGTGATAGCATAACTAAACAAGGAAGAAATGCTAATAGATCAATTACCTAGGGGTTAGTAAATTCTTCTATTAAAGAAAGAGGGATTTTGGTTAATGAATAAAAATAATAATACAGTAAAGGGATCAGATGATAACTGCTTTAAAGCAATTGTAGCATCTCCTAAAGGAAAAGAAATACTAGAACATATATTAAAGCAAGTATTAAAGAGTGATGTAGAAATAATTGAATTTAGATATTATAGTAAAAATTGATGGAGTAATAGCTAATGTAGAAGTAAATACTAATGATTATATATATTCTAAATATT
>CALVKJ010000045.1 GCA_944332675.1 uncultured Bacilli bacterium
ATCTTACTTGAAGGACATAGATCAGAACTTACAACTTATAAAGGTATAATGATATCTAAAGCAAACGCATCAAAAGATATGTTTAAAATTGATTTATTAAATATGTTACAAGATAAATAATAAGTGATTCAAGGTTTAAGGGGGTTCCTTGAATCTTTTGTTTTGGCAATTGCTCTACCAGCTGAGCAATTTTGAGAAAAAAAGCAAAAATTTGCTTGCAACAGGCGGCGTATTGTGATATTATTATTATGTTGTATGGACCTCTAGCTCAGTTGGTTAGAGCAATCGGCTCATAACCGATCGGTCGAAGGTTCGAGTCCTTCGAGGTCCACCATTTTTATTTTTTGCAGGTATGGCGGAATTGGTAGACGCGATAGACTTAGGATCTATTGGATTATTCTGTGGGGGTTCAAGTCCCTTTACCTGCACCAAATTTTAAATATTAAAGAGGTTTTTCTAGAATCTCTTTTTTGTTGTTTAAAAACGGACTTGAATACTTATCTAAGTCAATCGCATCTATTTCAAACACACTTTGAAACACACTTTTGGTGGACCCTTCGACCGATCGGTTATGTTTTTTTAAAAAAATATAGTATTTTACCTTAATTCGACAAATTTTATAAATTTTATCTTTTATAATACCGTCTTATGGGGGAATATTATGTATGAATTTGAAGAAGTAATTAAAAAATTTAAATAAATCCAAAAACGAGGATACATAAAAGGGATGTATCAAAATAAGTTGAATGCTGGTGGGCTGACTTTAGAGTATTTATTTGATATAGCTAAAGATATTCAAGAACAATCTAATGGAGAATCAGATTTAATGTATTTTTCTTCTTATATAACTGACAATGGTTTATTTATTTTAGATGAACCAGAAAATAGTATGTCTGCTAGTATGCAAATAAAATTAGCTAAATTTATTGAAGATTCAGCAAGATTTTTTGATTCACAATTCATAATTGCAACCCATTCGCCATTTTTGCTTAGTATTAAGGATGCTCTAATTTATGATTTAGACAGTGTGCCGACGATTACGAAAAAGTGGACTGATCTTGAAAATATGCAAGTGTACTATGATTTTTTTAAAAATAATAGCTTAGATTTTGAGAAAAAAACATAACTTCACAGAATTTTCACTATTTTACCATTTCTTTTTTCTAAAATGTATGGTATTATTATTCACGGAGGACGAGGTTAAAAATGTTTTTTTGTTTATTGATCATTAACTCTTTTACAAACCTTTCTATAATATAAATTATAGTCTTATAGTTCCTACAATATTAAAGTATTAAAGTTTTCTTTTAAATATAAACAATATAAAATTTAAAATACTGCTGTTAGTACCTCCATCCTCTAGATAGAAGAAATATCTTCTATCTTTTTTTCTTTTGTGATAAAATGAAGATAGTGGAAGTGATTACTTTGAAAGAAAAGTTGATTATTAAACTTAAGGATGAACCCCAAAAGTTTTGGGAAGAATTTAATGAACTTGCTGGTAATTTCGATATTTTATGGCAATACTTACAAGCTATATATGAAACCCATTCGGTAATTCCTTTAGAATGTAGTGCAAAATATCAAAATGCTATTGAAGCAGTTTATGCTTTAATTCAATGTAAGGATATTTCAATTAACGAAAGAAGAAACTTAATAATTAAAGCTTTAAAGGGCGAAAGGAATCCTTATAATTTATTAAATATTAAAAGTTATAATCAATATTTATTCGTAATGAATTTTGGGGAAATTTACAAAGAATTAAGTGGCTTTGTGAATAGATTGTCAGTAGATATTTTAAATAATATGAATAGTAAACATTTTCAAATCTTTTTGAGTATTTTAGAAAATAAAGGTTTTAATTACACCGAATCTGTTAAACTAGCCTTTCAAGTTTACCACGTTTTAGGATTTTATAAAGGGCGAGATTTTTTATTAGGAAAATATGGAGATGTTTCTAAGAGTAAGCTTAAAAATATCTTTGGTAGCATCGATTTATCTGAAGTGGTATATGATTTAGATAAAAAGGAACCTATGTTAAATAATACAATTATTAATTTATTGCTTGGAGAATCTTATCACGTACAAAATACACCAATAAAGAAATACTTAGATAATTCTGCAAATGAAGATATTAATTATTTTGTAGAAAATTTAAATTTGGTATTAAGTAATTGGGATTTAATTATTACAGAATATACTAAAAGAGCAAATTTAGAAGCATTAAAATTACGACTTAATATTGGGCAAATAAGAGCAATACTTAGTAATATAATTGATATGAAACGAGATATAAAACGGAAAGAAAGTTTTAGAGGACGGAAGAAAGCGAGATATGAAAAAATTCCTAATTTTGAAATAAGAGATTTGCCACTTTTGGAGTCAGATTTGTTTGATTATATTTCTACATTTAATAAATATGTTACAAGTCCAAGGACAGCTCCCGAAAGGGCAGTTACAATATCCAGAATGATGGAAGAAAAAGATTCAAAGAAGTTTCCGGAAGTAAGTATTAATGAAGGCAAGAATTATCTTTTTACTTTTCATCCTCAAGATCGAGATATTATTAGTGCAGGATTTCGGACTAGCAATTGTTTTGTACCAAATGGTGCAGGAGATGGCTATGGTGTTGGTGTAAGTTTGTTAGAGTATTGTGCTACTACCCCTTATGGCGGTGGTATTGAAATACGTGATAAAGTTGGTAAGACAGTGGCATTTTCGCCGATTTTAAGAAATGGCAATGTATTGTTTGTCCATTCTATCGAAGGTATAAAATTAACTAGCGAAGAGAAGAAAATAGTGATGCTACTTCTTAAAGCTTGGGCAGATGAAGTTATTAAAATTAGTAATGAAAAGGAAAAAGATGGAGGCATTGCTCTGGTAGTTACAGCAGAAGATTATTATATTGATACGAATATTTTTCCTGATGTTTTAGATGAATCTAAACGTTTTCATATATATGATCCTGAAAATAAATATAATGATATGTATGGAAATTTTAGTAATCCTAGTCGAATTATAAGTTTAAGAAAAGGCAGCAGCATAGATGAAATTCGTTATGATTATCCGATAGATTATGATTATGTTTATTCTATAAGTGAACTGGGAAGTAATCATAAGATCGTCGATTTTAGTGAAAATGAGTTAGCGATGTTTCGAGATTTGAATGAAATGCAAAACCAAATTGTAGCTTTAGCAGAAACTAGAAAAATGCTTCTTAAAAATCATCAAGAAGTTTTAGCTATGGAGATGTTACGAGAAATTAGAAGAATAAAAGAAAATTTTAATGAAAAATATCAAGAATTATTTAAAATAAGTACTAATCATCGTGTTGATCAATTTAAAGAATTTAATGATGCTTACCAAACGATTAAAACTATTTATGAAGAAATCGATTCCCAACTGGATTTTGACATTTATACTGCGAAAAGAATTTATTATAGTGATAATTGGTTTGTAGCAGTAGATTTAAACGGTGAGTTACATTATGAATGTATTGCGGGAGCAGAATACCAATTTTTAACAGTTTTAAATGATGTTAAGAGGCAATTAGATGAAGGGGTGAGGCGATAATGCCGGGATATATTACATATATTAATGAGAAAAATAAATGGGGATATATTAAGGGTTATGACGAGGAATTGTATTATTTTGAGTTCACTTCTTTAATGTTTCCACAAGAAAAATTGGTTAATAATTTAGAAGTAAATTTTGAAGTTAATTTAAATGGGATAATATTATATGCTTTAGATATTAAACTTGCTTAAATATTAAATATTTGTTAGAATTATTGTGATGATTGGAAGTGGTCAAAAGATGGATTTTAATAAGACGAGTGTATTTAATGTTGCTGAATTAAGACAAGAACTTATACTTATTCTTTTAAATGAGGTAATAGAAGCATTAGAATTTAAAGGTTATAATGCTACTAATCAATTAGTTGGTTACCTTACAACAGGAGATTTAAAATATATTACAACGTTTAATGAAGCAAGAAAGAAAATTAGTAAGTATGATCGCAGTGAAATACTTATGGCAATAATCAATGCCTATTTAGGGAAATAATGCCATATTTAGGTTTAGATTTAGGAACTACTTCTTTAGGAGTAGCTATAAGTGATAAAACTAATACTTTAGTGAGCCCTTATAAACTTATTAAATTTCCATCAGAAGAATATGATTTAGCTTTAAAAGAAGTTTTAGATATTATTAAAAAGGAAAATGTTACTGCTGTTGTTTTAGGACTTCCTAAAAATATGGATAATTCTTTGGGATTTGCTGCAAAACGTAGTTTAAAGTTTAAAGAAGCTTTAGAAAATGCTGGAGTAAAGGTTTATTTAGAAGATGAGCGTCTTACAACGGTAGAAGCTATAAATATAATGAAGAATAATGGAATAAAGAAGATAAATAAGCAAGGAAAAGTCGATATACTATCGGCGGTGTTGATATTAGAAAGCTTTTTAAAGAGGAGTATATGAAAAAGAATAATTTAGTGATAGAATCTAAAGATGGTAAAGAAAATTATGATATTTTACTTAATGTTGAATCTGATGGGGTTAATTATATAATTTATACTAAGCATGAACAAAATGAGTGTGGTGATACTATTGCTTATGCTGGTAATTATGAATTTAGTAATGGAAGGCAAAAAATAACTCCGATTGAGGATGAAGAAATTTTGGAATTTTTAGATATGATTCTTTTGCAAATACAAAATAAGATGAATGGTGGTGATATTAGTGAGTAAGAAGAAAAAAAAAGTGATTATAAGTGCTAGTGCTGTTATATTAATAGTTCTTTTATTAGTTATTGGTTACTTTTTTAACTTGCGAGCAGTAGGTGATGAAGCTGATGTAATTAATTTCACAGTTAATGCCGGAGATAGCAAAGAAGTAATAGCAGATAATTTAAAAGAAGCTAATTTGATAAGAAGTAAATATGTAACACTAGTTTATATCCTTTTATCTGGAAATACTAATATTCAGGCGGGTAATTATGAACTTAATAGAGGTATGTCGACGCAAGATATAATTAGTGTCTTAGTTAACGGGGATATCATCGATAATAAAAGAGCATCAGCCAGAATTACTTTTAAAGAGGGTATTAGATTAGAAGAATATATGAGGTTACTTGCTGATAACACTGATCTTTCATATGATACAATTATTGCAGAGGTTAATGATCCTGATTATTTGCAAAGTTTAATAGCTGATTATTGGTTTTTAACGGAAGATATATTAAATACAGATTTATACTATGGATTAGAAGGTTATTTATATCCAGAAACTTATGATTTTTATGTTGATACTACTTTTGATATGGCAATTAGAAAAATGCTAGATGAAACGGATGCAAGATTAAGTGAAATAAGAGATGAATTAGAAAATAGTGAGTATTCTATTCATGAAATACTTACTATGGCTTCAATCGTTGAAAAAGAAGCAATACATATTGAAGATCGGGCAAAGGTTGCGCAAGTAATTTATACTAGATTAGACTTAGGGATGAATCTTGGAATGGATGTAACTACTTATTATGGTGTTAGAAAAGATTTAACAGAAAGTCTTACAACAGTTGACTTAAATGATGAAAATCCTTATAATACTCGTATTGCATCATTTATCGGATTACCTGTTGGACCAATCTGCAGTCCAGCGATAACTAGTATTGAGGCGGTATTAAATCCTGCAGATACAAATTATGTTTACTTTTTTGCAGATATTATAACAGGTAATGTATATTTTACTGATAATTATGATGAGTTTTTAGAATTTAGAGAAATTTATGGATAGTGAGGTTTTATGAAAGAACATATACTTGAAATGGAAAAATATGCGATTGATAATAATGTACCGATTATTGAGAAAAAGTCGATTATGTTTATAATGCGTTATATCAAAGAGCACAACGTTTTAAGCATTTTAGAAATAGGGAGTGCTATTGGTTATTCCGCAATACTTATGGCATCTAGTACAAAAGATGTAACTGTTACAACTATTGAACGAGATGAAGTAAGATATATGGAATGTCTTAAAAATGTTAAAAAATGTGGTATGGAGAAAAAAATTAATGTTGTATTTCAAGATGCTTTAGAACTTAATTTAAGTGAAAATTTGCGATATGATATGATTTTTATCGATGCTGCTAAAGGACAATATACAAAGTTTTTTGAAAAATATAAGCATTTTTTAAATCCAGGAGGAGTAATCATTACTGATAATGTTAAATTCCACGGGTTTGTTGGAGAATCAGCAAAACTTGATAAAGGTAATTTAAAGAGTTTGGTGGAAAAAATTGAAAATTATGTTGATTTTCTTAAAAATAATCAAGAATTTGATACGGAATTTAAAGATATTGGTGATGGTTTAGCGGTAAGTACATGGAAGCAATGAAATTAGTTACTGTTACAAATATGAGTGTTTTAAATGATTTAAGAAAGTGTACTGATATTAGGTTAGTATACCCTCTTAAATCTTTTTGTGTTGGATATGAACTAGAATTTGATATTGAACAAATCGATGATTTTGTGTTAGTTAATCGCATTTTGGATGATAATGATTTGGATTTGTTAGAAGATATTTTAAAAAATAGTAATATCAAAGGTATAGTATTTGATGATTTGGGAATTATAGATGTTGTCAAAAGTATGGATATAACAAAAATTCTTTTACTAGATCATTTAGCTACTAATACAATTTCTATCAATTATTATTTAGAATATGTCGATAGTGTAGTAGTATCTAATGATTTAACGGAAACAGAAATTAGAGATATCGTAGAAAATAGTAAAAAGACTTTAGTAGTAAATGTGTTTGGACTTAAAACATTAATGTATTCTAGAAGATTGTTGCTTACTAATTATCATAAGTACCACAATCTTGAAAATGAATCTAATATTACTGCTAGTATTGATGATAAATATTTTAGAATTGTGGAAAATGAATATGGTACAAAGTTTTATGCAAGTAGTTATTATAATGCTTTACGATTACTAGATTTAGATAACGTTTTATATTTTTGGTATGATCCAATATTTTTAGATAGTGAAAAGGTACTGGATGTCGTATTAAATGGAGATTTAGGAGGAATTTTAAATGACTCATTATTCCTTGATAAGGCAACAGTTTATAAAGTAGGTGATTTAGATGCCTGAGTTACTTGCTCCAGCAGGAGATTTTGAAAAATTAGAGTTTGCTTTTATGTATGGGGCTGATGCTGTTTATTTCGGAGGGCAAAACTTTAATCTGCGAGCTAATGCCAAGAATTTTTCATTAGAAGATATCAAAAAAGCAACAGAGTATGCCCATAGTTTAGGAAAAAAAGTATATGTAACAGTAAATATAGTATTTCATAACAAAGATTTTGATGATTTAGATGAATATTTAAAATACTTAGATAGTATAAATGTTGATGGCATTATAGCTAGTGATATTGCTGTTATAAAAAGAGTTCGAGAATTGAATTTAAATTTTAGTGTATGTTTATCAACACAAGCAAGTTTACTTAATACGCGAGCAGTTAACTTTTGGCGTAACTTAGGTGTTAGTCGGGTGGTTCTTGCTCGTGAAGCTTCGAGAGAAGAAGTAAAAAAAGTTAAAGAAACGGGTATTGAAGTGGAAACTTTTATCCATGGGGCGATGTGTACATCTTTTAGTGGTAAATGTGTGCTTTCTAACTATATGACACTTAGGGATTCTAACCGCGGGGGATGTGCTCAAGTATGTCGGTGGAATTTTTCATTTCCTAATAAGCCAGACTTAACTATTACTCCGAAAGATTTAAATATGATCCCATTTATCAAAGATGAAATAGATTTAGGAATCGATTCTTTTAAAATTGAGGGAAGAATGCGTTCGATATATTATGTGGCAACAGTTATTTGGTGTTACCGGAGAATGATTGATGCGGCATTAAATAATACTTTGACTATTGGTTTAGAAAATTATTATTTAAATATTTTAAATCGGTGTGCTAATCGTGAGTCAACTCCGCAATTTTATGATAAATTACCGGGAGTAGAGGAACAATATTTTAACGGTCGTGAAGAAATTTCTAATCAAGATTTTTTAGGATTAGTGCTAGGGTATGATGAAGAGAAAGAACAAGTAATAGTTGAATCGAGAAATTATTTTAAAATTGGTGATGTTGTAGAATTTTTTGGGCCAAATATGGAAACAATTACATATGAAATTAATAAAATATACAATGATACTGATGAGAAAATCGATGTATCAAGACATCCTAAAACAGTTGTAAAATTACCAATGAAGGAAAATATAGAAAAAAATGCTATGATGCGTTTAAAAGTATTTGACAAAAGTGAATTTATAGTGTAATATTATGAACTGATAATGAAATAAAAAGGA
>CALVKJ010000046.1 GCA_944332675.1 uncultured Bacilli bacterium
TTAAAATTCTATATCCTAATTAGAATTTTGTCAACAAATTTTTGCTTTAAAGCAGTAAAAACCTTTGCTTTTTCCTGCCACTTTCACATTATAGCACTCTTCTAAGAGCTTTTTTGTCGATTTAGCGCCCTGATCTTTATGAACAATGCACCATAATTCGCCATTATCCGTCAAGTGTTCTTTGGCCTCGAGCAATATTTTGTTTACTATTTCTTTTCCAGCCCTTATCGGCGGATTAGTTATTATATAATCATATTTATTTTTTACACTCTCATAACAATCACTTAAGTAGACATTACAATTTTCTATTTTATTTATTTTTATATTACGTTCACATAAATGTAGTGCTCGTTTATTAACATCTATTAAATCGATGGAAGCTTTAGTCAGTTTAGCAACAACCAAACCAATAAAACCATAGCCACAACCGACATCTAAAACCTTGGAACCATTAAGTTCGGGATGATTTTCTAAAAATAAAGTTACTAAAAAAGATGACGCATAATCAATTTTATTTTTGGCAAATACTCCATTATCGCTCAAAAATTTAAATTTCGTATTGGCAATTGTGTATGGTAATTCTCTTATTTCACTTTTTAAATCCGGATTATTTGTAAAATAGTGTTCCAAAGGCCAGTCCCCTTTTCTCGATATACAATTAGTATACAATAAAAAAGGGACTTTCGTCAATCCCTATTTGTTACATAAATCGATAGTTAAATCAAAACTTTTATTGCCAATTATTTTTCTATCGTTTTCACAAACTAAAACATTAAATTTTTCTAACTCATAAGCTTTAGCTTGTAATACTTCTTCTTCATCATAAAGATTTGTGGCACTAGCATCACCAATGATATCATCTAAAGTAAAACGCGAATCCGTAATTAGATAACTAAGTTCATAGATAGCATCATTGGCATATTTAACTGTTAATGAGCTTATTCCATATAAATAATAATTTTGCAAACTTTCTAAACTAACTAATTCTTTATTGTCATTGTTAACTATTTCAAAACTAAATGAATCATATATATCACTAGGTATTAATAAAGTATCTAATAAGTTTATGACAGTTACATTATTTTCTTCAAACTCTCCTGCAACTCGACCTATTACAGTTATGTTATCATAAATCCGATATGAGCTAAGAGATTCATCAACATTTACTCTAACAACATAATTATTATTAAAATTAACATAACCATTTAAAGAGTTATCAGCAGTTGTATAAGGACTTAATTCCAAAGAAGCTGTGCCAGATAACTTGCTAATCTTACCCGTTAATTTGACAAATTTATTTTTATATTCATCATAAGCTTTAGCAGGATCACTTAAAAATGTATTAATATCAATTGTATCTAGATCATCTTCACTACAAACATAATCATTAATATAGCCGTAATCTAGGGAAAGATCACCATTACAATCAAATATACGATAGAAAAAACTATTATATGTTCGCATTCTATCACTACTTTTTACCTCATAAACAAACAAAGGAATGCGATTAAATTGATAAAATAAAAATGTATCTAGAGCATAAGATAAACATATCAAAATTATTGGAGTTAATATAATTAAAAATATGTTTCTTTTCTTAAAGAACACTAAACTTAAAGTTACTAAAAATATTCCCAGAGCCAATAAAATTAATCTAACTATACTATAATCATTAAAGATAAAGGGAATAATGAGAAGAATTACTCCCAATATTAATAATATAATAGATCTCTTCTTCATAAGCATACTTCCCTTCTTTATTTATATTATATCCTAAAACCAAAATAAAAAAAAGTTGATTTGCACCAACTTTTCATTTTTTTAACTAATTTAACTAAATTAATTTAAAGCGTCTTTTAATTTGCTTCCAGCTTTGAATGAAGCAACTGTCTTAGCAGGAATTTTGATAGCTTCTTTAGTTAATGGATTGATTCCTTCACGAGCAGCTCTTTTCTTAGCTGAGAAAGTTCCAAATCCAACTAGAGATACTTTTCCTTCCTTCTTAAGGCCTGCAGTAATACCAGCAAGTGTTGCATCAAGTGCTCTTGCAGCATCAGCTTTAGTAAGTCCTGCTTCCTTTGCGATTAATTCTACTAATTCAACTTTAGACATGTTTTTACCTCCCATACATTCTAAATTTTGTAAAGATATTATCCTTACATATTAAGATTATCAAAAAACACACCTAAAATCAACAAAATTTCGCAAATTTTCTTTAAATTTGATATCATTTTACTTAAAATTTAAGTATTATTTACTTTTTCTTGACAAAAAATAGATATTTTAGCCAAAAAATAGCTATCGCTAGATAACGATAGCTATTAAAGTATTTGAGCCTTTATTGACAATTTTCGTTACAGTATCTTTTAATTTATAACGAGTATTATCAGGCATCATACTAAGTTTTGCTTGAATACCTTCTTGAACAATAGTTTCTAGACTACGTCCGAAGATTTCACTTTTCCAAATGCTTGATGCATCAATTTCATAATCACGCATCAAGTGGTTAATCAATTCTTTTGATTGTACCTCACTTCCAATTATTGGTTCGAATGTCGATTCAACGTCAACTTTAATCATGTGGATGCTCGAAGCTATAGCTTTTAATTTGACACCATAGCGGTTGCCTTGTTTAACTAGTTCTGGTGTTTCCAGTTTTAATTCTTTTAAACTTGGATAAACTATACCATAGCCAGTACTTTTAGCCATTTTGACAGCTTGTCTTAATGAATCCATTTCTTCTTTAGATTCGCTATATGAAGCAAAGATTTTTAAGAGTCCTGCTTTAGTGGTAACCATATCACCCATTATTGATTTTAATGTACTTTCAAAAAGCTCGTTAGTGCTTTCTAAATTAATTGTAACAGTCCCAGTTGCGGCATCTAATTCACTTATATAAGAAGCAGAAATATACTCGGAATCATTAAAGTGGTTCAAAATGTCGTCGATATCTTTGACTTTTTCCACAGATACGACACTTTCTTTAATTTTTTCTAAGTAATGCGCCTTTATTTCATGATTATTAGGTAATACATGAACCCATTCTGGAATAGATACTTTGATATCTAATACCGGAAATTCATAAAGAGCTGTTTTTAATATTTCCATTATTTCTACTTCATTCATCAATTCAGCACTAATAGGCATAACAGGCACTTCATAAGTATCACTTAATGATCTTGCTAGTGCTTGTGTTTCGGTATTCGTCGGATGAACACTGTTTAAAATTACAATAAAAGGTTTTCCAATATTTTTAAGTTCAGTTATAACCTTTTCTTCTGCTTCAACATAGGAATTTCTTGCAATTTCGCCAAATGATCCATCAGTTGTAACGACAATACCAATTGTTGCATGGTCTTTAATGACCTTCTCTGTGCCTATTTCGGCTGCCTCCACAAAAGGAATAGCATCTTCAAACCACGGACTTTTAACCATTCGTGGATTTCCTTCTTCATCGACAAAGCCATTAGCTTCTGGGATAACGTATCCGACGCAATCTACTAATTTGATGCTAGTTTCAAATTCACCAACTTTAATAGTTGCCCCGTTACTAGGAACAAATTTAGGTTCTGTAGTCATGATAGTTTTACCCTGTGCACTTTGTGGAATCTCATATAAGTAATGCTTTTTTTCGTATTCATCTGTTATATTAGGTACAACAAGATTTTCGATAAAGCGTTTGATAAATGTCGATTTCCCGGTCCTAACTGCTCCGACTACGCCCAAATATATTTCCCCATTGCCACGTTTTGCGATTGAAGATATAATTTTTTCTTTTTCCATAACCCACCCATTCTTTCATTAATCTAATTAATGGTATGAATTATAATCGTATATTATGACAAACTCCATTAAAAAAAGAGTGTCGAGGAACAGTATAAAAATAAATTGGTTTATATGCTTCCTCACGATCTATACATTGTTTTCCTTTCATGGCTTCCCTCTCCTTCCTTTTATTATAAGGTTACCTTATAATCTATAGCCAGCAACAATAATCTAACACCCTTCGTGATTAAATATTGACAAACGATGATTAAATTATTTTTTTCTTAAAAAAAGTTTATTAGCAGTTCGCTTTTTACTTTCCAAAAACTAAATAATCTAATGATCTACTAGAGTTAAAGTGATATTGAAACTCCAGCCATTCCGTCATAAAGGTTATAAACGCTATTTGTAAAATTAACAACACCACCTAAACCATTATGACTAATCGTGTAACTTTGTGATTGATTTAATGTAACGTCAGTAACTGCGTGTTGGTAAGTACCGTAAGCTACGGCGTCTGATGAAGTTGTTACGACATTAGCACTAATATCAGTTTCAAAGTAAGATGCCCCATTTACTAAGTTCATCGAAATTCCAAAGCCATTGTCAGTTTTTCTAATGTTGGTTCCGTTCCAAGAGTAGTTTATATAATTATATTCGCCATCTTCCCAATATACTTGAGTTCCAGATTGCGTTCCATCAACGACATAACCACCATCTATACGCATTGCTGTAACATCAAAGGATTTAGTAGCGGGGGTTACGAGCCATTGGGTGTAAACCAAAACACTGTGAGTACTTCCTCCGATATAATTATCAATTATTGTAATTCTCTTATAAGTTGTTTCATGAGTTGCATCATATGTGCTTACACCATTATTAAAGTTTTCTTTTATAAGTTCCGCTGTTTCGGGATCAACTTCTGAATAAGTAAATGTACCATTAAGAGTTTGCGTTACTTGATAAATTTTTTCATTGACTGTTAGATCACCATTTACTAATTCTTCTTTTTCTTCTTCTGACATTATATTAAGTCTTGCTTCAGAAAAAATGCTTCTTAAGAATGTTTCATCTTCTTCACTGATTGTTGCCTTAACATTATTTACAAAACACAAAGTTCCAATAATTATGAAAGCAGCTACGACTTTCATAATCTTCAATACTACTAATCAGACCTCCTTTCCTATCCGAAAACAGCATAGCAAATTTTGTAGTTTTTTGGCAATAGAAAATCGTGAGAGTTGCGACTCCACGATTAGAGAGTTTCTAAAATTCTTTGATATTCAGCCAAAATATAGTCGATTTCTGATTGATAATTTTCGCAATTACCAACAACACAATATAAACTTTTATATTTAGTAAAATATTTGAATTTTGTTTCTATTTCATTTTTATTGTTGTATGCTTCTAAATCTATTCTATTTTTCTTGAAATAATAATACATATTATTATCCAAATTTTCAAAATTATGTTTACTTATTAATAAATCAAATTGTGGTTTATAAATTATCGTTTTATCCCCATCAACTTTGGTATAGGTATCTGATTCTTTATCATAAGTATAGTCAAGATCTTTTAATAAATTATTATCATCATCATTTATTGTTTGGGTTTCAACTTCAGCAGTATCTACATTAATACCATAAACAGAACTTAAATAATTTCTATTATAATTTTTATAGTAATTTTCATTTATTTCAATATTATCTTCAATGCCTAGGAACTTTTGATAATCAGAATCATAAGATTTGTTATTTTGATAAGAACTATATACTAATCTAGTATTACTAAAATTCTTTCTTAAAGTTATTTTACAATCATATCTTTCTGTACTATTAATTGTAATACCTAAATATAGTCCTTTGGTTATTTCTCTAGTTACATCACTAGTGAATGTATCTTTGTAACTAGTTAATTCATTTATAAATATATCTTCTAATTCATCATCTTCATAAATAACTACTTTATCACCATTCATTATGAGATAAAGTTCTAGTTTTAAAGAATCGATATCTGGATTGTAATTTTCATCATTTAGCTTTATATTATCTATAATCAAAATATTTCTAACTTTAGTTTTAATATAATAACCATTACCAATAGTGATATCGCTATTATCACAATTTAGTATGTACATACTTACGGAATTATAATTATTTATGAAATAGATTAATAGTAAAATAAAAAAAATTGCAAATATAACTTTGAATATATTATTGTATATATGTTTCCACAAAACTGCTAAGAAACGTAAGAAATCTTTAAAACGATCAGAAATAGTACTTTTCTCTAAAACTACTGAATTAGCAGATACACCTAGTTCCTTACAAATATTTCTGATATTAATTAAATCTGGAACAGTTAAGCCATTCTCCCATTTAGATATAGTTCTATCAGATACTTTAATCTTTTCTGCTAAAGCTTTCTGAGTAAGATTTCTCTTTTCTCTTAAATTAATTATATATTTAGCAAAACTTACTTCTTTTACTTCTGGTTTAGTTTCAATTGTTTTTTCTTGTTTATTATTTTTCATCTCTTCCATATTTTCACCTTAATCATAATATCACAAAACTACGAATAATGCATTATAAAATTGGTAATTTTTGACAATTTTTATTAATCTTGACAGTTTTTAAGCATTTTTTTATAATATATCTTGTATTTTTTAGAAAAGGTGATTATTTATGCACAATTTAAAAGCATACTATATATATAGAAAGTATATTGATGAGTTATTAAAAAATCAAAATAATACATCTTCTCCCGTGTTACAAGATATATTTACAAGGAGTGATTATGTAGAATTATTAAATCCTGTTTTAAAAGTTGTTCAAGAACATCCACATGCCAATCTTACATCTTTAAGATTTTTATTATTTAAACAAAGTGGATTAAAAGAAATAATTGATAATTTTGTCAAACTTACCCAAATTACTCCGGGGGTAATTCTCGATTTTGGAACAAAAAAAACTAGAGATACCGTTATGTGCGGCAACAGACAGGAATATGTGATGAAAAATGGTATTTTAGTGCCAGAGCAAAAGCCAATTGAACAAAATACAATATTTGATTTAGCATCGACTTCTAAACTATTTACAGCAATTGCTATTTTAAAATTAAACGAAGATGGTTTAATTGATGTATTTGATCCAATTACAAAGTATGTACCAGAATTTAAAAATTTAAGTGATGTAACAATATATGATTTACTCAAATTTAGAGTAATGATTGTAACAGATACAAGAGTTGATAGTGCTAAAAGTCCGGAAGAAGCAGAACAAATATTATTTGGAGTACATAAAAAGGATGATCAAAACTTTTGTAATGCCTATACGGATATGGGAGCAATGGTATTAAGATATGTTGTAGAAAGAGTTAGTAAAATGCCTTTTACAGAGTTTGTAAATGAAACAATATTTAAAACGGTGGGTATGAAAGATACATATTTAAATGTACCAGAGGAAAAATTAGATAGAGTTGCCAATGAAAATTATTCAAGTATTGTTAAAAGTGATGGAACGGTTATTACAAAATACGATAATGTACCAGGAACACCACATGATGCTAAAGCTGTTGCTATTGGGGAGAAAAATGGCATAGCTCCAGGACATGCCGGATTTTTTTCAACCAAAAGTGATATGATAAAATTGGGGCAAGCTTTAATTAAAGGTGATATTATAAGTAAAGAGGCAGTAGAATCAATTAGTGATACTGCAACAGGTTTTAAAGATGACGATAAATATACAAGATTTTATGGTTCCCTTGTTTATTTAAAACAACCGGATCCTAAGAATTTGAGTGTCTATCCTCCCCTTTCTGGTAGAGCATTTATGTCTCCCGGATTTGCAGGAACTACACTTTGTGTTGACCCTATCAACGAAATAACATTATTTATAGGTTCAAGTAGATTACATAATAGAATTTATCAAATTTCTCCTAATCAAGTTGCTAATATAAAAGTTGATGAACATAATAAAAAAACTTTTACTTTACCAAATGGAGAAGAAAAGATTGTATGTTCAGATTATACTCGTGATAAAGAAGTAATGGTAAAATTAGCTCTAGATTTATCACTACAATATCAACTCTTAGAAAAAATTGTACCAACTAATAGAGAAATGCACTTAGTTAGAGAATTATAAAAACAGGTTGTAAAATATTTAGTGTGTGTAAGTGGTTTACATACACTTTTGTTTTTTTGCAAAATAAAAGGAACATGTCTA
>CALVKJ010000047.1 GCA_944332675.1 uncultured Bacilli bacterium
TTGCCTCGTAGCCAAGTGGTAAGGCATCAGACTTTGACTCTGACATTCCGCTGGTTCGAACCCAGCCGAGGCAGCCAATTTTATTATTTATGGTTCGTTAGCTCAGTAGGTAGAGCATTTGACTTTTAATCAAAGGGTCCTGGGTTCGACTCCCAGACGAGCCACCATTTTGTAAATTAAGTTCTTTTTAGAACTTTTTTCTTTTTTTCTTGAGAATATCACAATTTTATGTAATAATATTAGCGAGGTGAAAAAATGGCAAAAGAAGAAGTAAGAAATTATACTAGAGAATTTAAAAAATTAAATATATCTATGTATATTATTATGTTATTACTTTTGGTATTAGCAATTATTATGCTAGTTAATTCTTGTAGTAGTAATGCTAGTTCAGAAGAAAATGATTATGATGTTTCAATGATGCATACTGTTGGTGTAAGTGATGTTATGGATATGTTTGCTAATGAAGGTACTTATGTGCTTTATATTGGTAGAGAAACGTGTTCAGTGTGTCATGATTTGCTTCCAATATTACAAGAAGCTCAAATAAACAATAATTACATTACTCAATATTTAGATATTACTCAAGTAGATCGTAGTAGTAATGATTGGCAAACAATTATAGAATTGCTCGATGTAGAAACCACAACAACTATGGATGAGGAAGGCAA
This sequence comes from uncultured Bacilli bacterium, assembly GCA_944332675.1. Taxonomy (GTDB): domain Bacteria; phylum Bacillota_I; class Bacilli_A; order RF39; family UBA660; genus Onthocola_B. The sequence goes on from CALVKJ010000047.1 coordinate 669, forward strand.
AAGCGAAGAAGTTACTGATACATTTGGTTATTTCTTAAATGAAAAAGGATTTACTCCTTGTGTTATCATTATAAGTGGTGGAAAACAAATTGCTGGATTCTTTGGTACAACTTCTTTAACAAGTTTTGAGGATTGGTTATCTAATTATGGCATTTAAAAAGCTGGATTTTCATCCAACTTTTTTATTTTATAAAGTCTTCTATTTCGGTTTTGCTTTTATGTGGTTCATCAAAAAATAAGTTAGGATAATTTTGTTGTCTTAAAACTTCGTAAACCATTATTGCAACTGTATTAGATAAATTAAGGGCTCGAACATTGTCTGACATTGGTAAACGAATGCAAGTATCTAGGTGAGGTTTTAAAATATTTTTAGGAATACCAGTTGACTCTTTACCAAAAACTAAGTAAATATTATCACTTGAATCACTAAAATCAAAGTTTCCTGGTGGTTGATGCCCATATCTTGTTAGAAAATAAAATTTGCCATTTTTATTTTTACTTAAAAAGTCTTCATAATTTTCATAAATAAACCATTTTAATTTGTCAATGTAATTGACACCACATCTTTTTAAAGTTTTATCATCTACTTTAAATCCCAATGGTTTAATTAGGTGAAGAGTTGCATTAGTTGCAACACAAGTTCGCATTATATTTCCGGTATTTTGAGGTATTTCTGGTTCAAATAAAACTACATTAATCATCGATGTTTCCTCTTTTCTTTAGCAAATAAAAAGGCTTATTCGCCTTCATATTCATATATATCTAGTAATTTTTGAAAATCTCCAGCATTGATAACATTATCATCATCTCGAGTAACAGTATCCACCAATTCACCATCTCTAAAGTAAAGGATTATTGGTACTGTTGTAATTTTATCAGTATTAAATGCAGTATTTAATCTAGCTAAGTAATTGTCGCTTTCTATCATACTTTCGATATTTAAATAATAGAACGAATCACTTAATTTATAATCATCAATTATTTTTTTGATTCCTTCTTCTAAATTATAGTTATCTTCATTACCTGTATAAGTTATCAAAACAAAGTATTCAGTAGGTGATTCTGATAATATTTGACTTACTTCATCAAGATTTCTAATTTCTAAACTAATAGTTCCTGATGAAATTAAATAGCTACTATTCAATCTTTCTTCATCACGAATTTCTTGCCACCGGTAAATATAAAATCCAACGATTGCTAGAACAACGATTACACCAATAATGATATATATATTCTTTTTTGATATTCGGTGTTTTGCTTCAGCAACTTGTTTGGTTTCTTCTTTAGTTTTTTTAATTTCTACTACTTCCTCAGTATTGTTTTTTACTTGTTTTGTAGAAGAATTTTTCTTATTTGCCATAAATTATCCCATACCTTTCATTAATTATATTAACATAAAAATTAATTTTTTGGAATTGTTTTTTACATTATTCGTCATCACTTTTCTCTAATTTGACTAATACTTCACGAGGCTTTGATCCATTAGGGGGACCTACGATGCCACGGGATTCGAGTAAATCCATCATTCTGGCTGCCCGATTGTAACCAAAACGGAATCTTCTTTGAATAAGTGAAGCACTAATTTTGCCTGTTTGAATAGCAAATTCTACAACGTCGTTGTATGCTTCATCATCTTCACCACCAGTGGCACTATTACCAATACCACTAGAAGTATTTGCACTAACGTTTTCAAATTCTTCATCGTATTTAGCAGTTGCTTGATTTTTACAGTAATCGATTAATCTTTTAATTTCATCATCATTTATGAAACAACCTTGAATACGAGTAGGGGATGCTTCTCCCATAGGGAAGTAAAGCATATCACCTTTACCTAATAGTTTTTCAGCACCAGCTTGGTCAAGAATTGTTCTCGAATCTATTTGACTAGATACTGCAAATGATATACGAGAAGGAATATTATTTTTAATTAATCCAGTGATGACATCGGTTGATGGTCTTTGAGTTGCAACAATTAAATGTATACCTGCTGCTCTAGCAAGTTGGGTAATACGCGTAATTGAATCTTCAACTTCTTTAGATGCAACAAGCATTAAATCAGCAAGTTCATCAATAATTACAACAATATATGGCATTTTAGCTGTAGGATTTTCCGGATGTCTACGATTTTCTTTTTCAATCATTTCGTTGTAACCAGCAATATTTTTTACCTCATTATCACTAAATAATTGGAATCTATTATCCATTTCTACAACAACTTTTTGTAAAGTAAGACTTGCTTTTTTAGGATCACTTACTACTGGGCATAGTAGGTGAGGGATACCATTATAATTTGTAAGTTCAACTTTTTTAGGGTCAACAAGTACTAATTTTACTTCATTAGGTTTATAACGCATCAAAATGGATGCAATAATGCCATTGATACAAACTGATTTACCACTACCTGTAGAACCTGCAACTAAAAGGTGAGGCATTTTTGTTAAGTCCATTACTTTTGGTGTACCCATAATATCTTTTCCTAAAGCTGCACATATTTTAGCATCACTTTTTAAATTTTGCGGAGATTCTAGAACTTCTCTTAAAGTTACGCTACTAATAGTTGGATTAGGTATTTCTACTCCAATTGTGCTTTTACCAGGAATTGGTGCTTGAATAATAACATCTTTAGCAGCAAGGGCTAGAGCAATTTCTTTGTTAATATTAACAATTTTGCTTACCTTAGTTCCAGCAGGAACAGTAAGTTCATATTCGGTAACTGCAGGTCCGATATGGATTTCCACGACTTTAGCATTGATGCCAAAATCCCTTAAAACTCTTTCAAGTATTTCTTTATTACTTTTAGTAAAATCTGTAGAATTTACCTTTTTAGGTTTTAGAGGATCAAATATTTCATTAAATTTAGGAAGACGATAACTTAAATCTTCTTCAGTTTCAACGTGTTTAACTTTAGTTTCTAGAGATTCTTGCATAACTGGTTTTTGTTTTAATTCTTCCATACTAGTGATAATAATTTTTTCTTCCTTTTTAGGAGTTGGTTCTTTATTTTCTACTACTGGTGTTATATCATCAGCAGAGCTAATAGGAATTTCTTCTTCTGTAGTAGTTTTCTTTTTACGTTTAAATAATCCAAATATTTTTTTGAAAATTTCTGATAAATTAACATTGAATGTTAAGACTGCTGCAAAAATACCTAATATTACTAAAATAACTATTGAACCAGTTTTACCAAATAAACCATAAAGTAATGCTATAAATAGAGCCCCGATAAAGCCACCACCGATAACAATGGAAGTTGTACCATTAGTTTCTAAAGCATTGTTTGCCCCGATAGTAGAAATACGTTCCATAAAATTGCTATAAGTAGCACTAAGTATTTCTTGAGGACTATTAGCTTGATTTAAAAATTCAAAATGGCTAGCTACTAATAATATTATAATAAAGATATATATACCAATTAATTTTTGACTAGTAAATTTAGGCATTTTTCTTTTATATAACATATAAATACCCAGGATAATTAAAAATATTAATACAATCATCCACCAAGTTCCAGCCAAAAACATAGCAAATTTCTTTATAAGTGAACCGATAAAGCCAAAGCCAAAGCCTATTATACCAATTAAAATTAAAATTAGGCCAATAAGTTCAACGCTATAGCTGATACTGTTACTTTCTTTTGATTTTTTTTTCTTAGACATCTATTATCACCTTTTATAATTATACATGAATATTGCTGTTTTTTCAAATATTTATGAGTATTTTACCCAAACCAAGTAGTTAAAATGTCATAGTATAGGATAGGGAGGTTAGTGTAATGTTATTTGATGATAATTTTGGATTTATTACTTATGATTTGTATAGTGGTTTATCTGGTAAGGATCAAAGTAATACAAAACTTGTAAATGTTGATGAAGGCTTTTTACGAGGAAATATGTTTGCTAAAGAATATAAACCTTATAAAAACTATACATATAAGAAAATAATTCCAAGAACCAAAAGAGAAGAATTGTTGTTAGAAATTATGGAGATGTCTTTTGCTATTAACGACTTAAATTTATATCTTGATTTACATCCAGAGGATACTAAGATGTTAGAAAAATTTAATGAGTATGTAGAAAGGTCTTGTAAGTATGAAATGGAATATGTTAAAAATTATGGACCTATCGAAGTAATTGATAATACTTCAAATGAAAAATTTGAATGGATTAAAAATCCATGGCCTTGGGAAAATGAAGGGGGTACTAAATATGTTTAAGTATGTTAAACATCTAGCTTATCCAATTAATATTACCAAAAAAGATTTAAAAATGGCTAAATTAATTGTTACCCAATTTGGAGGTCCAGCTGGAGAACTCGGAGCAACGTTACGTTATTTTTCGCAAAAATTTACAATGCCTGATGAAAAAGGTAGAGCTTTACTTAATGATATTGCAACTGAAGAAATGGGGCATATGGAAATGGTAGCAACTATTGTTCATCAGCTTACAGAAAATGCTACAATTGAAGAAATAAAAGAGGCAGGATTAGAAAGCTATTATACGGAACATAATAAAGGAGTATTCCCTTGTAATGCAAATGGCATACCATTTGATGCGATGAGTATTGCTGTAACATCAGATCCCCTTACTGATTTGTCGGAGGATATGGCAGCAGAACAAAAAGCTCGTAGTGCTTATGAAAATTTAATAAATTTGGCAACGGATCCAGCAGTAATAGAACCACTTTTATTTTTAAGACAAAGAGAAGTAATTCATTTTAATAGATTCAAAGAATTATATGATTATTATGAAAAATTAGGTTATTAATCAAGCTTTGGCTTGATTTTTTCTTAACTTCTTGACAATTTAAAGACTTTGTATTATTATCTAGGGGTGCGAAAAAAGGGTGAGTATTATGGATAAAATAATAAATATTGCAGTTGTTGCCCACGTTGATGCCGGTAAATCGACTTTAGTTGATGGTCTACTTCGTCAAAGTGGAGTATTTCGTGATAATGAAGAATTAGTAGATTGCGTTATGGATAGTGGAGATCTTGAAAAAGAAAGAGGTATTACCATAACCGCTAAAAACTGTGCTATTAAATATAAGGATTATAAGATAAATATAGTTGATACACCAGGACACGCTGATTTTTCAAGTGAAATTGAAAGAATTATTAAAACTGTCGATACAGTAATATTACTTGTTGATTCAGCAGAAGGACCTATGCCTCAGACAAGATTTGTTTTAAGTGAAGCATTAAAAAATAATTTAAATCCAATTTTGTTTATTAATAAGATAGATAAAAAGGATCAAAGAGCAACAGAAGTAGTAGATATGACTTTTAATTTATTTATGGAACTTGGTGCTACTGATGAACAACTTGATTTTCCAATTCTTTATGGTAGTGCAAGGGCAGGATATGCCATTTATAATATGGGGGATGAAGGAAAAGATTTAACACCATTATTTGAAACAATCATAAATAACACTAAACCTTTTGAAGGAAGTGTTTCTGATCCACTACAAATGCAAATAAGTCAACTTGCTTATGATGACTACATAGGTAGACTTGGAATTGGCAGAATTAATAAAGGCAAAATAAGTGTTGGAGAAACTGTTGCCATTGCTAAAAATGATGGAACTACTGAGTCATTTAGAATAACTAAATTATTTGTAAACGAAGGCATTAAAAGAGTAGAAGTAGATACAGCTTATTACGGAGATATTGTAACAGTTGCAGGATGCTCTCACGTATCTATTGGAGATACGATATGTGATAAAAATCATATTGATCCACTGCCTAAAATAGTTATCGAAGAACCAACGCTTTCAATGAATTTCTTAGTAAATGATTCGCCATTTGCGGGTGAGTCTGGTAAATATTTAACTAATAGACATTTGAAGGAAAGATTGGAAAGAGAACTTGAAACTAATGTAGGATTAAAAGTAGAAACACTACCTGATTCTGATGGTTTCAAAGTAAGTGGCCGCGGGGAATTACACTTGTCAATTCTTTTAGAAAATATGCGTCGTGAAGGATATGAATTATCCGTTTCAAAACCAGAAGTAATATTTAAAGAAGAAAATGGACAAAAATTAGAACCTTATGAAAAAGTAATAGTAAATGTTCCAAATGAATATTCAGGTACAGTAATTAATTCTTTAAATGAAAGAAAAGGTATGATGCAAAGTGTTTCTCCTGGTGAAGTTGGTTATACTCATTTAGAATATTTAGTACCAACCCGGGGATTAATTGGATATCGTGGGGCTTTTATTACAGAAACTAAAGGTGAGGGAATAATGGTTCGTTCATTTGATTCGTATGGTCCATATGCCGGAGTTATCCAAGGACGTAAAAATGGTGTTTTGGTATCTATGGAAAACGGTACTACATTTGGTTATTCGCTATTTAATTTAAGTAGTAGAGGTACAATGATAGTTGATCCCTCAACACCAGTTTATATTGGACAAATTATTGGTATTTGTAATAAAGAAGGGGATTTGAATGTCAATCCTTGCAAGAACAAAGAACTTACAAATACCCGTAGTGCTCACGCTGATGAAGCTATAGTTTTAAATAAAGCTAAAAAGTTTACTTTAGAAGAAGCTTTAGAATTTATTGAATCTGATGAATATATTGAAATCACTCCAGATGAAATAAGACTTAGAAAAAAATATTTAGATCCAAAAGAAAGATATCGTAGAAGTGCTGTAGGAAAATAATCCTGCAGTTTTTTTGTTAAAAAAAAGGAAATTGGGATAAAAAAGTAAATATATAAAGCGAAAGGAGGTTTCATAAAAATGGCTGATTATTCATTCTATGGAGATCTAACAAAAGATCCAGGATTCAAGTTTTTCTTTAAAGATCCTAGTCTTAAATCTTATGTTGCAACAATTATATCAGATATGCTAAAACTAGATTATAATTATACTCTTGAAAATATGAAGTATTTAGATATTGAATTTCCCAAAGGTATAAATAGTTTAATGCGAAGCGATGTGGTAATAAAAATAAATAATACAA
>CALVKJ010000048.1 GCA_944332675.1 uncultured Bacilli bacterium
ATAATACTAGAAGTTTCTTTATTATCTCCGGTAAGCATTATGACTTCAATTCCGGATTCTTGAAATTTCTTAATAACACTTTGAATATTTTTTCTTATTGTATCCCGAAGACCAATTAAGCCGATGACCTTTTTGTTTTGAATGACATAAATTATACTACAACCAGCACTAGTTAATTCTTGATAATTTTTTGTATACTCATTTTCAATATTTAAGTCTTTTAGGATACTAGCATTACCAAGATAATAGGTTTTATGATTAATATTACCCTTTATTCCCTTACCGGGGATAACTTGATAGTTAGTAACATTTAGTTTTTCTTTTACTTTGAATGCTTGTGCCATAGGATGATTAGATAAATTTTCAATATTAGCAACAATATTTAATAGTTCTTTATCAGGAATTTTAGAATAATTAAACATTTTATAAACATTTAATTTGCCATAAGTTAATGTTCCTGTTTTATCAAATACTAACGTATCAATATCCTTGGCTTTCTCTAATACTTCTCCGTTACGTAAGAATATTCCTTTTTTAGCACATAAACCATTAGCAACTACATTAACTAGAGGTACTGCTAGACCTAAAGAACATGGACAAGCAACAACTAAAATGGTAACAAAGTGAGTTAGAGAATCAGTGAGTGATGAACCCAAAGTCAAGTGAATTATAAAAGTTAATATGGCTATAACTATAACTATTGGAACAAAATAACCACTTATTTTATCAGCAAGGCGTTCAATTTTACTCTTGTTAGATGTAGCATTAATTACTATTTCAATAATTTGGGATATTGTTGAAGATTTACCAATTCTTTTAGCATTGTACTCTAAATAACCATCATAAAGGATGGATCCTGCGATAATATTATCTCCAGCCCTTTTTAATACGGGATTAGATTCTCCGGTGATAAAAGATTCATCAACATAGCTTTTACCGCTTTTAACGATGCCATCAACAGCAATTTTTTCGCCAGCTTTACTTATGAGCAAATCATCTTCTTTTACTTCATCAATGGTTACTTTAACTTCTTCAACTTCTTTTTTTAACACTGCATATTCAGGAGTAATTTGTACTAATTCTTTTAAGGCACTTTTAGTTTTATCTTTACCAAGGGTTTCAATGAAGCGCCCTAACTTAATAAAATAAATAACCATACAAGCAGATTCAAAATAAAGATTGTGGATAAAATTAGAGTTACCAACAAGTATTTCAATATAGCCATATAAACTATATAAAAAACTACATAGGACACTAAACGTTACTAAAGTATCCATATTGGCCATTTTATGAATTAAGTTTTTAATACCACTTTTGATAATATCAAAACCATATATTAAAAATATAATTGATACTAGTAACATAAATGTTGCAAGTATTACGAGATGATCGTGATTAAGCAAAGGAAATGCTGGAGCATTAAACATATGATACATAGATACATACATCAAAAATATTACAACCAATCCTAAAATGATTAATTTATGTTTATCACTAGAATTAGATTCTAATTCACCTATTTTTTTAAATTCTCCAAGACTTTTAAATCCCGCTTCGGAAATATATTTTTCGATAGTTTTAACTGAAATACTATCGTATTCTATTGTGGCTAGAGATAATACTAAGTTAACTGATGCACTACTTATGCCCTTTTGTTTAGATAAATATTTTTCTAAACCAGAAGAACAAGCACTACAAGTCATCCCTGAGATTTTTAAAACTATTTTCTTCATATCAATCACTAATTATATTATATAATAATTAAATAAAACTAGACAACGAAAAAATGCAGATTACTCTGCACTATTTTTGCTTTTTCTTTTATTACTAAATTTAATTAATAAATAAGTTACTGTGGCTATAAGTATGACAATCGATAGCATCTCTAAATAAAATATAATTGGGTTTTGATTGTAATCAAAAAATTTAAAATGAGTTAACAAAAACATATCTTCCCACAATTTATGTTTGATAAAACTATATACTCCATAAATAAGACAATTAATAGAAGGTATGCAACATATTCAAAATTACTAGATTTTAATTTGTTTTTAACTTTATAAACTAGGATATTTAGATGCAAACCAATATGCATGGCTACTAAGAAGAAGCCCCAGGCAGTTGATGCAAGGTGTAAGTTTCTACCAAACTCAGAAGTTGGAATATTTAAAAATGCAAATACATCACTAGAAATAATTATGCTACTAATCATCATACCAAGCATTGCTATAAATAAACCAATATCAATTATAAGTGTAAATATTCTAACAAAATTATATTTACCTTTAAAAATAGTTTTATAATATCGTGTCGATGTTTTTTATACCATCTTTCATATAGTTTTCCCCAGTATGAGAAAAATAAATTACTAATTTTTTCATAATCATCCTTCTAAACTAATTATATCATAAACTCTAGACCTGACTCCAAGTCAAGAGCAAAAGAAAAAACTCTTGCGAGTTTGACATTAATGATGGCGATGATGAATACTCTTTGATGCCTTTACAACACAATCATGTTCAGGACATTTTTCTTTAGTACTTTCTAGTTCAATAGTGCTATGAGCAATACCGTGTTCTTCTAGACATTCTTTTAGTTCTTTTTTTATTTTAATTAATTCTTTGGTATCACTTACAGCATGAAGTGTTGCATAGTTATTTACGCCATCAATACTCCAAACATGGATATGATGGATATCAGTTACGTTGGGAATTTCTAATAACTCTTTTTTTAAGTGATCAATATCAATTGAAGCAGGCGTTTTAACTAAGAATAAATCTAGGACAGATTTTAGATTCTTTAGAGCATGCACTAAAATATAGCAAGCAATACCAATACTCATAATTGAGTCGATATAAGAAAAATCAGTAAATTTCATTAGTATTGAACCGATAAATACTACTACCCAACCTAGGACATCTTCAAGCATATGTAGGTTAACAGACTTTTGATTTAGGGAATCACCATCTTTTGTTTTATAAGCAGCAATGAAGTTTACGATTATTCCCACAATTGAAATGATAATCATTCCATTATAATGAACATCCACTGGATTAAATAACCGATTTATAGCACTAATTATGACGACGATAGAACCCGCAGCTAGGAAAGTTGTGGTAAGGAATGCTCCAAGAACCGAAAAACGTATATAACCATAAGTGTATTTATAATCAGGCTTCTTTTTACTTTTACGTTCTAAAATATAAGATAACCCTATACTAAAGGCATCGATGAAATCATGGAAAGCATCAGAAATGATTGCAATACTGCTTGTAAGTAAGCCACCGATGATTTCAAAAATAGAAAAACCTAAATTTAGTATAAAGGCAATTAAAATATTTTTATCAGTTTTCATGAGTATCCTCCATCATATATTCTATTAGTTTAATAGTTTCTTCTTTCATAAATTCATAATCATAGCCATCGTGATGATGATAAACTATTTCATGGCATAAGTTATCAACCATATTAATTAACAAATGAACTTTTTCTTTAATGTTGGTTGTATTAGGAAAGTTATTAACTAACTTTTCGGTTGCGGCTTCTTCATTAAAATTAAATATAGCAAATACTTCATTATCTAGACAACTCATCGACATAAGTTCTTTGTGAGCATTTTTAGTTAACGTATGTGCTTTAATAGCCTCATCAATCATATTACGTAAGATTTTATCAAAGTTTTCCTTAGTAATATTTTTATTTTCTAAAGCATTTAGCATTGGAAACATTAACTTTTCTGAATAAAGTTTTGCTCCTGCAATAAAAATATCTAATTTATCTTTAAAATATTGATAAATTATGCCTGTTGAAACATTGGCAGAAGCAGCAATATCTACGCAAGAAACATTGTGATAACCTTTTTCACACATAAGGCGAAATCCAACATCAATTATTTTTTGTTTCTTTTCTTTGGACGATTCTTTAATCGGTTCACGAACATTAGGCATTATCTTCATCCTCTAAATAATAGTGTTTAATTGGTTTTAAATTATCATCTAATTCATAGACTAAAGGTAACCCAGTAGGAATTTCTAAGTTCATAACTTCTTCATCTGATAAATTATCTAAATATTTTACTAAACCACGAAGAGAATTACCGTGAGCAACAATGATTATTTTTTTACCACATTTTAAATCGGGAATGATAGTTGATTCATAATAATCTACTACCCTTTTAATAGTATCAGCAAGATTTTCTGTTAAAGGCAATTCACTTTCTGGTAATCCTTTATACATTGGATCATTCCCCGGATATCTTGGATCGTCTTTAGTTAAGGCTGGCGGTCTAACTTCAGCACTTCTTCGCCACAATCTTACTTGTTCATCGCCATATTTTTGTCTAGTTTCATCTTTATTTAGCCCTTGCAAAGCTCCATAATGTCTTTCATTTAATTTGTAACTACAAATAATAGGAATATTTAAATTCATTTCTTTTAAGATTAAATCTAAGGTATATGTTGCTCTTTTTAATACTGAAGTATAAGCAATATCAAAAGTGTAACCTAATCTTTTTAAAGTCTTGCCAGCATTTTTGGCTTCTTTGATACCATTATCTGATAAATCAACATTAGTCCAACCAGTAAATTTATTTTCTAGATTCCAAATACTCTCTCCATGTCTTACTATAACTAATTTTTGCATCATTCCACCTACTTCAAGAATCCTTCGATTATTGCTGCTTCAGCATCTTTTTCACTTAAACCTAAAGACATAAGTTTTAATAGTTGCTCACCAGCAATTTTACCAATCGCCGCTTCGTGAATTAAATTAGCATCAACAGATCCGGCATAAATTTCTGGGATAGCTTTAACTTTACCATTATCCTTAATTATAGCATCACATTCAACATGAGCATAACACTTAGTATTACCAGTAATATTTGATTTAAATTCTTGATAAGAGTCATCTGTTGCTACACTTCTACTAGTTACATGAGTACTAGCATTTTCACCATTTAGTTCAATATTAAATTCAGTCTTAGCAGTTTGGGCATTATTGGTAAGTATTTTTTCATTAACAACAAGAGTTGTATTTTCAGCTAGTTCGGCTTTCGTAATACGAATAGTATCATCAACACCTTTTATTTGCACACTATCCATAGTCATTGAGGACCCTGATTTCATATATATTTCAGTGGTAGGATTTAAAACTCTTTTACCATCGCCCTTGCCTTCGCCATAATGTTTTTCGACATATTTTACTTTGGAGTTTTCACTTAAGAAAAAGCGGTGGATACCATCGTGCTCGCTATCCTTATGTAAATCATTATGAATTCCACATCCCGCCATAATAATGACATTTGAGTTTTTACCGATGTAAAAATCATTATAAACGACATCAGTTAAACCACTTTCGGTAATAATTACAGGAATATGAACAATACCAAATTTAACATTGTCTTTGACAATTATATCAATTCCACTCTTATCTTTTTTAGAAACTATATCGATGTATGGTGATACACTTCTTTTAATACTTTCCCCATTCTTACGAATGTTGATGGCATCAGCTTTTTCTGAATTATCACCAAGTACTTCAGTTAATAATGCTTCGTCTACTTTGTTCATTTAATCACCTTCTTACAACATTTTGCTTCACATAATAAGGAATCTAACATTTCTTTGCTAGTGCCGGTTTTAGTAATATGGCCTTGTTCTAATAAAATTATTTCATCAGCAATATCTAGTATTCTTTCTTGATGAGATATGACTAAAGTAACTCCCTTGGAGGTAGCTCCTAATTCTTTGAAGACTGTATTTAAATTTTGAAAGCTCCATAAATCGATACCTGCTTCAGGTTCATCAAATATGGCAACACTTGGATTTCTAGCAATTATGGTAGCAATTTCAATACGTTTTAACTCACCACCAGAAAGTGAAGCATTTACTTCTCGATCGACATATTCTAAGGCACATAGTCCAACTTTTGATAGGTATTCACAAGCATCCTTACGAGTTATATTTTTAGAAGTTGCAAATTTTAATAAATCAAAAACGGTAATACCTTTAAAACGAACTGGTTGCTGAAATGCAAAAGCAATTCCCAGTTTGGCTCTTTCATCTATTGATTTATCAGTTATATCTTCACCATTTAAATATATTTTACCGGAATTAGGATGTTCTATTCCCATAATTATTTTGGCAAGAGTTGATTTTCCTGAACCGTTTGGACCAGTTAGGCAATAAAATTTCTTATCTTCTAATTTTAAATTTATATTATCTAATATTATTTTATTATCTTTTTTAAAACTTATATTTTTTAGTTCTATCATAACATCACCCTATATGAAACTTGTTTCACATTAATTATATATCTTTATATTATAAGTAGTCAATATATTTATTGTCGATTTTTGACGGACTATTTTCCTTGATTTTGTATTTACATTACTTTAGAATAAATAACTGTTACCTACTAGTGGAAGTCTGCTTTACTTTACCGGATTCCGGCTTCAGGGGGAATCTTCGGGAGATCAGGATGAAAGTGAGGCGAGGCTGTGAACGATAATAAATTTTGTCTAGTAATAATAATTATTGTTCTTGCCTTAATCGGCAAGATAAATGAGAAAAGACGCTAAATATTAGCGCCATACCATAAGTAGGCGTTACCACCATTAGAAGTAACACTTACAAATTTATTTTAACAAATATAATTAAGCTTTGCAACTTATTTTTTGTCGTGTTTTGTCATTGTTTTTGTAGATTCCAATTTTAGTAAATATTCCTTTTTATCAATACCACCGGCATAACCAGTTAATGAATTATTCTTCCCTACTACCCGGTGGCAAGGCACAATTATACTTATGGGATTTTTACCAACCGCAGTTCCTACTGCTCTAGGGGATGTATTTAGAATTCTAGCAAGATCACCATAAGTTACAAATTCACCATAAGGAATTTTAAGTAAACTTTGCCAAATAGCTACTTGAAAGTCAGTGCCAATAAACTTTATCGGAATGTTAAAGCTTGGTTTATTTCCTTCAAAATATGAATCCAACCATTTTCTAGTTAAATCAAATATTTCTAAGGATTTTTCTTTAGCATCTCTATTTAAATTTTTGGCATAATACTTTTGATTTACAAACCAAAGACCTGTTAGAAATTCGCCATCACTGGCTAGAAGAATATCACCAATCAAAGAATTATAATATGATATATATTCCATAATTACCTCAACCTAAATGTCTTCGGTGCATATCTATAAACTAAAAATAAAAGATCGGAAGAGCGTCGTGTAGG
>CALVKJ010000049.1 GCA_944332675.1 uncultured Bacilli bacterium
ATTTATCATTTCGTGTTGATGGAGATGCAACAAGTGGTGTAGAAACATATTATGCAACAAAAGGAGATATAATTTATGTATCTATTGCAACTAGTGAATTATTAAGTGATGATTTTAGATTTGTCATTACAGATAGCAAAGGTAATGAGTTTAGATATAAAGAAACAAAAGATGTTTGTCCAAACAATAGAGATGAATATGTATATCAAGCTTACATTGAATTACCTGAAGAATTTGCAGAAGGCAAGTTAACAGCAACTGTAGAAAATGTTAAAGACTTAGCTGGAAATACTTCTGAAAAGAATCTTAAATCTGATAAAGTTGTAGTTGATAGAACGCCTATTGAAAAGGCTTGGCTATATGTCTTAAATAATACATATAGTAAAACTAATTTAGAAGATAAACATTATACTGTTATTGGTGATGGACAAGAATTATATGTTGAATTAGTATTTGAAGAAATGCCTGCAACAACTCCATTAATTCAAATTGGTAATGCTGAAGCAATAAGTATGGATGCTTGTTATGCTACTGATTGGGATACAGAAATTCAATATTATAAATGTCCTGCAACTATTAAAATAGACAGTGAAACACAAGAACTAGAAAATGGTCAATTAATACCAGTAAAAATTACTAATATAAAAGATGCTGCTGGCAATGAAACTGAATTAGATACTGATGACATTACTAAGACAGATAAATATGATAAAGTTGTATTTGATAATGAAATACCTGTTCCAGTGTATTTCGGAGTTCAAAATCTAGATAGATATGGTACTGAATTTGAACAAGTTATTAAAGATGGCGAAATAATTCGTGTACGTTTATATTTTGAAGAATTACTAGCAACTGAACCAATTGTTAGTATAACTGGTACTGATGTTACTGCAACAGCAACATATAGAGAACGTAGTTCACAAGAAGGACAATATGCATATTATGCTGATATCAAAATAACTGAAGATATGAATCTTGATGACGGTGTTATTGAATTTACTGTTTATGGTTACGGCGATTATGCAGGCAATATATTACTAGAAGAAAATGCTATAGATCAAACTGAAACTAATGAAGTTGGTAATGAAGAAGTTGTTTTAGATAATACAGATCCAGAATCATTAAAAATTCAAATAATTAATAATGATAATCCAACAAGTTCTTATATAAAAAATGGTGAAACAATAAGAGTAAGAGCAACATTTGATGAAGCATTATCAGTAATGCCAATATTAACAATAGGAAACTATACAGCAACTTTTGAAAATGTTGGTGACGGAAAAGGAAATGATTTATTTAGTGCAGATATAGAAATACCTGTAGATGAAATAGAACTTGCTGAAGGAAAAATAAGTTACACAATAAGTGGTTATAAAGATTTAGCCGGAAATGATGGAGAAGTTATTACTAAAACAAGTGAATTAGTATATGATAGAACTGCATCTAAAGCAGGAATTGCTAATTTTTATGTAAATGGCTTTGACGGTGAAAAGGTCGAAGAAAATGGCAAGAATTATATTGATTATTATGCTACTTATGGTAATACTTTAGTTGCATATGTTAGAACAACTGAAAAATTAGTGGCAAATCCAACATTTACACTTGTTTATGGTTCTGAAAAGATAGTTATTCCAACTGAAAATGTAGTAGAAATACCTGAAGAAAAAGATGGATATACATATCGTTATCAAGCAACATATGTTATTCCTGATGAATTTGAAAAAATTGAAACAGAAATGACTTTAGAAATAACTGATATAATTGATTTAGCAGGAAATGTGACTACTAATGCAAATGGTGGAGAAGTAATAAGTATTTCTAATAGTAATAGAGTATTTATTGATACACTAGCACCTCAAGTAGAAGAACTACGTTTTAATTCTTCAAACTCAATAAATAACGGTTACGCTAATAATACTCATAGTGTTGGTGTATATATAACTGTTCACGAAGAATTAGGTGAAGTTCCAACATTTGTAATAGATGGAAATGAGTACTCAAAAACTGAAGAAAGAGAAAATGCTAAGGGCTACTTATATGCTGCAGTTACTAAGCTTCCTAAAGATACTGAGGAGGGAGAAATCTTATTTAGTGTTACTGTAGCAGATAAGATGGGTAATACTACAACATATACTAATAATGATATAAAAAATGATGTTGAAGGCTATGATGGAGTTATCTATGATACAACTGCTCCAGGTCTAACTGTTGAATATTGGAATACTACTGTTGAAGCAGATAAAGATGCCATTTTTGAAGGCCCTGAATATTCATTCAGTGATAACTTTACAGCTGAAGAAGACTTAACAATAACTCAATGGTGCGATGTAAATATGGCAGTTCCATCAGATAAGTATCAATGCTATTATTCAGCTACTGATTTAGCTGGTAACAGTTCAAGCAATTCAGTATTTATAACTGTTGTAGATACAACTCCTGCAACTATTACAGCTAATCAAAAAGATAATTATCACGTTGAATATGGTAGTGAATTTACTCCTGTTACTGCAACAGTAACTGACAATGTAGATGAAACTAGTACTAATTATGAACCTAGAGTATATATCAGATATACATATCCTTCAGCTGAATATAATACAGGAGAACTATATTATAATGATACATTTAATACTAATATACCTGGATATTATTTAGCAATTTGGGATTATATTGATTTATCTGGAAATGTTAGCACTTCCTTAAAAAACTGGGTAATAGTAAGTGATACTACTGATCCAGTTATTGGGTGAACCAGTCTTTATTGTTGGTGATGATACATCAGTAAATACATTTAGAAATGGTCAACCTTATCACGAAACTTTAGATGGTGTAGATATCTGTGCTGAAGATACATACGGAAACGAATCTTGTGTAAAAAATGTAACTATTATTAATATTGATGAAGAAGGATTTGAATCTGCTTTAGCAAATGGTGGAAATGTTGTGCTTCCAGAAAACACAACTATCGAACTTAACGGAAGTGTTAATGTACCTTCTAATACAACAATTATTGGTAGTTCAACTAGTAAAATAGTTGGTAGTCTAAATTTAACTGGTTCAAATATCACTTTGAAGGATGTTAATATTGAAAACGATAATACTACAATAAATATTTCTGAAAATGCTGAAAATATAGTTATTGATGGTGGTACTTATACAACAAATAAAACAACAAGTAGTAATCCTCAAGGTCAAGGAACTATTAGAGTGGGGGATCTGAATGGAGAAGCTTATACTTCACCAATAACAATTAGAAATGCAACATTAAAAGGTGGAATTTATCTATTAAATTACACTGCATCTGTTGAAAATATTACAGGAAATAATATTACTATTGAAAACGATGCAACTCCTAAATTAGTAGGAATACTAGTAGTTTCTGATTATGAAGGTTATACACAAGATACAGCTGATTTTCTAAATAATCAAAATATGATTAATATGAATTACTATGATGAAGTTAATCAACATTATTTAACTGCTATTCAAGACACTAATTGGGTAGATAGATATGTTGTATTAGTTGAACCAACAATCTAAAGAGCAAAATTAATTGCTCTTTTTTCTTGGCTATGTTATACTTTTAATGTAGTTAGGATGTGAAAATATGGCATATATTAAATTTAAAGAATTAACTAAATATTTTGATTTTAAGGACGAAACAAATCCTTTTGATTTACCAGATTATGCAAAAGAATATGTTGAAAAAGAAGAAAAAATATTAATGGGTTATAAAAATAGTAAAGATTATGTAGTGTTTACTGATCGGAAGATGATTTTATTTGACAGGGATACTCTAGCAGTATATTATAAAAAGATTCATATTATACCTTATGTATCAATTTCTACTAGTGCTATTAATTTTAAACCCGGGAAGGTAGAAATACTTTTTAGTTTAGATAGTGGCTATCAATTACATATTAACTTTTTAGATATGAATCACGATAAAAAAGAAACTATTAAAAGTATTTATAAAGTTATGATGCGTGCTAAGATATGAAAAATGTAGGAATATTACTTCCAATTTTTTCTTTGCCCAATAAATATGGAATTGGAGATTTTGGCCCATCAGCATATAACTTTATAGATATATTAAATAAAAATAATCTTAATTGTTGGGAAATACTCCCGTTAAATCCGATTGATGCTGATAACAGTCCATATAGTCCTATTTCATCAACAGCTATTGAGCCTTTATTTATAAGTATTGATAAGTTAATTGAAATTGGATTATTAAGTGATAGTTACTCGATCGTAAATGATGGTAAAATTAATTATGAAAATGTTAGAAATATAAAAAGTAAATACTTGAAAATGGCTTATGCTAATTTTAAAGAAAATCATTTCTTATATAAAGAATTTATAAAATATAAAGAAAATAGAAATATTGAATATGCTAAATTTATGGCTTTGAAGGCTACAAATAATTATAAGCATTGGAAGTACTTTATTAATGATTACGATGCTTTAGAATATGATTACCAAGCCTTTTTACAATTTATTGCTGAATATCAATGGAATGAATTAAAAAAGTATGCTGAGAAAAATGACATTAAGATAATTGGAGATTTACCAATATATGTAAATTATGATTCTAGTGATGTATATTTTAATAAAAAATGTTTTATGTTAAATAATGATGATTTAGATTTTGTTTCTGGGGCTAGCCCTGATTATTTTAATACTGCTGGTCAAAAATGGTTTCATCCGCTTTATGATTTTACTCATCAAAAACAAGATAATTACCAATATTTAATAAAAAAATATATTTATAATACTAAACTATTTGACGTTATAAGAATTGACCATTTTAGAGCATTTTCTACATTTTATAAAATACCAATTAATAAATCTCCTAAAGAAGGAATGTGGATAGAAGGTCCTAGCTATGATTTTTTGGATAACCTTTTTAGTGTTGTAAATAAAAATAAATTTATAGTAGAAGATCTGGGAGATAACCTTGATGAAGTCATAAAATTAAGAGATTATTATAATTTACCAGGAATGAAAATATTTCAATATACATTTGATTTTTGTTATAAAAAAGATACGTGTCTAAACTCTAGCAATTTGGTAGTATATCCAGGAAATCACGATAATAATACTATCATTGGCTGGTATAATGGTTTAGATGCTTTGCAAAAAATAGCATTAGATGAATTTTTAATAAATTATAGTGGCAATATTAATGAAAGAGTTATTCATTATTTAATGGATCAACCTGCTAAGTATTTAATATTTATGGTTCAAGATATCCTAGGATTATCTAGTGATTATCGAATAAATATACCAGGAGATATAAAAAATCAATGGCAATATAGAATGATTGACTTTAAAGAATTTGAAGAAAAAATTAAAATTTTAAGAAAGTAATTGATTATCAAATATGATATATTTTTTTCTATAAAATGGTTGACAATAGTTAAAAGATTCGATAATATTATAATAGAAAGGAGAATAGGAAAATTGAAAAAAGGGAAAATTTTAACAGGGATATTTGGTTTTTTACCGGTATTTATGTTGGGAGGTGCTATCCATGTAAATGCTGCAGAAACTGATTTTGCAGAATGTGTTAAACAAGATGAATGCGTACTAGAAAGTGATGTTACAATTGATACAACAATTGAATTACAAAATGATTTAGTATTAGATTTAAATGGATATACAATTACTTCCAATGTAAAAACAAATGGTGCTGCTATTGAAACATCACATACTTTAACTATTAAAGATAGTAAAGGTACTGGGTTATTTGATGCAAGTCAAGGTTATGCATTTTATGCATTTGATGGTGGAACATTAATACTAGATTCTGGTGAAATTAAAGCATTAGATGCTCCATTTGCTGGTAATAATACTACTGGAGATATGAATGCCATTGTTAATGGTGGAACATTAACTGCTATTCATGGTGCTGCTATTTATTCACCTAGTCAAGGAAAAATTGAAATTAATGGTGGTACACTTAATGGTGGAATAAATATCCGTATGGGTCAAGTTACTATTAATGGCGGAAATATTATTAATAATAATCCATTAAATGTTGATCCTATTGAAGATTACTATGGTTTCCAAGGAAGCGTATGGCTAAGTGATGCTATTGCAGTAATCGGAGGAACTTATCCTTCTGAAAATGCTCAATATGGCAATTCTCTAAACTTAGTAATTAATGGTGGAAACATTGAAAGTGAACTTGGTAATGCTTTAACAATTTATGCTTTTGGAAAAGTTGAACAAGATCTAAATCTAGAAATTAATGGTGGAACATTTAATGGTAAAGAAATTTCTGTTGCTATTGAAGATGCCGATTCATTAGGATTAAAGGATTATAGTAATGTAAAAGTTGAAGACTATAAAATATACGATAATAATGTAAATGTATCTATTACTTCAGGAACATTTAATTCAAATGTAGAATCTTTACTAAACGACGGCTATAAAGTGGTTGAAACTGATGGTTTATATAACGTTGAACCAAATTTAGTGCTTTCTACAGATGATGAATCAGTAACATTCGAAAGTGAAAAACCATTACCAAATGATTATGAATTAAGAGTAGAAGAAAAAACATTAGCTGATGTTGATGCTATAATTTCCGATGCTAAAAATATGATTACTGAATCTTTAAAAGAAAACAATACTAATATTGCTTTTAAAGATTCTGAAGTACTTGCAACATATGATATTAATGTTTATAATGGTACTGAAATTGTAAAAATTGAAGGTACTGATAAGTATAGAATATCAATTGCAGTTGCTGAAGACCTTTTAAGTAAGTATGATTATGTAAAAGTTGCTTATATTAACGACGAAGGAAAAGTTGAAACTATTTATGATGCAACTTACGAAGATGGAATTGTTTCTTTTGAAACCACTCATCTAAGCACATATTCAATAATTGGATATAATGCAGATTTAACTCAAATAGATGTAGTAGAAAACCCAAGTACAGGTGATAATGCCTTAACTTATATAGTTCTTGGTGGAATTTCTCTAGTGGGAATTGCTATTGCTAGTCTTTATTTAAAGAAAAAAAATAACTAGTAATTTAAAAGGTTAATTGTCAAATAGTGTGTGTAGCACAAGATAATTAACATACGAGGTAGCTTAAATAGCTACTTCTTTTTTAATGAAAAATAGACCTTTACAAATCATAACCCTGGCTTTAAATCTTCTAAAAGATCTAAAACCAAAAGCGATTCGTTTAATGACTTTGATAAAGTTATTGTTACCTTC
>CALVKJ010000050.1 GCA_944332675.1 uncultured Bacilli bacterium
GAAAAAAAGAATTTGTTAAAAGTAAGGCTTATCAAGACAGAGTGTTTTCGGAACAGTTTGATAAAGGAGAAGAATACGAAAATCCTAAAAGGGTAATAATTGTTAATTTTATCAGGGGTAATTTTGATACAAATAAAGTATTAGATAAATATGGTATAGTTAATTTGGAAACTTTAAATGAACCAATCAAAGAATTTAATAATTATAAATTATTTATAGTTATTAAGGTTGACAAATGCCCAGATGGACCATATAATGAAGGTGATGAGTTTTTACGAATAGTAAATTTTTTGAAATGTAAGGACGTGGCTGAAATGGAAGAAAAAGTAAGAGAAGGAGGTAATAAATTTATGGAAGAATCTTTAGCTTTTGTTAAAGCATATATGGCAGATAAGTCAAATGATAATTATGGTTCACATTATCAATTGGAACTAGATTATGCCTATGAAGATGGACAAAAGGATGGTATGAAAAATGGTGCTAAAAACAATCAAATTGCAACAGCCAAAAGAATGATATCTTTAGGAAGTAATGATGAATTTATTTCAAAGGCAACTGGATTGTCAATAAATGAAATTAATGCTTTAAGAAAAAAGATGAAATTATAATGATTTAAATAAGGAAGTATATGAGAAAAGAAAATAAATTAGTAGAAGAATCTTTAGCTTTTGTTAAAGCATATATGGCAGATAAGTCAAATGATAATTATGGTTCGCATTATCAATTGGAACTTGATTATGCCTATGAAGATGGGCAAAAAGAAGGATCAAGAGATAACCAAATAGCAACAGCCAAAAGAATGATTGAAAGTAATTATTCAAATGAAGAAATTACAAAAATTTCAGGCCTA
Organism: uncultured Bacilli bacterium; assembly: GCA_944332675.1. Classification (GTDB taxonomy): domain Bacteria; phylum Bacillota_I; class Bacilli_A; order RF39; family UBA660; genus Onthocola_B. The sequence continues at coordinate 851 of CALVKJ010000050.1, forward strand.
TCAATAAGCAAGATTAAAGTTTTAAGAAAAGAGATGTAACTCTTTTTCTTGTTTTTTTTTGGGTTTAATTGTACAATATTCTTGGTGGTTATAAATGGCTTTGTTATTAACACTTATTAGTGGTTTATTTTTTTTGATAGGAATTACTGTTTATAAATTTATTAAGCATAAAAAGGAAATTACAATTGGAGCAATGGCTTGTGCTTTTGTGGTAATTATTGGGCTTATTGCTTTAGATTTATTACCAGAATTGATAGAAATTAAAAAGTGGTATTTAATTATTTTTGTAATTATTGGTTTTGTATTTTTAGTACTTATTGATAAACTTATTCCTCATCATCATCACAATCATAAAGAAAATGATGAAGATACCAATGAACATCAAGAACATTTAGAACATATTGGTTTTATTACATTACTTGCCTTACTTTTGCATAATATGGTTGAAGGAATGGCTTTATATAGTGTTAGTGTTAATAACTTGGAAAGTGGTATTTTAATGTGCTTGGGTATTGGTTTACACAATTTGCCATTTGGTTTTCAAATAGCTAATTACAGTAATAAAGCAAGTAATAAATTAGCAACATTATTGTTAGTTATTTCTGGTTTAATCGGTGGATTTATTATTTATGCCTTTGGTAGTATAAGTGAATTTGTAACGGGTATTATTATTGCTCTTACTTTGGGTATGATATTTTATATCTTAATATTTGAATTATTAAAAGAAGTTTGGAGTAATATAAAGCATAATGCTACTTTTTGTGGTATAATTATAGGGATTATGATATTAGTATTAATTAACTTGATCTAAGAAGGGAAGAAAAATATGAAAAAAGTATTAGTAACTGGTGCTGCTGGTAGTATTGGTATTCACGTTATTAAATATTTACTTGCTGAAGGAAAATATGAAATTACTGCTCTTGATTTAAAAAATAAAAATGTATTTAAGAGAATGCGAAGATTTAAGAAAAGAATTAATATTTTATATGGTGATGTCAGTGATCGAATATTAATTGAAGCTTTAGTTAAAGATCACGACATTATAATCCATTTAGCATCAAGTTTGCCGCCGCTTGCTGATATGAAAAGGGGCTTAGCTGAAATAATCGATTATGATGGAACAGAAAATATAATCAGAGCAATCAGCTACTATAACCCTAAGTGTCATTTATTTTATGCATCTACAACAAGTATGTATAAAACTAAAGATAAACCGACGGTTAAGTCGCGAATCGAATTAGATGAATTTGATTATTTTTCTAAGGCTAAGTATAAAACGGAAGTTTTAATTAAAGAAAAGTTAAAAAATTATACTATATATCGGATTCCGTTAGTTTTAAGTAATCCGTTAAAAGAGCCTTTTATGTATCACGTTAATAAAAATGATTTAATTGATGTTGTTACAAAGGAAGATGCCGCATATGCATTTGTCAAAGGAATTAAATATATTAATGAATTAAATAGAAAAACTTTTAATGTTATTGGTGAAGAAAGCATTCTTGCTCGTGATTTATATAATAAAATGTTGGAGATAAATGGTCTTAGTTGTAAATATGTTTTTAGTCGAATTTTTTTAGAAAAGAATTATTATAGTCCTGTTTGTGGGGATCGAGATGAATTAAATGAAATCATTAATTATCGTAATGATTCTTTAGCTGAGTATTATAATCGACTTAGAAGCAGAGCTAAGAATAGAAATATAGCTAGATTATTAGCTAAGCCATTTATAAAAAAGAAATAATGGTTGGATTAGCTTTAGCTGGTGGTGGAGCAAGAGGAGCTTACCAAATGGGTGTTTATTTGGCACTGAAGAAGTGTCATATTAAAATTGATGGTTTTGTTGGAACAAGTATCGGTGCATTTAATGCTGCAATGCTTGCTTCTAATAGAGATAAAGAATTACTTAAATTTTGGCAAAATGTCAGTGTAGCTGCTCTTTTAGGGCTAAGTGATGAATTGATTACGGAATTAAAAGAAGATAAACTGGATTATGGATTAATCAAGGAAGGATTTAGTAATTTTAAACAAATATTAACTAACAAAGGTTTAAGTACAGAAAAAATGCAAAATTTGTTGAAGAATTTGAATATTCCTGCAACTTTGTATAAATCGAAAAAAGAATTTGGGTTAGTTACAGTGAGATTTCCAGATTTTAAACCTCTTTATTTATTTAAAAAAGATATTCCTCCGGAACGATTGAATGATTATATTTTAGCTAGTTGTTATTTGCCGATATTTAAAATGGAAAAAATTATAGATAATAACTATTACTTAGATGGGGGATTTTATGATAATGTTCCGGCGAATGCCTTGTTAAATAGAGGATATACTAAAGTATATGCGGTAGATTTAAAAGCTATTGGAATAAAAAGGCCATATCTTGATAAAAAAAGAGTGGTAGAAATTAAACCATCAAGAAAATTGGGAAGCATTTTAAATTTTGATTTAAAGAAAATAAATGATAATATTAAATTAGGATATTATGATGCTTTAAAGTGCATAAAGAAACTTGATGGGTATCGTTATATATTTAAAGTAAGAGGAAATTGGTATTATAAATGGTTACTTAGAAATGTAAGTAAAAATACTTTGGAAGAAATGCAGAAATTTTTTAGAACTAAAGATAATAAAAGATTAGTTATTAGAGCTTTAGAATATGTTATGATGCAAGAAAATTTTGATTATTTTGAAATATATAGTCCTTATAAAGTTATAAGAAAATTACAAAATAGAAAAAAATATGGAGTTTATAGATTTATAAATCAATTATAATAATAGAGGTAGTTATGAAGTTGAGGCTTAGTAAGATTGGAAAAATTGTTATAGCTATTAGTTTATTATTGGTAGTAACAATAATTTTGTTAGTCTATTATAATTATGATAAAAAGGGATCTGTTCATAAAATGGAATCTAATGAATTTTATGATATAAAAATTGATTATGATAAGACAGGTATTAAAGTTATAGATAAACAAATTGCTAATTTTGTTGATGAGAAAAAAGATGATTTTATTGCGATTGTCGATAAGTCAGGAATGGTAGAAACTAGTAAGTATAATTTAATAATTAGTGCTACTAATGTGGAATATAAAAATGTTAATAGTGTGCATCTTTTAGCTTATGCTTATACTGGTGGGGCTCATTATACAAGAGAAGATAAAAGCTTAGTATATGACCAAGAAAAAAAGACGTATTTATCTTTTGTTGATATTTTAGTAAGTAATGGTTTTGAAGAAATTAAACCTTTGATATTAGAAAGTATTTATACATATGCGCAAGAAAATAATGTCATATTAAATGATGAATGGGTTTTAGATGGGACAAGTTATAGTGAAGAGAATTACCAAAATTTTTATCTAGCAGAAGATGGCCTTAATATAATTTTTCCACCATATCAGATAGCTAGTTGGGCAGATGGGGAAATAAAGATAAGTATTCCTTATGAAAAATTAGAAGGTATTTTAAAAAATGAGTATATGAGTAATTCTTCGACGAGTATTGATTCTATAATTGATCCTAATGATAGAGATTTAGAACAATTTAAAGATAAAAAGTTGATTGCATTTACATTTGATGATGGACCTAATACTAAGACAACTAGTAGACTTTTAGATGGTTTATCTGAATATGATGCTAAAGTTACTTTCTTTGTTTTAGGAAGCCGGGTGGATAGTAATAAGGATGTGTTAAAACGAGCTTATGAAGAAGGAAATCAAATAGGAATACATACGTATAATCATTTGAATTTGTTATTGCTTGATGATGCATCGGTGTTATCGGAGATTAATTCAACTAACAGTGCAGTTGAGGAAGTAATTGGTATAAGGCCTACATTGCTTAGACCACCATATGGTAATATAAATGAACATATTAAGTCTTTAGCAAATATGCATATAATAAATTGGGATGTGGATACGGAAGATTGGAAACTTAAAGATCGTAATTTAATAAAAGATAAGATTTTAGCAGATGCTCACGATGGAGCAATTGTATTACTACACGATATTTATACAGAATCGGTTGAAGGAGCATTACTAGCGATGGAAGAGTTAGAAAAAGAAAATTATGCTTTTGTTACAATCGAAGAAATGATACAATTAAGAGGGGTTAAATTAGATTATGAAACAACCTATTATAATTTTTTAAAGGAGTGAAGAATTATGGGAAGAGCTTATGAAGTTCGTAAAGCAAGTATTCAAAAAACGGGAGCTGCAAAAGGAAAACTGTATACAACTTTTGCTAAAGAAATTTATTTGGCGGCGCACAAGGGAAGTCCTAATCCCGATGCTAATGTAGTTTTAAAAAGATTAATTGAAAAGGCTAAGAAGCAACAAGTACCAAATGATATTATTAATAGAGCAATAGATAAAGCTAAAGGTGTTGGTCAAGAAGAATACCACGAAGTTATGTATGAAGGTTTTGGACCAGGAGCTTCTACTTTAGTTATTAAATGTTTAACAGATAATGTCAATAGAACAGTTGGAAATGTACGAGCAGCATTTAATAAAGTTAATAAGAGTTTAGGAGTTACTAATTCAGTACTTTATAATTATGATCACTTGGGAATACTTTCTTTTAAATACGATAATGAAGAAGCAGTATTTGATGCCTTACTTAATGCCGGTATTGAAATTGTCGATATTGAAACAGAAGATGGAGAAATAGTAATTTCTTTAATGCCAGGGGATGTCAATAAAGCAAAAGATGAGTTAGAAAAAATAATACCTAATATCGAATATGATTTAGATGAAGTAGGATATTATGCTAAAGAAAAAATAACTCTTGCGGGAGAAGATAAAGAAGTATTTGATAAACTTTATAAAATGTTAGATGAAATTGAAGATGTATCAGAAATATATACTAATGTAGTAATGGAATAGAATATGAAAGATAGAAAGTTATTAAAAGTTATTGCAGTTGTTTTAATTGGATTAATACTATTTTATAGTATATTACTTGTTTTTGGTGGTAATATTGCAACTCTTATTTATCAAGCATTATTTTATGGTAAATATAATTTAACATTTATTTCGGAAATTGTATTGTTGTTATTTTCTTTACTAGTATTGATAGTTCGTAAAAGGCTTTATGTATTAAAACCTAGAGGAAAAAAATTTTTTGATTCCATTAAAAGAGGAATGCCAATATTAGTTGTTAGCTTGCTAGTTTTACTTAGTAATTCTATGGGCTTATTGGGAGAAAGTTTAGATGTTCCTAATTTAATTAGTTTAATAGTTTTAGCTATAACTATTGGTATGGCTGAAGAGTTTTTCTTCCGTGGATTTATTCAAGAAGAAATAACTAGTGCTTATGGAAAAACAAGAAAACAAGTAATTATATCGATAGTTATCAGTGGTATAATTTTTGGAATTGTGCATTTATCTAATGCTTTAAATGGTCAAGATATTATTACAACTGTTATGCAAGTTTTACAAGCATCAAGTTTAGGAATTCTTTTAGGTTCTGTTTATTTTATAACTAAAAATATTTGGTCAGTTGTATTTTTACATTCTTTTTATGATTTTGTAGTATTACTTGGAGAAGTTAATAGTTATAAAGATTGTGTAAATAATACCGATGTTTCGACGATTATGTTGATATTTACAATTGTAGGATCACTTGTATATGTAGTTATTTATTTAGTGGGGGCATATCTTAATTTACAAGAACGTCATATAAATGAATATATTGGTTGTGAAGTAACAGAAGATATAATAACTAAAAATAAGGAAAATGCTACAAAAGCTAAGAAATTAATTGTAATAGTTGTAGTTATACTAGTTTGGACATCTTTATTAGTACCAACTGATGATGTTAGTAAATCACAAATATGTTATACTTATGATGCTATAGATATTGGAGGAGAAGTAAGTTTTTCTTTAGAAGATGAATTTATTTTAAATGATGTAAAGTTATCCGTTGCTAATAAAATTTTAGTTATAGAAAGTATTGATGGAGAAAATCGATTAGAAATTGAAAAATTAGAAGATGATATATATGACATCTATGTTTATGAAATAGATAATAATTATCATATTTTACTTAATGCTAATGATATATTATATTATGGTGTAATTAGTAAAGATATGGCATTTTTTAGTGATAATTTCTATAAAATTTTAACGGATTCTTTCCAAAAGTATGATGTTCCAGAGATTATGAGTATAGGAAAATTACAAAGTGAAGGGGAAGTTTATCCTTTAATGAAATCTTATATAAGTGATTATTTTATCATTA
>CALVKJ010000051.1 GCA_944332675.1 uncultured Bacilli bacterium
GTATGTGAATATCAAAATAAGGAAGTAAAGGATTTAAGTATAAGAAGTTGGGAATGTCCAAAATGTGGTGCGTTACATGATCGTGATATTAATGCTAGTATAAATATAATGTTTGAAGGTTTAAAAATGTATGTAAATAGTGTATAATGATGTTGGAAGAACAAATTTAGTAGGGTGGCGACCATCCGAAACTGGTCTATGGAGAGTTCGAAGGACTCTGTGAAGTAGAAATGCCTTGTAGTGATGCAAGGATGCCAAACTTGTTTGGCTTTTGTTCTGAAAAGTATTTTAGCGATTAAACAAAATATTGCAAAACTGAATAATTATTGTGATACTCAAGGTATAACTTTATTTGAGTGCCTAAAAGTCAAAAATATATCTTTAGAAGAATTTTGTTTAAATATTGGTCTAGATATGACTCTTTTAAATGACATAGCGTTAAAAGAATTGACATTTTTATTGCAAGATCCAAGTACCAGAATAATATATAATCCTGCAATGAAAGATTTATCTCAAGATGAAATAGCTATATATTCTCCGAACCTTAAAACTAATATTGGTTTTTTAGATAAAAAAGTTAAGATTACTTGGGATAATACAACCAGTGATGATTTATATTTATATTTTGCTAGTGAATTTATGGGAAGTAGAAAAAAGAATGCTAATTTAGAAACAATTCATTTTAGTAGTGATTTAACGATTGATCCTATTAAAGCTAATCAAAGAATGTTGTCTTTAAAATATCCTATAGAGCACGCTGATTTAAAAATAAGCTATACTGTAAGTAGTCCTACTGGAGAAATACTAGAAGAAAAACATTATCAAGCTACCATTAATCACGATCTTCTTTTTAGTGATCTTCAAAATATATTTCGGCTTCTTTACAATTTCAATTTTTCTTCTTCAGTTGCAATTTTAAAACATTATCCAACAAACTTTAAAATTATGAGTGATGAAGTCGAAATGAATAATTTCCATAATAGATAACCATTATTAACATAGAATTAATTAAGGAGGATTCTATGTTCAATAAATATAGTTTAGAAGTTAGTAGAATTTTTAAACAAGCAGAAGAAGAAATGTTAGATTTACACCATCCATATGTTGGTAGTGAACATTTGCTTTTAAGTATTTTAAAATGTGATAAAACTTTAGCAAGTATTGCTAGTAAGTTTGATTTAACGTATGATAATTTTAAAAATGAACTCCTTTTAGTGGTAGGAAGTGCTACAAAGATTAGTTCTTTTATTTTGTATACCCCGCTTTTAAAAAGAATTATTGCTCAAGCTGGAGAAGATGCTAAAGAAAGTAGTGAAGAACTAACTGCTAAGCATCTATTTCGTGCAATTATTGAAGAAGGAGAAGGCATTGCCATTCGCCTTTTATATGGTATGGATATAAACTTAGATAGATTGTATGACGAATTAAGTGGGGCAAAGCAAAAAAGCAATCAAAAATTAGAAATATTGAATATCGGTAAAGATATGGAAGAATTAATCGATTTTAATGATACTGTCATTGGTCGCGAAAAAGAGTTAAGTTTAATAATCGAAACTTTGATTCGTAAAAATAAAAATAACCCCATTTTAGTAGGAGATGCCGGAGTAGGTAAAACAGCTATAGTTGAAGAATTAGTAAGAAGAATAAAGAATAAAAAAGTTCCTAAAAATTTACAGAACAAAAAAATAATAATGTTAGAAATGGGCTCTTTAGTGGCAGGAACTAAATATCGCGGGGAGTTCGAAGAAAAACTTAATAAAGTAATAAAGGAATTAGAAAATAATCCCGAAATTATTTTGTTTATCGATGAAATACACACAATTGTTAATGCTGGTGGAGCAGAAGGGGCCATCAATGCCAGTGATATCTTAAAACCATATCTAGCTCGAGGCAAAATCAAAATAATCGGGGCAACAACGACATTAGAATATAATAAATTTATTGCCAAGGATAAAGCTTTAATGCGGAGATTTGAACTGATTAAAGTACGAGAACCCAATATTGAAGAAACTAAAGAAATATTAAATAAAATAAAGCCAAGTTTTGAGAACCATTATAATATTAAAATAACTAACAAAAATATTGATGATATTGTCTACCTTACCAATAAATATATCTTAGATCGTCGCAATCCCGATAAATCGATTGATACACTTGATTCTGTTTGTGCAATGAAGGAAGTAGGTAATAACTCTAGTAAAGAAGTCTTGAATTTACAAGAAAAAATCAAAAACATTAACAAGCAAAAAGAAGAGATGGTTAAATCTAATGATTTTAAAAAAGCTTTATTTTATCATAACGAGGAATTAAAGATTAATAATAAGATAAAAATAGCCTCTAAACAAATGATTAAAATAACTAAAGAAGATATAATAAATTTAATAAGTAGAAAAATTAATGTTCCCCTAAATAAAAAAGAGGATTATAAAGGTTTAGAAAAGTTCTTAAAAGATAATCTTGTAGGCCAAGATATTCCAATAAAAAATATTATTAAAAATATGGCAGAATTTAATGAATCTAAACCGCTTTCTTTATTGCTCACCGGATCTACTGGAGTAGGTAAGACAGAAACAGTAAAATTAATTGCCAAATATTTAAATGTCAATTTATTGCGTCTTGATATGAGTGAATATAATACGGATATTGCTACAACACGCCTAATAGGTTCATCGGCAGGTTATGTTGGTTATGATGATGGAGCTATATTTGATTCTATCAAAATGGAGCCATTTACTTGTATATTAGTTGATGAATTAGAAAAAGCATCTCCTAGTATTATTAATTTGTTCTTGACTATTTTAGATGAAGGATTCATTACAAATGCGAAGGGTGAAAAAATAGATTTTAAAAACACATTAATCTTTATGACTAGTAATGTAAAAGGAAATAAAAAAATAGGATTTATGGAAAGTAGTAATAGTTATAATGATTCATTTAGCAAGGAATTTATTGCTAGATTTACAGATATCATTGAATATAATGATGTAACTGAAGAAATGCTTGATAATTATTTAGAAAAAAATAATATAAAAGATAAAAGTATTATTAAAAATTTTGATTTTCATAAAAATGGATTCCGTGGACTAAATCGTTTTATAAATAAAGAAAATAAAAGAATACGAAATTAACTTATAGTTGCTTTTTATTGCTCTGTTTGTTATTATTTATTTAGAGAAGGAGCTATATGGATAAAAGGCAAAAAATATTTATAGGAATTGTTGGATTGTTTTTGCTAGCGATTATAGGAATAATTAATTATTATATAGTAACAGACCAGAAATTGAAGAAAATAAAGCACCAACAATTGTTGAAACTGTACAAACCGCCGATGATTAATTATCGGCATTTTTTTTGTTATAGAACATATACTTGTTGTGGGAGGACAAGCATATGGGACTTAGTGAAACAGAAGTAGTAGCATCGAGAACTAAATATGGTACAAATGAAATAACTAAAGTAAAAAAGAATACCTTTGTAAAATTATTACTGGAATCACTTGGAGATCCAATAATTAAAATACTTCTAATAGCACTAGCCATTAAAGTAATCGTATTATTTCGTAATTTCGATTGGTATGAAACTATTGGTATTTTAATTGCTATCTTACTTGCATCATTTATTTCAAGTATTTCCGAATATGGCTCAGAGCAAGCATTTAATCGGTTGCAAGAGGAATCAAGTAAAACTAAGGCTCGAGTAAAACGAGATGGCAAGATAATAGAAATACCTATCGGTGAAATAGTTGTCGGAGATATTATCATTCTTAGTAGTGGTGATAAAGTTCCCGCTGATGGTTATTTAATTAAAGGTAATTTATCTTTAGATGAATCAGCCTTAAATGGCGAAACTAAGGAAGCTAAAAAAACAAGCTGTTATACTGGAGTAGTTCAAGATAAAAATAAAGTATATCGGGGTTCAGTTGTTTATAGCGGCGAAGCTGAAGCTAAAATTACTTTAGTTGGAGATAATACTATACTCGGTAAAATATCTAAAGAACTTCAAGAAGAAATTCCCGAAAGTCCTCTTAGAATTAAACTGCGGGGACTTGCCAAAACTATTAGTAAAATTGGTTATGTCGGAGCAATTTTAGCATCTTTATCATATCTTTTTGCAAGCATTGTTGTTGAAAATAACTTCGATATATCTTTAATAAAAGCAACAATCACTGATTTTCCAGTTATGTTTGATCATCTCCTTTATGCTTTAACGCTTTCTGTAACAATTATAGTAGTAGCAGTACCAGAAGGACTTCCAATGATGATTACATTAGTATTGTCAAGCAATATGAAGCGTATGCTTAAAGATAATGTTTTGGTTAGAAAGTTAGTGGGAATTGAAACTGCAGGAAGCTTAAATGTTTTGTTAACTGATAAAACAGGAACTCTTACTAAAGGGATTTTAAAAGTAACAGAGTTTATATCGGGAGATGGAAAAAGTTTTAAAGATTCTGCAACTATTAAAAAGTATCCAATTTACGAATGCGTTTATACTTCTTTTTTCCATAATAACTCAAGTATATTTAGTGATAATTCGATTATCGGGGGAAATTCAACTGACAGAGCTATCTTAGATTTTATTAAAAAGGATAAAGATATCAAAGTAAATATAACGAAAAAAGAACCATTTGATAGTGCTAAGAAATACAGTAGTATTACTACTTCTGATGGAACAATTTTTATCAAAGGGGCTAGTGAAGTAGTAATCCCTAAATGTAGCGAAATTTTATGTAGCAATGGAAAAACTATAAAACTTACTAGTAAAAGTTTAATAGAAAAAAGAATCGATGCTTTTACCAAAAAAGCCGGTAGAGTATTAACATTTGCCTATGGAAAAGATCCTAATAATTTGACATTTATAGGTTTTGTCAATATTAAAGATGAACTTCGTAAAGAAGCATTTGAAGGTATACGCATCATTAAAGAAGCTGGAGTTCAAACTATTATGATTACAGGGGATGCAAAAGACACAGCAGAGTCAATTGCTAAAGAGGTTGGTCTTATCACATTTAATAAAAATTTAGTTTTAACTAGTTCTGACTTAGCAAAAATGAGTGATGAAGAAATTGCTCACAAATTAGATCGTATTGCTGTAATTGCCAGAGCTTTACCACAAGATAAAAGCCGTTTGGTTAATATTGTTGAATCGATGAATTTAGTAGTAGGGATGACTGGTGATGGTGTTAATGATGCACCTGCCTTAAAAAAAGCCAATGTCGGATTTGCTATGGGAAGTGGTACCGAAGTTGCTAAAGAAGCGGCAGATATTGTTATACTCGATAATAATATTTTATCAATTAGTAAAGCTATTTTGTATGGTAGAACAATATTTAAAAGTATTCGTAAATTTATAATTTATCAACTTACAGTTAATACTTGCGCTCTTATTTTATCTATTGTGGGTTCACTAATTGGTATTGCTACACCAATTACTATTGTCCAAATGCTTTGGTTAAATATGATTATGGATACATTCTCGGGTATAGCCTTTTCTTTTGAACCACCACTTCCCGAATATATGAAGGAACCTCCCAAATCACCTAATACTAAAATAATGAATAAATATATGTATAGCGAAATTATTTGGACAGGTCTTTATTGTGCAGTACTTTGTATTTTGTTCTTGAAACTTCCTATTATTAAAACTTTTATTAGAGTAGATAGTGCTAATCGTTATTTGATGACTGCTTATTTTGCAATGTTTATATTTATGGGAATATTTAATGCTTTCAATGCTCGGACATCGCGTATTAATGTATTTGCTAATTTAAGTAAAAATAAAGTCTTTGTTTGTATATTTACCTTTATATTCATTGCTCAGTTATACATCATTTATAATGGGGGAGAAATATTTAGAACTTACGGTCTAGAGTTAAATGAACTAATATTAGTATTTGTTTTAGCCTTAACAGTTTTCCCAGTAGATTGGCTTCGAAAATATATATTAAAGAAAAAACATATTGCTTTAGGAGTATAAATTTAAGCAGTATGTTTTTTTTCGACAATTTTTTTAACCTTTATATGCTAATATAGCCCCTCAAGAGGTGATTATATGGATAAATCAATGGTTGATTTATATGTAAAGTTTAAAAAAATTAGAAATATGGGTTATATTAAAGGTATTAATAATAGCCAAAATTCTTCAGGCTTAACCTTTGAGGCATTACTTGGCAAAGAAAAAGATGAGTTTTTTCTTCCGGATTATAATGGAATTGAAATTAAAACTAAAAAAGGTTATAGCAAATCTAAAATTACTTTATTTACTGCTAATCCTGATAGTATGTATTTGTATGCTTTAAAAAATTTAGTAACTAATTATGGAGTTGATGGTAAACGTTTTTTAACGGAATTTTCTAGTTTGGAAAAACATCGGTATAATGGACATTATTTTAAAATTATAGTTGATTGGAAGAAGAAAGTTGTTGTTTTACTTATTTATGACAAACGTGGAGTTTTAATTTCGAATGAGGTTTATTGGACATTTGATTTGTTAAAAGAAAGATTAACTTTAAAATTATCGAAGCTTGCTTTAGTTAAATGTTGCACTAAAAAAATAGATGGCATCGAGCATTATTGGTATTATCGTATATACTTTTATAAAAATGTAAATTTCAAAAAATTCTTGCAAGCAATAGAAAATGGGATCATTACAATAAGATTTAGTGTAGGAACATATTTAACTGGACCAAGAGCGGGAGAAATTCATAATCACGGTATAGGATTTTTAATTGCTGAAGAAAATTTAAAAATATTTCTACACCAATTTTTAATAATAGTAATATAAATAACAGTTTAACAACTAATGAAATAAAATAATGTTAGTTGTTTTTTAGTTAATTGTCCAAAAGGGACCAAGGGGATATAAAAAAAACACCATATAGGTGTAATAAGCTAAAAAATGGTCGAGAAGACAGGATTTGAACCTGCAACCCCTTGGTCCCAAACCAAGTGCACTACCAAGTTGTGCTACT
>CALVKJ010000052.1 GCA_944332675.1 uncultured Bacilli bacterium
TTCTTTGCAATAGCAACAAAAAAATCAACTTGCGTTGATTTAATCATTAACATCGCTTGGTGCGACGATTTTATCTTATGGAGCGATTGATTATTATCGGAGTAGAGGTTATGATGATGAATGGATTGAAGCAAGACTTAAAGGAATAATGAATCGTAATAAACTAACTGATGCTTGGAAAAATGCTGGTATTAGCGAAGGATATGAGTTCGGAGTACTTACTAATGAAATATACAAAGAGTGGTCAGGTATGACTGCAAAAGATTATAAGGGTTTTAAGGGTTTAAGAAAAGAATCTTTACGAGATAATATGTCCGATATTGAAGTTGCTTTAACTGATTTAGGAGAAATTGCTACTAGAGAACTTGTAAAAGAATATAAACCATATGGGTTAACGGAAAATAAGAAAATTGCTAAAGCTGGTGGAGATGTTGCTAAGGCTGCAAAAGATTTTTGGAAGGAAAGTTAGGCAAGTCTATTGTTTCTAATAAAAATAAATTAGGCTATAAATATGTTGATGATTCTAAATTGCTAAATAAAGAATAATTACTAGACAAATATGATTATATATGATAAATTAAACTAGAATTTTTGGTGGTTAAAATGAAGTGGAATATTGGAAATGTTGAAATAAAAAATCAAGTTGTGTTAGCGCCGATGGCTGGAGTTTCTAACCCTGTTTATATGAAAATTTTGGAGAAAATGGGCGTTGGATATGTAGTTACAGAATTAATTAGTGCTGAGGCAATTATTCGAAATAATAAAAAGACATTGGAAATGCTAGAAGGAATAGAAAATTTAAATATTCCTTATGCAATTCAATTATTTGGTTCTAATTCTAGTGTTTTATCAGAAGCTGCAAAAGTTGTAAATAAGTTATATCCTAAGGCTATTATCGATATTAATATGGGATGTCCCGTACCTAAGGTTGCTATTAAAAGTGGTGGTGGTAGTGCTTTATTGAAAGAGCCGGAAAAAATTGGTGAAATTGTACGGGCAGTCGTAGAAGCAGTAGATGCACCTGTAACTGTTAAAATACGAAGTGGTTGGGATAGCAATAGTATTAATGCTCGCTGTGTTGCTAAAATAATTGAAGAAGCGGGAGCATCTGCAATAGCAATACACGGTAGGACTAGAGCACAAGGATATAGCGGTGAAGCTGATTGGAGCATTATTAAATCCGTAGTAGAAGCTGTTAATATACCTGTTATTGGTAATGGTGATATTCTTAGTTGTTATGATGCTAAAAGAATGCTTGATGAAACAGGCTGTCAAGCTGTAATGATTGGTCGTGGCGTAATGGGAAATCCTTGGTTAATTAAAGACTGTGTCCTTTATTTAGAAAATGGAAAAGAGCCAGAATTTGTTACTTATGATGAGAAAATCGATATGATGGAAAAACATTTAGAAGACTTAGTTAATGCTAAAAGTGAGAAACAAGCTGTTTTAGAAATGCGTGGACATATCCTCAATTATTTAAAAGGTTTGCCAGAAAATAAAGAGATTAAAAATAAGATTTGTCAATGTAAAACAGAAAATGAAATAATAAATATATTAGAAGATTATCGGTGTAAATTAAAAAATGAGCAACCAGAATAATTGGTTGTTCATTTTAGTTTTGTTTAGTTAAAGATTGGGCTATTTTATTTACAGGACCTGCTCCAACAGTTATTACTAAATCTTTTTCTTTAACAGTATTTTTAATATATTCAAGAATACTATCAAAAGAATCAAGATAAATGACATTAGGATTTTTTTCCTTTATTTTATCTACTAACATTTCTTCACTAATATTAAAAGTATTTATTTCGCGAGCTGGATAAATTGGAGCGATGATAACGTTATCAAATTGAGATAAGATATTGGCAAAATCTTCTAAGTGTTCTTTCGTTCTGGAATAGGTATGTGATTGAAATATACAATAATCTTGGTTGTGAGCAACTTTTTTTACGGACTCTAATGTTGTTTTAATTTCCGTTGGATGGTGGGCATAGTCATCATAAACATAAGCACCATTAAATTTGCCGAGATATTCAAATCTTCTGCCAACACCGTGATATTTTTCTAATCCTTTCTTAATAATTGTGATGTCATCAATATAATAATGACTTAAAGCTAGTGCTGCTAGAGAATTATAGATATTGTGATAACCATTGATATTTAAAGAGATATTAATAAGCATTTTATTTTGGTAGTATACATCAAAACTATAATGCCCTAATTCATTTACAGTGATGTTTTTAGCTTGATAGTCAGCAGCTGAATTAATACCATAAGTAATTATTTTCCCTTGATAACCGTCTTCAACATCTAAAGAGTTGGCATCATCATTATTTTTTACTAGCAAGCCGTTATTAGGTAATAAGTTTACATATTTATTAAATGATTTTTTGATATTATCAAGATTTTTAAAATAATCTAAGTGATCATCATCAATATTAGTGATAATAATGCTAGTTGGATGAAAATGAAGGAATGAATCGACATATTCGCAAGATTCCATAATTAAATAATCTTTACTACCAATTTTAGTATTACCATTAATTTCAGATAGAATAGCTCCGATTTGTATAGTAGGGTTAAGTTTAGCTTCTAAAAAACACATTGATACCATACCAGTTGTTGTACTTTTGCCATGAGTTCCAGAAATACATAGACAATTTTTATATTGTTTAGAAATAATTCCTAGGAATTCTGCTCGTTCATAGTTTTCTTTATTTAATTTTTTAGTTTCGATTCTTTCGGGATCGTCTTCATGTATTGCAGCAGTATAGACTATAATATCAGCATCTTTGATCATTTCAGGATGATGACCATATTTGATAAACATTTCTTTTTTTTCTAGATTTTTAGTTATTTCTGTTTCCGTTATATCACTCCCACTTACGGTAGCTCCGAGAGATTTTGTAATTTCAGCGATACCACTCATACTAATACCACCGATACCTATAAAATGAATTTTTTTGTTAGTAAACATAATAGGCCTCCTTAATATCTTTATTATAACTATTATGTTAAAAATGTGCAATAAATTATGAAAAAAAGTAATAATTTATGCTGAGAAAAAATGTGTAAAATTCTTGATATGTAAATTTTGTAAAAATTAAAATTTCTAAAAAAGTAAAGAAATGTCAAAAAGCAAAAAAATTGCAAAAAGTTTAAATTTTGCCTTAAATATGCTAAAAAATAACGATTAACTCAAAAAACGTGTTTTGAAAAAAGTAAGGTAAAAAGGCAAATTTCAAAAAAATGAAAATTTTGATTTTTAAAAAAATGATAGACAATTAATTAAACGTATACTATAATGAAAATGAAAGAAAGGTAGGGTGCAGTAAATGCCAAATTTAGAGGATGAATTCTTCGATTCTATTAAAGTTGTCAAAAGAAATGGTTCCAAGGTTGATTTTAATGGAACTAAAATAGCTATGGCTATTAAAAAAGGTTTTGATAGCATTAAGGGTGAAGATACAGAAGATGGAGAAGAAAGAACTAAATATGAATCATCAGATATTCAAAAAGTATATCAGGATGTTATCGATGTAATAAAGAAGGATTACAAAGATAAAGAAAGAATTAAGATTGAAGAAATTCAAGATATAATTGAAGATACTTTAAAAAATGATGGATATACTGATGTTTATGAAAGTTTTTCGGATTATCGAGAAAAAAGAGCGCAATCAAGAGCAGCTTTTACAGAAGATAAGAGAAGTCATAAGTTCTTAAAGACTTTGGAAGGTTTAGCACTTAAAAGTGCTGCTGAAGATGATACTAAAAGAGAAAATGGTAATATCGATGGTAACTCAGCAATGGGTACAATGTTACAATTTGGTTCTAACGTATCAAAAGAGTTTTCTAAGACTTATTTGATGAAGAAAAGGTACGCTGATGCGCACGATGATGGATACATTCATATACATGATATGGATTTCCTAGCAATGGGTACAACAACTTGTATGCAAATTGATTTGGATAAGTTATTTAAAAATGGTTTTTCCACAGGTCATGGACACTTAAGAGAACCAAATGATATTATGTCTTATTCAGCACTAGCAGCAATAGCTATTCAATCAAATCAAAATGATCAACACGGTGGTCAAAGTATTCCCGCGTTTGATTATTATTTAGCACCAGGGGTGTTAAAGACTTTCAAAAAAATGTTAAAACAAATGATTAATGATTATATTGATTTAGAAGATATCAATGATTTTATTAATCCGAATGTATTAGAAAGAGAAATTAGTAAGATTAATACAATTGATATTGGTGTGGAATACTTTGAAAAATTCTATAAAGAATCTAAGCTTTTAAAAAGAATGTTTGAAATGTCTATAAATAAGGCAAGAGAAAAGACAGATAAAAGAACATATCAAGCTATGGAAGCATTTGTACACAACTTAAATACAATGCATTCAAGAGCAGGAGCGCAAGTACCATTTTCTTCAATAAACTTTGGTACAGATACTTCAAGTGAAGGAAGAATGGTTACCAAAAATTATATGCTTGCTGCTGAAGCGGGGCTTGGCCATGGAGAAACTCCAATATTCCCAATATCAATATTTAAAGTAAAAGAAGGAGTTAACTATAATCCAGAAGATCCGAACTATGACTTGTTTAAATTAAGCTTAAGGGTATCAGCGAAGAGATTATTTCCTAACTGGTCATTTCTAGATTCAAGCTTTAATAAGCCATATTATAAACCAGATGATTATCGGACAGAAGTTGGTTATATGGGATGTCGTACTAGAGTACTTGGTAATGTAGTAGATCCTGATAAACAAATTACACCAGGACGTGGTAATTTATCATTTACTTCGATGAATTTGCCAAGATTAGGTATTAAGCATGGAATTGTTGGAGCTAATGCATTAGACAAGGCTGATATGAAGGGATTCTATGAAGAATTAGATGAACTAATGGATTTAGTAAAAGATCAACTTTTAGAAAGATATGAAATTCAATGCAATAAAAGAGTTTATAATTTCCCATTCTTGATGGGGCAAGGGGTTTGGATGGATAGTGAAAAACTAAAAGAAACTGATAAAGTCAAAAAGGTACTAAAGCATGGTACACTTTCAATTGGTTTTATTGGGCTTGCTGAATGTTTAAAAGCATTAATTGGTAAGCATCATGGAGAAAGTAAAGATGCTCAAAAACTTGGTGAAGAAATAGTTTCACATATGCGAAAAAAATGTGATGAATATTCAGAAAAATATAATTTAAACTTTACATTACTCGCTACACCTGCAGAAAGTTTAAGTGGTAGATTTGTAAATATCGATAGAGATATCTATGGTAAGATTCCAGGAGTAACTGATAGATCTTATTATACAAATTCATTCCACGTACCAGTATATTATAATATTTCGATTGCAGATAAGTTAGCTATCGAAGGAGTATATCATAAATATACTAATGCGGGTCATATAAGTTATATTGAACTTGATGGAGATCCATCAGATAACTTAGATGCGTTTGAAAGTATTGTAAGAATAATGCATGATAGTGATATTGGATATGGAGCAATTAACCATCCAGTAGATAGAGATCCGGTTTGTGGTTATGTCGGTATTATTAAAGATGTCTGCCCAAGATGTGGTAGAAGAGCTGGGGAACCAGTAAGTGTAGATTTATTAAAAAGATTAGAAGGGAAGGAATAATATTATGAAAAATGAAAAAGTAGTTGAAGAAGGAAAAAAAGAAAGAATGACTGGTGAAGGAGTAGGTTTTGAAAGTATCAGAAGAATAACTGGTTACTTAGTTGGTACTGTTGATAGATTCAATAATGCTAAGAGAGCTGAAGAACATGACCGTGTTAAACATACTTTTAATTCTTGTTCTTGTGGAAAATAACAATTAGTTAATTGAAAGAAGGCGCTATTAGTTAGCGCTTTTTAAATTGTTAAAAAAATGTTTGTTTGATATAATAAAATGGAGGTGATGATTAATGAAATGCGAAAAATGTGGTCAGGGAAATATGATTATAAAACTTGGTCAATATGGATTATTTGGGGCTTGTGATAGATTTCCTAGTTGTAGAAATACTATAAAACTAAATAAAATTTTATATGCAATTTTGAAACAAGATGGAATTAATATTTATGGATGGGAACATGAATGTTGGAAATGTCATAAAAAAACAATGGTTTATACTTATTTTATAAACAAGCAAATAAAGCCATATATGGATAAATATGTGGAATTAGATAATTTAGGTTTAGATTCTGTTTCACCTATCGATGAATATTTAAAAAAGAATTATAAGACAATTAATAGAAATTTTAGTAAAACACAAAATAAATATTGTACATCTAATAATTGTGCATTTTGTAATGCTTTGATTGGAAATTATTTTGTAGTAGAAGATCCTCATGATATTTTTGATGATTGGATTGTTGGGGATTTAAATAAGT
>CALVKJ010000053.1 GCA_944332675.1 uncultured Bacilli bacterium
GGGGAATTAGCTCAGCTGGCTAGAGCACCACGCTTGCACCGTGGGGGTCAAGAGTTCGAATCTCTTATTCTCCACCATATTGAATATTGCAGACTTAATGGTCTGTTTTTTTCTTGTTTAAGATAGATTAATTAACAAAATTTTGTTATAATTTTAATGTTGGTGGTTGTATGAATCAAGAAAAAATTGGTAAATTTATATATGACTTACGAAAAAAATATAATTTAACGCAAGCAGAGCTAGCTAGTAGGCTTCACGTTACTGCCCAAGCGGTATCGAAATGGGAAAATGGCCGTGGAGTTCCAGATATAGAACTTTTAAAAAAGCTTAGTGAAGAATTTGATGTTAGTATATCAGAGTTAATTGAAGGACAAAAGGAACATAAGAAAACAAAAAAAATCTGGTTTTTATCTGGAGCGGTGTTAGTAGTTGTCGTTATTGTGGTTGTTTTATTGGTATCTTTCCAACGCGATGATGAATCATTTACTTTTTCTTCTTTAATTTGTGATAACGATTCATTTAGTATAAATGGAGTTATTGCTTATGATGATGCGAAAAAGTCCGTTTATATATCTAATATTCATTATTGTGATGAAACTCTTGAGGAACCAAAAGCGCAAGCAGTGGAATGTATTTTGTATGAAGTGGTAAATGATGAAGAAGTTGAAATTGCTAGATATGGATCTTTAAGTGATGTTAAAGACAATGATTACATATCTAAATATTTATCAAATATCGAATTTAATATAGATGATTATACTTGTGGTTGTAATAGTGATACTTGTAATAATTTACATATTAGGATAAATGCTTTAAATGAACAAAATGAAGTAATTACTTATGAAATCCCTTTATCAGTTAATCATACTTGTAGCGACTAAACGTAAAGTTTAGTTGCTATTTCTTTTATTTTTCATAAATTTTTGATATTATGTTTTTGTTGAGGTGAAGTATGAAAAATAAAGGAATAATTATTACTATGGGTATTATTATTGTAGCTTTAATTGCTGTAGTAGTATTCTTATTAGTTAGAGATAATAATGAGGCTGATAATGATAATAACAATATAGTTACAGATGCTTCCAAATTTGCAGAAGAATATACTTTAGTTCCAGAAGATAATGTATTTGTATATTCTAATGTAGATGAAATAATTGATATTCTTGAAAATGGAACTGGAGTAGTTTATTTAGGATTTCCAGAATGCAAGTGGTGTGGCCAATATGTTGTTTATTTAAATGAAGTAGCTAAAGAAAGAAACATTTCGGAAATACATTATTACAATATCAGAGAAGATAGAAGTAATAATACAGAAAATTATCAAAAAATTGTTGCATTACTTGAAGAATACTTAACTGATGATGAAGAAGACAATCCAAGAATATATGTACCTGCAGTAATATTTATGAATAATGGTGAAATTGTGGGGTTTGATGACGAAACTGCTTATGATACTGGTGGCTTTTCAACACCAAGTGAATACTGGAGCGATGAAGAAGTTTTAGATTTAAAGGAAAGATTAAATTCTTATATTGATGAAGCTAGCATTTGTATTGACTGTAACAGTTAACTATGTTAACATACTCCTCAGTAGAGGAGTTTTTTAAAACTCAATGTAAAGTTTCTTAAAAGAAAATTTTTGCTAAAATATTGTAGGAGATGAAAGAGTAATGAATAAGAATAAGAAAAATGTTAAATTGGAAAATAACAATCAAAAAGTAGAAGAAAAGAAAAAACAAGGTATTAATAAAACAAGGATTTTTATTATAATTGGGATAGTTTTAATATTGTTAATCGCTACGGTATTGTTTTTACTGAATAAAGAAGTTAAACTAAGTAATATAACAAAAGAAAATGAAATAGTTGAAGATGATAATGTTCCAGTATTTGAAGATAAAACAATTGAAGAACAAAAGAATATACTTTTAGATATTTTGAATCAGGAAATAGCAAAATACGAAGAAATTTGCATCGATGAAGGTAATAATGAATGTATCAACAAAGAAGAAATTTTAAATAATTTTAATTCTTTTAAAGAAAGATTGGAAAATGGAGAAATTAATCAGGAAGATATTGAATTATTAAAACAAGAAATAAATGATTATTTAGTTACATTAGATCCAAATGTTAAATTAGATGATTTGATAAGTGAAGAAACAGAAGACAAAGAAAATACTACTAGTAATGAAGAAGAAAGTAGTGAAAGTACAAGCTCAAGTATAGCAAGTGGTATTGAAGGTATTTTAAATAGTGCTACATTAAATCCAACTAAGACGGGATATACACCATTAGACAATAAAGTGAGTTCTGTAATAAATTCTGTTACAAATCAATCAATGTCAACTTATGAAAAAGTTAAGGCAGTATATGATTGGGTAATTAATAATATGAGTTATCAAATTGGTTTTGTCGTTTGGGATGAAATAAATACTTTGATAAATAATTATGGTTTTTATGAAAAAGATGCAATTCAAGTATTTTTAGCTTACAATAGTTTTGAAACAAAAAAAGGTTCATGTGATAACTATTCAGCAATGTTTATGATATTAACACGAAGAATTGGTTTAGATAGTTATGTAGTGAGTGCTAGAAATAGTGATGGATCAGGACATACAACAGTTAATATTAAAATAAATGGTAAATGGTATAATTTCGATCCTCAAAGAGAAGATAAGTCTTTAAAAAATGGTAAGATTATGTATTATGCTTTTGGAGAAAATGATAATGATTCAAAACCTTATACCTATATTAATAGAAATAGTGATGTTCAAGCATTCCATTCATTTAATAAACAACCTTCAGAAAATTACTTAGAGGCAAGTATTACAGTTGCTGGTAGGACTTATTCTGGTAAAACACTTACAGAAAACAATAATATTATTGCTGATGAAATTATTGATATTGATTACAAAAGTAATCCAACCACAACTATAAAATTAGAAACTAATCAAAAAGTAACTTATATGTGGACTAATGGTTCGGCAACTAATCTTGATTGGGAACATAGTGATATTGATGGTAGGGCAACGACTGATAGATATGGAGAAGTAACATTAAAGTTTAATTATTCAACAAAATTTTCTTATACTATTAGAGTTGAAGATGAATTTGGTAGAGCAATTAATTTTGTTATTAATTTAAATTATCGAGATTTTTCTAAAAAATTATCTATATCGGCAGGAACAGGAGATTTTTCATATAATGATTATATTTTAGTAGGAGTTTATGCTTATGATAGTATAGGTGATGTAAGCTATACAGCTAAAGTCATTGAAACTAATGATCCAAAAGGAGCAGATGCGGTAGTAATCGAACCATCATATCCTTATACATTTAAAATTTCTAATTTAGATAGAAGTAATTATTATTATAAAATAGAAATTACAGGAACTGATGAAGCAGGAAATGTAGCAACAGACATAATAACTGGTGATAGTCTTTAGTTTAAGACGAAAATACTTGCTATATTTATTTATTATGTGATATAATTGAGGCAATCAGCAAAGATGGAATTTACGACTCCGGAGCTGAAACGTAATCTTGCGTTAAAAGAATAAAGTGAAATATAAGGATGGTACCGTGCTAATGCACTCCTTGGGGACCATTCTTTTTTTTATTTAGGGAGGAAAGAAAATGACTACATTTGAAGATTTAAAATGGCGGGGACTTATTAATGATGTAACTAGTCCTGATGTTGAAGAAGCAATTAATAAGGGAGGACTTAAATTTTATATTGGAGTTGATCCAACTGGTGATAGTATGCATATTGGGCATTATTGTACAGTTATTGCTACAACTAAAAGACTTATGGATGCTGGACACACTCCAATTCTTATAGCAGGTGGAGGAACTGGTTTAATTGGGGATCCTAAACCTAATGTGGAAAGACCAATGATTAGTAAAGAAGCAGTTAAGCATAATATTGAATGTATTTCTAAACAAATAAATAAAATTTTGGGAGCTAATATTCAAGTTGTTAATAATGCTGATTGGTTATGCGAAATGAATGCTATAGATTTTTTACGTGATTATGGAAAACACTTTAATATTAATTATATGCTTGCTAAAGATACTGTTAAAAGAAGATTAGATATTGGTATTACTTATACAGAATTTTCATATATGATACTTCAATCAATTGACTTTTTGAAGTTGTATGAAAATTATGGGGTAACTATGCAAGTTGGCGGTCAAGATCAATGGGGAAATATTACATCTGGTTTAGAATTAATTCGTAAAATTTATGGACCAGAAGTTAAGTGTTATGGATTTACTGTTCCTTTAATTACAAGAGCTGATGGAACTAAATTTGGAAAAAGTGAATCAGGTGAGGCACTATGGCTTGATATAAATAAAACTTCTAGTTATGCATTTTACCAATATTTAATCAACACCGAAGACTCTAAAGTAATTGAATACTTAAAGAAACTTACATTCTTGAGTAAAGAAGAAATTGATGAATTAGAAGTTAGTTTAAAAGAACATCCAGAAGAAAGAGCATCGCAAAAAGCACTAGCTAAAGCAATTATTACATTCTTACATGGAGAAGAAGAATATAGCAAAGCATTAAATATCAGTGAATGTTTATTTTCAGATAAGATTTGGAGTTTAAAGGCTGATGAAATTATTTCATCAATTAATGATGTACCAAGGTTTGATGTGAGTGATAATACTAATTTAATAGATCTTCTTGTTGAAAACAAAATAGTTAGTAGTAAAAGAGAAGCAAGAGAAATGATTAATGGGGGAGCAATAAGTATCAACAATGCTAAATGTACTGATTTAGATAAAATAATTACTAAGAGTGATGCTATTGAAGAAAAGGTATTACTTATTAAAAGGGGTAAGAAAAATTATTATTTAGGTTTACTAGGCGAATAAACTAAACAAAAAAGACTTCTTTCATAAATTATCTATGAAAGGAGTTTTCTTTATGTATTCAAGATTTAATCGTAATCCAAGAATAAATAATCAAGATAGATTTGTTTTTCCTTTTTTAACAGGAGCATTAGTGGGAGGAGCAGCAGTAGGGCTTACTAGACCTAGACCAATTTATAATGTAGCACCACCATATCCACCGATGCCACCAGCTCCACCTCGTCCACCATATCCAGGTCCATATTATAGTAGTAGTTATAGTTATTATCAACCATATTAATAACTCTTATTGAGTAGGTTTAATATAATTCCTAAAAACAAGAAATAAATTATAATAGTAGTTCCACCATAAGATAAAAAAGGAAGGGGTATTCCAATAATAGGGAGTAATCCTAAATTCATACCAATATTAATTATTTGTTGGAAGAAAAATATACTAATAAAACTAATTAAAACTAGTTTTATTTTTTTATTTTTTTGTTTTAAATATTGATTTATTAAAAATATATCAATTAGTAAGTAACATAACAAAATTAAAAATCCAGTGAATATTCCAAAGTTACCGATGGTAAATGCAAATATGAAGTCAGTTGGAGCCTCTGGTATATATAGTGATATTTTATTTAAACCTGTGCCAAAAAGTGAAGATGATCCTATAACAATTAAAGCATTTTCTAGTTGATAACTAGATTCAGTTTGAAATGTTATAAGACGTTCAATGCGATAGAAAAAGCTTGTGCCAATTAAAGATATTAATAAATCTTGATTGTAAATATAAAGAAGAATAAATGTGGCTCCGAATAAAAAAATAATAATACCGAGTATTATAAACCAATACTTTTTTATTGGGGCAAAATAAAGAATGGTTATGACACTTAAAAGATAAAAAATAATGGCTCCAGTATCGGGCTCTAAAAAGACAAGTATTGATGGTATGATTGTTAAAACTGCTACTTTTAATATTAATTTAAAATCTGGTTTACTTTGGGATGCTATATCACTTAAATATAAAATTAAAGTAAGTTTAGTGAGTTCACTAGGCTGGAAAGAAAGTATGCCAAAGTTAAACCAGGCTCTAGCTCCATTAGTTTCTTTACCAAAGAATAAAACCAAAACTAATAGGATTATCGATAACCAGTAATAATACTTAGAGTATTTCAAAATAGTATGGATATTTACTTTGCTAACTAGAAAAAAAATTAAGAAACCTACAATGTACCAAATTACTTGTTTTATTAAATTTTTTTCGTATAAATCACTTAATAATTTGGCATTTTGCATATCCATAAAACTGATAACCATAATTATTAAAAGAGGTATAAATAATAGTAATGGACTGTTTATAACTTTTTTCATACTTTTAGTATGTGTTTATT
>CALVKJ010000054.1 GCA_944332675.1 uncultured Bacilli bacterium
ATATAATTATCACAAAAATCATTCCAAATAAAGCTATAAAGTTCTGAACCTGCAATATTAAATTCATAACGTTCCATTCTTTTAGTAACGGTCTTTATCAAATTATTTAATTTAGTCAATATCCATTTATCTTCTTCACTTAAATTATCTAAAGTATAATTACTATCATTTAAATCTTCGATATTCATTAAAACAAAACGGGAAGCATTCCATAGTTTATTGATAAAGTTCCAAGTTGATGCAACTTTTTCTTCGTCGTATCGTAAATCCATTCCTGCTGCTGTACTAGTCGCTAAGAAGAAACGTAAAGCATCAGCCCCATATTTGTCGATAACATCCATAGGGTCAACACCATTACCCAAGGACTTACTCATCTTTCTTCCTTCTTTATCTCGAATAAGCCCATGAATTAAGCAATCTTTAAATGGTCTTTTACCTGTAAAATGTAGTCCTTGGAAAGTCATTCTATTTACCCAAAAAGGAATAATGTCATAACCAGTTACTAAAACATTATTAGGATAAAATTTCTTAAAATCATCGGTAATTTCTGGCCAACCTAATGTTGAAAATGGCCACAAGGCACTGCTAAACCAAGTATCTAATACATCAGGATCTTGTACCCAATCATCACCTGGCGCGGTATCTCCAACATATACTTCATCACCCTTATACCAAGCAGGAATCCTGTGCCCCCACCAAAGCTGACGAGATATACACCAGTCATATGTTATTTCCATCCAATGATTCATAATTTTTTCAAAACGACTTGGAACAAAATTTACTTTTGTATCTTTATTTTTTTGATTTTCTAGTACCGCATCTGCCAAAGGACGCATTTTAACAAACCATTGTTTTGATAAGTATGGTTCAATCATTACCCCACTTCTTTCACTATGACCAACATTATGAGTAATTTCTTTAACACTTATTAATAATCCTTCAGCTTCCAAATCTTTAACTAATTCTTCCCGGCAAGCAAAACGATCAAGCCCAGCATATTTACCGGCAGCCTCATTCATAGTACCATCCGGATTAATAACAACAATTCGCTCTAAGTTATGACGATTACCTACTTCAAAGTCATTAGGGTCATGCGCCGGAGTAATTTTAACAATACCTGTTCCAAATTCTGGATCAGCGTGTTCATCACCGATAATTGGAATAAGTCTATTAGATATCGGAAGTCTTACCATCTTACCGATTAATTTATTGTACCTATTATCTTTTGGATTAACTGCAACTGCTGTATCTCCGAATAGAGTTTCTGGACGAGTCGTTGCAACGCTCAAATAATCATCAGTTCCCGCAATATAATATTTAATATGATAAAAAGCTCCCTTTATTTCTTTATAAATTACTTCTTCATTGGATAAAGCGGTCATTGCTGCAGGATCCCAATTGATTATTCTTTCTCCCCGATAAATTAAACCTTCTTCATACATTTTTTTAAATACATAAACAACTGCTTTATTAAGCCCTTCATCAAGAGTAAATCTCTCTTTCGAATAACATAAAGATAAACCTAACTTCGCCCATTGCTTATGAATGTTATCAGCATATTCATCTTTCCAATCCCAAGCATATTTAAGCCATTCTTCTCGAGTTAAGCTTCTAGGATTAATACCCATATCTTTAAGTTTAGCATCAACCTTAGCTTGGGTTGCAATACCAGCGTGATCCATTCCCGGAAGCCACATAGCATTATAGCCTTGCATTCTTTTAAATCTGATGATTATATCTTGCAGTGTTGTATCCCAAGCATGACCTAAATGGAGCTTCCCCGTAACATTTGGAGGTGGAATAACTATCGCATAAGGGGGTAAATCGCATCTTTCTTCAAAAAAACCTTGATTTAACCAATTCTCATATTTTCCTTCTTCAACTAACCTTTGATCATATTTCTTGTCTAACATTTATATTCCTTCTTTCTTCTCAAAATAAAAAGGATGATACCAAGGAGTCATTACGACGGTACCATCCTTTATTTAACTTCATTATTTTAAGGCATCTCTGCCGTATTTCTCCATTTGCAACCTTCAAATAACCTTAATTTTAGTTTCCACCAACCACTAAATCTCTTTAAATAAGTATTATTTTACTCCTCAAATTTCTTCGAAATACACGCTTATTTTAACAAATTATTTAAATCTATTCAATAGTTTGATATAAATTTCCATCAATAATTATTTCCACACCAGCATCAGTTTGATTAAAATACATTGTAGAATAACTTGGTAAAGTTATAGTAGCATATACTTCTTCATTCAAATCTTGATAAACTTGTAAAGTATTATTATTATCTTGAATTATTATATAATCACTAGTAGCATATACTGCTAATTTAGTAACCGCTGGTAAATATTCTCTATGACTATAATCATAAATATGATAAGTATCTTCATACGTTACATAATAATTATCATTAAAATCAACTATTTCATTTTCAAAAGTATGATAATTATTAGCATTACTTCTATCTAAAATATACCAAGTACCATCTCTAAGAGCAATAAACATTGATGTATCTAATGCTCCATTGACAATATGAGCTGGCAAAGCAATATATTCATATAGATAACTAATTACAGGAATTAAGGCATTATCAGTAACTAAAACAACACCCCAACCATTAGTACTTTTAGCAATTAAAACTTGTTCTGTATGTCTAATTTTATAATCTTTTAATGCTTCAAAATTACTAATAGTCATACCAACATCTATGCTATAAACATAATCTAAATTATCACGAGTAATTAAAGCTATACTTGGATTTAATACCGCAGGTATTTCATAATTACCATAAGCAAAATAATTAGTGTGATAACTTGTATCATCTACAATAGTTGTAGTTTGACTACAATTACTACACTCATAAGTAGACAATAACTCATTACCAAGATAAAAATACGCTTTACCATCATAAATTAAATCATGATTAGGATTATCATCAACTATCGCATTCTCATTTCTTGTCATATGCCGATATGTTCCTGCAATTGATGCTGGTAAAAATATAACTAGTAATACAATTATTGTAATTAAAGTCTTTTTATCTTGCATAGACTACCCCAAATTAATTTCTACAACTTGATTACTTCCATTATGAGTATAAGTAAGAACTAATACATTTTTATTAACTCCATATTTTATTTCTGAAGCATAATCTTTGCCATCAATAACAATACCTAAATTTTGAGCTAAATTAGTATCACTATCATAAGTAAATACACCAACATTATTTGATCCATCTACTGTAATATAATATGCTTCTTCCATTATGATATATTTATATTCATCACTTGCAATACTACCATCTAAATTATATATTAAATACTTATCACCCGATTTAACTAAAATATAATCTCCCTTATAATCAACTATTTCATTTTTGGTTTCAATATCCTTAGTTATTTCATTACCCTTAGTATCATACAAATGATATGTTCCATCACTTCTTTGCATTACTATATTACCATTTAAGCCATATGCCTTAGTATTAGTAGCATTCGAATCACTATCTTTAAATGCTATTAAACCAGTTACAGAACTATTACCAATATTTATTAATCCATATGAATCACTCGTATTCTTAGCAAGAACTATAGTTCCAGCAGTTTCTACAAAATTAACTTTACTTTCACTTTCTCCATTATAATATCTAGCATCCACTTCTTTATAAGTCGCTAAATTTTTATTTAAGTTTAAATCATAAAGAATAATATTATCATTAGCATTAGGTCTAGAAGTATCTGTTATAAAGACAAATCTTTCATTATATATTGGTAAATATCCAAGATTTACATCTTCACTTTCTTTAAATGTATTACTTTCTTTAGCTATAAAACAATTAGTAAGTTCGGTAGTTGTATCTGTTACTTCATTAGCATAATTACATGCATAACTTCCAAGTAGTTCAGTTTTTTCAGCATCAGAATAAAAATATAACTTACCTTGCATATAACTATAGTATTCTTGTGTTTTACTAAACTTACCTTCATTTAAGTTTACATTTACATATTCTTCTTCCCCATAATCTATTCTTAAAGTATTACCATTTACATATGCATCAAATGCTACTTCTTTACCAGTTTGTACTAAATCATCATTAAATATTAATTTAGTATTATAATCACTACTACTTATTCTAATACCATCCAAAGTCATTGGATCTACTTCACTATCAAAGACATATAATTTTTTATTATCAGCTGCAATTATATAAGTATCAACAAATCTAATGTAATCGTACGATTCTTCACTTTGTCTTACTCCTTGATAATTATATATAAAGTATTCTCCATCTATATCAACACTTATATTAGTTCCATCAAAATTCTTGATTTCTCCTGGTATATTTTTACTTACGTCTTCCCCATCTAAGCCAATTAAAACATAGTTATTGTTATTAGCTCCAACTATGGCATCAGTATCTATTATATATCCTAAGTAGTCATAATCAAAATCAATTAGATTTTCTACTCCACTATCACTAAATGTTAAAACACCATAGTTATCACTATCATCTTTAACTATTACACTAGATTCATTAACTTCTTTAACAAGTCCGTATTCATCCATTGCTTCTTTAGACTCTATATCATATAATTTAACATTACCATCTTCTCTAGTTGTATTATCATATATAAATACATAATTATCTAGTAGGATATCACTACGAAAATCAATAGGTACTCCATTTTCATAAACTTGTTTATTTACATCAAAGTCATCTTCATTACTATAATATGCAACATAACATAACTCTTCATCTTTATTTGTGCATTCATATTCTCCTAGTTCATTATCTTCACTATCCAAGAATATTAACCAGCCATCTTCATACCTATAGTTATCTTTTTCTACTATTACAATTGGTTCTTCTGGCCGCTTAGTTTCAGTATCTTTTTTATTAAACACAAAAATCCATAATAATACCACAACTATAATGATTATTACTAATACTATACTTACAATAATAATTATTTTTTGCTTCTTACTTAACTTACTCCATTTGCTTGGGCCCTTAGCTTTCTTTTCTTTTTTCTTCTTTTTCTTGCCATCGTCTGGATCAGTTACTTCTGGCATATCATATTGCGTATTAGTTATTTCTTCATTTTCATCTACTTCTACAATTTCATTCTTATCCTTATTTTCTTCATTTTTCTTTATTTCATTTAGGATATCATCTTCTAACATAATGTTACCTCCCTTTACTTTATTTATAAAAATATTGTAGCATATTTTTAAGTATTTTAAAAGAGCCTTATGGCTCTTTAGTTATTTTAATTTTTTATTTTTAATTCCCAAATTTTTCTGATAAGTTTCAATGATAAAGTTGATAAAATAAATCCTATTACTGGAACTATTGAACTAAATAATATATTGTCATAATTTCTAACTAAATATGAATAAATTATTACAATAATATATGTAAGTATCATAATACATATTTTTCTAGACCAACTAGTTTCCCATCTTTTATCTAATTCAACTCTTTTATTTCTCTCTTCAATTTGCTTTATTCTTTCTTCTAATTCCATTTAAATTACTTCTTTATTTCATTTATTACTTTAAGTTATTATATTCATTACATACTTGTTCTAATAATTTGAAATTACAACATCTATCATAAATAATTTGTGGCAATTTTTTACTATTATATTTATTATATAAATTTTGTGCTCTATTTTTTATAACATCACAATGAGCATTTAACCATTTATATTGGTTTTGTAATAATAACAAATATTTCAATTCATTTAAAGTATTAGTTTTTCTATTTAAATTGACAACACTGTAATTATTTGGGGTAACCGGAATCATATTGTTAAAATTAACAACTCCTAAATTACCACCATCAACCTTTAAAAAGTCAATTCTACTTTTCATAGTTAAATGTTTTGCTTTGGGACTAGATAATGGTGCAAAATACTCTACATTGCCTACATTAAATAATACTCCAATAAATGGTCTAGTATCTTTCTTACCATAGTTATAAGCCACTTTAGAATCAAAAGTTCTTAAATGATTACAATAATATTCATCAATAATTACTAATTTTAAGTTATTCATTTTATACCCCCATTTCTAATAAATATATTGTATCATAAATGGATATAAAACAAAAGACTGAAATGTTACTTTCAGTCAACTTTTTTAATTCCCATTTCCGGCTGGGTTCACCGCTTTGTTAATCTCCAT
>CALVKJ010000055.1 GCA_944332675.1 uncultured Bacilli bacterium
ATACTACTATAGTTTTCACTACCACTTATGTGTTTGTAGTCTGGACTTTCTCTTAACCATATTCATAAGAACTTAGGTTCATCGTATAAAGTCTCTACACTCGGTATTAACCTAGCTCGGGATTGTCATATAAACTGTATTTTTTTCTTGCTTTTCTCCCCTTCCCAAGATTAGCACCTTTATATGTAGATGTTAATGAATGGCAATTGGGACACAGCAATATAAGATTAGTTTCTGTATTATTTTGATAATTTCCATCAATATGCTCTATTTCTAATGGAACTAGTCCACTATAAGGATTTACTTCTCCCCAACCACACCTACTACATCTATTACTATATTTTTGTAATAAATATCTTCTAATATGGTTAGAAATCTGATATTTTCCTTTCATACCATTTTGCAAACCTTTTTTCCAACTATCAATATACTTCCTATATTCATATTCCTTTTGGCAAAAATTATTACAATAGTATTTTCCAGCATTTAACATATTACCACAATTTTTACAATACATAACCCCTCATACAGTCCACTAAGAGTTCCCCGAATTAGCGATGTCCACCTCAATTGTTTCCAACTAAGGGTGCAAGATAGTTCAAGGACAATTAATTGTCTCTATCCCACAAGTCAGTTGCGCTGCCAGTTACGCTATGTCGGCATTTAAAATAATAAATAAAAATAATGGTGGGCGCTATAGGACTCGAACCTATGACCCCCTGCTTGTAAGGCAGGTGCTCTAACCAACTGAGCTAAGCGCCCGTATTAACTCCCGATGACAATTCAAATTATACCAAATCACCGAGCGTTTTGCAATGCTTTTTTTAAATATTTTAGTAAATTAAGTTATTTTTTTGTGCATATGGCAAAAAATGATCCCTAATTGAAGAAGAAATATTATAATCTTCACCAAGAGAATACCAGTGATAATGTAGTATTTCCTCATTAGTAGTTAAAAGGTACATCTATTTTTTCTTACTTAAAAACACTGTCATTTCAATTTTATTTGGATCACTTGCAGCTTGTTCAGTAAATGTAAAAAGTTCTTCTAAATCACTCGCAGTAATACTAAAATTATTATGAATTTCTTCACTAACTTCTCTAATTGCAGCTTCTATTACCTTCTTCTACTCCCCCCCAACAAAAATCCAAGAATTAGTTTGACTGCTTCTATGCGATTGGACAATTAATAATTTTCCATCTTCAACAAAAGCTATCCCTACTACTTTTTGGATCATAAATAACTATCACTCTTTTCTTCAGCATTAATATACTTCTTAGTTAAATTTCTATTTAAAATACTCATCAAATAATATCTATTAGTCTTAAGCAAAGTCAAAAAGTCATATATTCCTCGTTCTTCATTAACGATATATACTTTATCTTTTTCTCTAACTCCCCCATCAACTTCTACAATTAAGTGATCAATATCATCAGCCAAAATATCTCTCTTGAAATTATTGATACCAACATAATTTATTGCTTTCGTAATGCCATCTTTATGTCCTATAGGAATAACTGCAATATTCATATCTTCTCGAGCAACATAATTTCTACCAACTAAATCACCTTTACTAACCTTACCAATGCTCATAACCTCACTAGTAATTGTAAATATCAACTCTAAATCGATATTAGGAAATTCCAAATCGCCATATTTCTTTTGAATATTTTTAATACGTATATTAGTAAACCAATCATCATTAATATTTTCTTCAATACCAATTAAAGCCAAATCAAAACGAATTCCATTTACATAAGCAAGTTTCTTATGATACATAATTGGTTCATTCAAATGAATTAGAAGATCTTTATCTAGATAATTACTTATAATTTGATAAAAATTATTAATACTTTGATAATAAAATTCATCTTCCACCCCTATTGTTGTTAAATCTGTATAAATACCTTCCAATAGTAAATGGTCAGTTTCTTCAATTATCTTAATAGCTTCTTTTAAATCTAAATTATTC
Source organism: uncultured Bacilli bacterium (assembly GCA_944332675.1). Lineage (GTDB taxonomy): Bacteria > Bacillota_I > Bacilli_A > RF39 > UBA660 > Onthocola_B. Next base: position 1,974 of record CALVKJ010000055.1, read on the forward strand.
TTTATTCCCATTTTATTAGATCCATTATCTATTAATATTTGTAACTTCAAATCATCTTTAATATTTAAACAAACAATACTTCTTAAATATTCTAAATCAGCAATAGTTAGTGTAATATTATTATTAATAGCATCATACACTTCTTCTTCAGTTACATAATAATTTACAAGTATTGGTACATCACCATTATATTTTCTAATTTCTAAAGCATCTTTAATAGGACCAACTAAGATATAATTTATACCACCATCAACCAAAGTATTAACTATTTTAAACCCCATACCATAAGCATTATCCTTTAAATTAGCCATCTTTACTTGATAATCACCATAACTTTTACATAATAGTTTTGTATTATTTTTTAATTTTTTTAAATCTATTTCCATTAATGTTTCAAACTTCATAATTTTACCCTCTTAAAAAGTATTATAACAAATAGAACCTTAAAGTTCCAGTAATACATAGTTATTTTCAAAGTTTTCCCTACGTTTATTAAAAAAATATGTCAAACTTTGTCGAACGATTTTTATTTTATATTCGTTAACTACAATTTATAATATAATTTATGAAAAAAGAAGTTAAATTAGATGAATTTCAAAAATCAGCTGTAACCACACCAGGAAATATTTTATTAATTGCAGGAGCTGGAGCTGGTAAAACATTTACTATTACTCAAAAAATAATTTACTTAATCGAAAATAAGATATATGCACCTGAAGAAATACTAATAATTTCATTTACTAATAAAAGTGTAGCTGACCTACAAAAAAAGATTAATTATAACTGCTCTATTCTTACATTTCACAAATTAGCTATTCAAATATTACGCGATTATAATATTAATTTTAATTTAGTCAATGACACTTATTTAGAATTTTTAACCAATGAATTTTTTCAAAGTTTAGATGCCCCCAAATTAATTAAAGAAATACTTTTATATTTTAAAGAATATGATTACCAAAAGTTTTTAAAGACATATAAATATCAAGAATTTAAAAAGCTTTTAATAACAATTCTAAAAATATATAAAACTAACGGTTGTACTAAAGATGATTTTCAAAGAATTTATCCTAAGAATAATTTCTTAAGCAAATATTTTTATATAATTAAAACTATTTATGAACAAGAATTAATATCTACACATAGTTATGATTTTGATGATTTAATAATTAAAGCTACGGAAGTGCTAAATAGCTTTTATCGTTATAAATATATTATAGTCGATGAATTTCAAGATACTTCTACTATTCGTTTTAATTTAGTTAATAAATTGCGAATTATCAACAATGCTTTTCTCTTTGTAGTAGGAGATGACTATCAATCAATTTATCACTTCTCCGGGTGTAATATTAATTTATTTTTAGATTTTCCTAAACTTATACCAAATTCCCAAGTTTTAAAACTAAAGTATACTTATCGTAATAGTCAAGAATTAATTGATATTGCTGCCAAATTTGTAATGAAAAACAAAAAGCAAATATCTAAGGATTTAATTAGTAATAAACATATTACCAATCCAATAGAATTTATTTACTATATCAATCCTCAAAAAAGTTTTGAAAAATTGTATAAAAAAGTAAAAAAAATTAATCCCGATTTACTAGTTTTGGGGCGTAATAATAAGGATATTTTAGAATTTAGCCAAGATAATTCTATTAATTATTTAACTGTTCACTCTGCCAAAGGACTAGAAGCCGAAAATGTCATACTTATTAATATGACAGATAGAATATATGGTTTTCCTAACCAAATTCAAAATAATAAACTATTAGAAGAGTTACACCCTAGCGATAAAGAAATTTTATTTGCCGAAGAACGTCGACTTTTTTATGTTGCCCTAACAAGAACTAAAAATAAAATCTATATAATGGTTCCCTTATTTGGAAAATCAATATTTATCAAAGAACTAAAAAAGATGATTTAAAAACCATCTCATCTATTTTTTTATTTTGTTCTCGTTAAAACTTGTTCATCTAAAGCAAATCCTAATCTTTTATAAGCTTCAGTATTTCTAGCATCATTAGCCATATCTGGATATTCATTTTCTAAAGAGGTTAGCATTTCTTTTAATGCTTCTTCCCTAGTTAATTCTTGAAAACGATATTGTTGTTTAACTTCCGGATACTTTTCGTGATCAACCTCTGATAAAAACATATCATAATCTCTTACCCAAATTAATTGTTCTCCATACAATGCTTGATAAACAACTACTTTTCTCGTGTTTAAATCATTATTAGTTTCTGAATCATTTGCCAGCAATAATACTTTATAGAGTTTTCCTTTAAAATGGCGATAAATTCCATTAATCTTGAGTTCTCTTGTCATCTTTTACTTCCTTCTTTTCTTTCTTTTCGCGTTTTTCAGGTTTTGGTAAACATTCTTTGCGAGATAAGTTAAGTCTTCCCCGATTATCATAACCTAAAGATTTAACCATTATTTCATCACCAACAGCTACTACATCACTTGGTTTTTCTACTCGCTTATGATCAAGTTGCGAAACATGTACTAAGCCTTCACATCCTGGCCAAAGTTCTACAAATGCTCCAAAGTCTTCGACTTTTACTACTTTACCTGTATAAACTTTACCTTCTTCGACTTCTCTTACAACATCTTCAATCATCTTACGAGTCTTAGCGATAATATCTTTATCAGTATGATATATGATAACGCGACCATCATCTTCAAGGTCAACTTTAACAGCATCTTTGTCATTAACTGTTTTAACTCCCGATGCTTCAAGAATAATTTTGGTAATCATATCACCACCACGACCGATAACATCTTTAATCTTTTCTGGATCAATATTAAATGTTTCAATCTTTGGTGCATACTTACTAACTTCTTTTCTTGGTTCAGCGATAGCTTCATGCATTACATCAAGTATTTCTAAACGGGCTTTTTTAGCTTGCGCTAGAGCTTCACTAAGAATTTCTTTTGTAACTCCCTTAATCTTGATGTCCATTTGTAAGGCTGTAATACCTACTCGCGTTCCCGCAACTTTAAAGTCCATATCTCCCATATGATCTTCAAGACCTTGAATGTCTGTAAGAATTGTATACTTACTGCCATCCGGACTAGTAATAAGTCCCATTGCAATACCCGCAACTGGTGCTTTAATTGGTACACCTGCTGCCATTAAACTTAAGCATCCGGAACAAATTGTTGCTTGGCTTGATGAACCATTACTTTCAAGTACTTCTGATACTACTCTTATTGTATAAGGAAATTCTTCTTCACTTGGAATAACTTGAGCAAGGGCTCTTTCACCTAAGGCTCCATGACCAATTTCTCTTCTACCAGGTGAACCATATCTACCAACTTCCCCAACCGAGAATTGTGGAAAATTGTAATGTAGCATAAATCTTTTAGAATCTTCAATTCCTAGTCCATCAAGAATTTGGTGTTCTCCGATTGCTCCTAAAGTAGTGGTAGCAAGCACTTGTGTTTCTCCCCTACTAAACAATGCTGAACCGTGTGTCCGAGCAAGAATATCAACACCAGCATATAAAGGTCTAATTTCATCCATCTTCCGTCCATCAGGTCTTATATGTTCATC
>CALVKJ010000056.1 GCA_944332675.1 uncultured Bacilli bacterium
TGAACAGCTCTGAACTCTAGTGAACAGCTCTGAACTCTAGTGAACAGCTCTGAACTCTAGTGAACAGCTCTGAACTCTAGTGAACAGCTCTGAACTCCTCACTATTAATAAATTAATAGTGAGGTTATAAAATAAAATTTTATAAATTATTTCATAATGTAATTACCATAAGCATCCCTTTTATCAGTACCTGTCCACACTATTAGATCTTTTTTAATTAATTTATTTAGTAACTTCACCGCTGTAGTCTTTCCTCTAGCTATTAATTCTGCAGTTTCCATTGATGTAATGCTTCCATTTTCATATATGGTTTGTAATACTTTCTTTTCTTGGTAGCTCAAATCATTCCATGCTGCATTTATTTTTTCTTTCTTTTCTAAAGTTTCTCTTTTCCTTTTGCTTCTAGCCTCAATATTATTATCTAAAACTAATAATACAGAACTATTATTGGGTGTGGAATAAATTGGTTCTTTTAAGAAAAATTCTTTCATCTCTCTACACATTCTTTTTATACCTTCATTTAATTCTCTAACAATACCTAATTCTGCTAATACTCGAGATATCTGTGGATTTCTAGAATACCTTTCGTATTTCATATTATCTAAAGTTACTACCCCACCAAGTCTTCCTGGACTTTTTATCTCCATTCTATCATCATAAAGCTTGATAGTTATATGATCTCCATAATTAGAATAATCACGATGAATAATAGCATTAACCATACCTTCATACCAAGCAAACTCCGGATATTCAGGGATAGTTTTGAAAAAGCCATCAGGGTGCAAATAAGTAAATTCTCTTAATTGAGATTTTATGAAATCACTTGCTTCATTAATTATCCTATATAAACACCTATCAAAAGTTTTATCTTTTACTATATTCATATCTGTTCCAACTTGAAACTCTGTTCCTTCAAACTTTAAAACTCTAACTCTTGCTTGCGGAAAATAAATAGTTGGATTTTTGCCAAATAAAAGCATACCTGCATTAGTTAAAGAATACTTACCATTATAATTAACTAAAAATCCTCTGGCCTTTAAAACTTGTTCATTGGATAAATTTGTAGCGTGAATTTTTTCTTTATATATTTCCATTACTTCTAAATCAACATCATCAATACTTGTACTTGGAAGCACTATTGTTTCAAAGTGTCTTTCATGCCTTTCATATTCTAAACTTCTAATTTGATCATGAGTGAGTTTAATAGTAGAATCTCCTTGTCTTAAGTAAACTTCATCTTTATTATTATGTACTACAAAGTTATTTGCTGGTGAAACGTGAAATAGTATTAAATGATCTTCTTCACCCTTGGTATTTTTTATTTTAATAATTTCTGTTTTATAAACAGGAGAAGGTTTCAAAAAATTATTAACTACTTTTTGAATATTGTTTAGTTTTGTATCTCCTACTTCACTAAAACCTTCAAGATTACCATCATCGGTTATACCAACAACAATTGTTCCTCCATTTGCATTAGCCATTGCTGCAATCTCATTTGCTAAATCATTATTGCTAATTCTAGCACTTTTTCTCTCAAAATAAAGATTCTCAACATTATTAGTTAAGTATTCCATTGTAAGAAGTGTATTAAATTTTGATATATTCATAAGCCCCCCATATTTACTGACTTAAATATATCAAATTATCTATATTTAATCAACACCTTATTTTACTTTTGGAAAACTTTCATCTTAAAAAAATAGTCCTGCGACTATTCCTTAATTTCAAAATCTAATAATTGATTAGCAATATCTTCATATATATCTTGGGAATGCATTATGGTATCAATTAAATACTTTTTATCTCTATTATATTCTTTTAATCCTCTTAGATAATATTCTTTATCTTGATCTAGAATTATAAATGGCATAATATTATTTTTTAAACATTCTTTAAACATAATAATTCTTCCAATCCTGCCATTACCATCCCCAAAAGGGTGAATTTGTTCAAATGCTACGTGAAACCATATTATATCTTTAATTGATACTTTTTCTAAAGTTTTATATTTTTGTAACAATTCATCCAATTCTTGCTCTACATTCTCTGGGGGGGTTGTTTTAATTATATTAACAGTTCCAATTATATTGGGAACTACTTTAAATCCCCCAACGTTATATCTTGGATTATACTCATCAGTAGTTCCTCTTTTTAATTAAACTATCATCTTTAGGTATAAATGAAGATGTATCAAAAATAGCTTCAGTTTTTCTTTGGTTAACTTGCTTCCTTCAATTTTATTAGAATTATAAGCAAAACAACTTGAGAAAAATGATATATATTTCCTTTAATTTTACTTTTTTTCTGTTCAATTAACTCCTTTTTTATTTTTGAAACATCCATTTTGACCTCCAAAACTTAATATATCATACATTACTTATCTTTAAATAATCTAAGTAGTGGTTTAACTAATTCCAAGACTATAAATGATGCAATATTTACAAGCATTACAAAGGCAAATTGAGAAATGGTAATAATCTCTAATCCAAATAATTTTCCAACTGGAGTAAAGAATACAATTAATTGAATAACAAATAAAACTAGGATACCTATATTTAAATACTTATTTGAAAATATACCCTTTTCATATATTTGTTCTTTTAGACTACGGCAGTTATAGGCAAAGACAAATTCGTTGATTACAATACTAAATAAAGCAAGTGTTTGAGCAATGCCTTCGCCGTTTTCTATAAATAAGAAATAAACTAATATACTAATACCTGCTTCTAAAATTACGGAAAATATTAAGAATGCCATAAAAAACGGAGTAAAAATTTTACGATTTAAACCATTTGGTTCTTTTTTCATATTATTTTTTGAAGCACCTTCAAAAGCTAGGCAAATAGATGGAAGTGTATCAGCTATTAAATCGATATATAATACGTGAATGGCCCCGATAATATTACTTCCCATAAACATACCAAGTAAAATGATAACTATTTCCGTGAAGTTACTTGATAAATTATATAAAACATTGGTTATAACATTATCATATATTCTTCTTCCTTCAGATACAGCGGTAGTTATGGTGTTATAAGAGTCATCTAAAAGGATAATGTCAGCAACATTTTTTGTTACATCTGTACCACTTTTACCCATACCTACTCCGACGTTAGCAAGTTTCATCGCCGGAGCATCATTTACACCGTCCCCAGTCATAGCAACAACTTTTCCCATCTTTTGTAGAGCTTTAACTATTTGCACTTTATTTTCAGGACTAACACGAGCAAATACGGAATATTTATTAACATATTCGATTACTTCGCGAGGTTTTAAGTTATTTAAATCACTGGCGTTTACTCCTTCTTCATCACTTTCGCAAATACCTACTTCTTTAGCAATAGCTAAGGCTGTTGCTAAATTATCCCCAGTAAGCATAATTGGTCTAATATGTGCTTCCCGGCAAGTTTGAATAGCTGATTCCACATTTTTACGTGCAGGATCTTTTAATCCGATGATGCCCACTAAAATTAAGTTCTTTTCTTCTTTAAAATAAGCTTCTTCTTTAGCTATTTTTTTATCTATTTCTTTGTAAGCAAAAGCTAAAACTTTCAAAGCTTCATGTGAAAAATCATTTTCTATTTTTAAATATTCATCTTTAATTTTTTTAGTAATTTTTTCTTTTTTACCATCAATTAAAATATAATTACATTTAGAAAGTACTGCTTCTAAACCACCTTTAGTATAAATAATTTCTTTATTATTGTGATCATAAATTGTACTCATCATTTTTCGATCAGAGTCAAATGGTAATTCTAATTTTCTTAAGTTCTCTTTTAAATGCTTTTCAACATTTATTTTTTGTTTAGTTAAAAATATATTTAAGGCTACTTCTACTGAATCACCAGTATATTTACCACTGTTTTCTTTTTGCGCATTATTACAATAAACCATAATATCAACAAGTTCCGGATATTTTTTAATATCTTTAAAATTAATAATTTGTTCATTAGTAAATATTTTAATTACTTCCATTTTATTAGTAGTAAGTGTGCCTGTTTTATCTGTACATATTACTTCTGTTGCTCCTAGAGTTTCAATCGCTGCCATATTACGGACAATAGATTTTTTCTTAGCCATTTCGCTTACCCCAATAGATAGTGTTGCAGTTATGGCAATTGGTAAACATTCAGGTACACTTGCAACAATCATCGAAATACAAAGCATAACCACATTTAAAACTGTGTAATCCATAATTACACCATAACATAAAACAAAGGCAACTAAAAATGCTGCGATACCAGAGATAAATGTCGAAATTTTCTTGACCTTTACTTGTAATGGTGTTATTGGTTCTTCTTTAGTATCAATCGTCGATGCAATTTTACCTATTTCGGTATCCATTCCGGTTTCAACAACAATTGCTTCAATTTTACCAGCAACAACTACAGTACCAGAATAAACCATATTATATCTTTCAGAAATTAAAGCATTTTTGGAAATAGCATTTTCGGTTTTGTCGACGCTCATACTTTCACCAGTCAAGATAGCTTCATCACATTTTGCAAAATAGCTTTCGATAATACGGGCATCAGCAGGAACTTTATCTCCCGCTTCTAAAATAATATAATCGCCATCGACAATATTTTCTGAGTCTATTTCTTCTAACTTACCATCTCTTTTAACTGTCGTTTTATTTGATTGATAACTTTTTAACTTTTCAACAGCATCCTCAGCCTTTGATTCCTGTAAGTATCCCATAAAACAGTTAATCAAAGATGTTCCTAGTATGACAATTGGTTCTAAAAAATCACCATTAGTAAAAATTGCATAAAATAAAGACATTAAGCCTACTACTAATAGTAAAATTATCATAACATTTTTAAATTGACTAATAAAAATATGTAATTTACTCTTTTTATTTTTTTCAATTAAAACATTTTTACCAAAAAGATTTAATCTTCTTCTAGCCTCTGCATCCGTTAGGCCATCTAAAGATGTTTTATATTCTTTTAATACTTCTTCTTTACTTTTTTTATATGCATCATTCACTAGTATCACCGTTAATATTATACAACAGTTTTTAGTTAATTAAAAAAATTTAAGACATAAATCTTAAATTTTACACATTATTTTTTCTTCTTTTTACTTTTTTTCTTCTTAGTATCTACTTTATCATATATTTCTTCATTTAATTTAAAATCATCATTATTTACTTCTTCAATTACATTTAATTCTTTTGTATTATTTTCACTATCTTGCTTATTATCTTCCCCTATTGTCTTTTTCTTTTTATCATCATCAAGTATTTTTACTTCTGTTACATTAATATTTTTATTTTTCTTTCTACGTCCT
>CALVKJ010000057.1 GCA_944332675.1 uncultured Bacilli bacterium
AGTTATTTTATCATCTCTTTTTGTATGCAATAATTGATACAGAAAGAGGTGCTGAAGTGGATGAATTAAGAAAAATCATGGGGTTAGGAAATGGTTATAAAGTTGTTAAGATTGAATAAGGAAGTGATGGCAAGGTAAAAGCTAAATATATTCATGTAGAAACTAAAAGTAGTAAATGTAAATGCCCTAAATGTGGTAAATATACTAAAAGTGTTCATGATAAATTAAAACCAGTAAAACTAAAATATGTAAAAGCATTTGAACAAGTTACATATGTAATGCTTAGCAAAAAGAGATTCATATGTCATAAATGTAATTATAAATTTACAGAACCAGTCACAATTCAAGGAGAAAGCAAAAGCATATCAAATAAAGTAGAACAAAAAATATTAATTGATTTAAGAAATTATAATTTAAGTTTAAAATATATAGCAGAAGAAAATAATGTGAGTGATAATACAATCAGAAACATACTTAAAGAAAGTATGGCGAATTATCCGGAACATGTAATAAATCTTCCTAGAGTAATATCATTTGATGAATTTAAAGCTGATACTAAAAAAGGAAAATATGCATTTGTCTTAAATGATCCAATCCATAAAAAAGTCCTTGACATATTACCAAATAGAAAAAAAGAATACCTAATCCAATATTTTACATATTGCAATAATAGGTATTCAGTAGAGTATGTCATATCAGATATGTATGAACCATACTTGTTGGTCACCCAGATAATGTTTCCCAAAGCTAAATATGTGGTTGACCCATTCCATTATACCAGATATATAATGGATGCACTAGATAATGTAAGAATAAGATTACAAGAAAATTATGGATATAATAGTTATGAATATAAAATGTTAAAAAACAAGAAAAATATAAGTTTATTAAGACAATATAGTAATGATATAGATTGGTTTACCTATACCAAAAGATATAAAAATAAACATATGGTAGAAATATTAAAATATGATCTTAGAGAAAAAATATTAAGTATAAGTGAAGAATATAAAATAGCGTATCAATTAAAAGAATTATTTTTAGATATAACGCATCATGCAACGTATGAAGAAGTAAAAGAGCAATTGCTTAATTGGATATCATTAGTAAGAGAACAAGATATACCGGAGATGGTTGAAGCAGCAAGTACAATAGAAAATTGGTTAGAATATATATGTAATTCATTTATAGATAAAAGATTTTCGAATGGATATACAGAAGGAATGAATAATAAAATAAAGGTAATAAAAAGAGTTGGGTTTGGATATAAAGATTTTGATTTTTTTAGAATAAGATTACTATATATTTTAAATGATAAAAATAATAAAAAGTCCAAAAAATAGCTTTGTAAAAAAATAGAAATTTCACAAAAAAGTAAGAATTAAAAAAATTTAAAATTAAAGTGTTATCAGCCATAAAAAACAAGCATTTAAAATATAATCATTAAAATGCTTGTTTTTCTCAGTAATTAATTAGGATTATTAAAATTTAACTCCCCACCAGATTTCGAAGAGCCTTTTAAAACATATCTTTTTTTGTTATAATGGAAAAACTATGAGGAAAAGAGTTATTGTTATATGTGGGGTATTGGTTGTATGTATTATTGGGGTTATAGTGATATCGCTATTAAAAAGTAATGAAGCAGAATTTAATCCGGTGGATAACGTTACTATGGAAATTGTTGGAGGAACACTTACAAATACAGGTGCAACAATTGTTATCACTGATTTATCTGGAGAAGATAATACTTATAGTGAATGGTACAGAGTTGATAAACTAGAAGATGGAAAGTGGTACGAGCTTGAAAATATTGTAAATGGTAATGTTGGTTGGCACTCTGTTGGCCGTTCGGTTGGAGAAGACAATAAATTAACTATGGAAATCAATTGGGAATGGCTTTACGGTCCTTTAAAAAATGGTAAATACAGAATAGTTAAGGGTTTTTCGGATGAAAAAAATCCGTATGCCGATAGACATGTGGCTGCAGAATTTACAATAGAATAATAGAATTTTATCTTATTTTTGTGCTATACTTTAATTAGGTGAGGAAAATGATTGAAGAATTAGAAAATAAATATATTGATTTATTAATTGATAGATGTTTGAGTTTTAAAAAAAGTAATTCTTTGTTTATTAATTATTATAGTGATAATGATGCCTTTGTGGAAAAGTTGGTAACATCAGCAAAATCTAGAGGTATAGAAGATATCTATTTAGATAGAAATGATAAAGAGGAAAGACATAAAAAATTACTTCAAAGTGTTGAAGAAATTAATAACGATGATTATTTTGATGATCATATATGGGATGAGTATGCTAAAAAGAATGCGGCTTTTTTGATGTTATCAACAGAGTTTCCGGGTTACTTTGCAGATATTCCGTCGGAAAATATGACTGCAGCTTCTCTTAAGACTAGAACTAGTAAACCAATTTATAAATTAAAACAACTTACTAATGAGATATCTTGGTGTATTGCTGTAATACCAAATAAGATCTGGGCTAAAGAAAAGTTTCCAAATTTAAGTGAAGATGATGCTTACAATGAATACTTTAAGTTAATGTGTCATTGTACAATGGTAGATAAAGAAAACCCGATAGAGGAATGGAATAAATTTTTGGATAGACAAAGAATGTTAGTAAGTAAATTAAATGAATTGCAAATTACAAAGATGCATTATACAAATTCCTTAGGAACTGATTTAGTAATTGGATTATCAAAAGATGCATTGTGGCAATGTGCAGGATATGAAGGGGAAGATGTTATCGTTAATATGCCAACTTATGAAGTGTTTACTTCACCGAATTATAGGTTGACTGAAGGAATTGTTTATGCTTCTAAGCCCCTTATGTATGGGGGAGCATTGGTCGATAAATTTTGGGTTAAATTTAAAAATGGTAAAGTAGTTGATTATGATGCAAACGTTGGTAAAGAAATATTAAAAGGTATTATTGAAAGTGATGAATATTCATGTTTTTTAGGAGAATGTGCTTTAGTTGATAAGAATACAGCAATCGCTCAGACTAATTTTGTTTATGGAGAAACCTGTTTGGATGAAAATGCTTCTTGTCATATAGCACTTGGAGATGCATTTCCGGAATGTTTGAAAGGTGCTGAAGAAGAAAGTGTTGAAGAAAGAAGAAGTAGAGGGCTGAATCATTCAGAAAATCACGTTGACTTTATGATTGGAACAAATGATTTGAATATAGTGGCAGAAACTAAAAATGGAGAAATGTTAATATTTAAGAATGGAGAGTTTAATTTATGAATGAATTACCAGTAGATATTTTAGTTAATAAAGATAACTTACTTCCCAGTGATTATTATCCGAAGGATTTAGTTATAACTGATCAAAATGAAAATAATTTTCATGAATTTCAAGATCCTAGATTAAAACCGATGATAAGAAGAGATATTTATCCGTTTGCTCAAAAAATGATTGAAGATGCCAAAAAAGAAGGGATAGAATTCATTATAGATAGTGGATATAGATCATATAATTATCAACAAAAAGTTTTAGATAAATTAATTGCTGAATTAGGAGATGTCGCGTATCAAAAAGCAGCTTTGCCAGGAGCTAGTGAACACCAAACGGGCTTAGCATTTGATATAGCATATTATCGTAATGGTGTATTTGATGATGATGTAAAGGAAGAAGATAAAGAGGCTATTTGGTTAGCTAATAATTCTTATAAGTATGGATTTATTCTAAGATATCCTAAAGGTAAAGAAGAAATTACAGGATTTCAATTTGAACCATGGCATTTTCGCTTTGTTGGTTTAGAACTTGCTAAAGAATTATTCTCTGAAGGCATAACTTTGGATGAATATTATGCTAGAAAAGAAAATGGTACTTTAAAAAGATAATACTGTCAAAATACTTGATAGTATTTTTATATTGCCAAAAAAGTTTTTCCAGTCAAATGGAAAAAAAGTAAAAAAGCAAAAGTTTTTCCAATTCAACCAAAAAACTTTTAAAATATTAGTAAGTTTTATTTTTTATATATTTTTTTATTATAGAATATTCTTTAATTAAATCATTTAATTTAAATGTTGCATTAGCACTTGATGGACTAGGAAGACAAAATATAGGTATTGTTGTTTTATAATTTTTAATTAAATTGTTGTAAGCTGTTTTGCCGGTGCAAAATATTGCTTTAACATTTGTATTATTTATAATCACATCGATATCATTTAATTCATAGTTTTTGATCGAAGCATCACTTGAGGCGTGAATATCACAAGATTTGAAGACATCCCATAGGGCTATGTGATTTTTATGTAGGAATTCTTCCTTTTCTTCCTTAGTTGATAACTTAGTATTAAATAAATTTTCTAGTACGGGCCAAAATCTATTTGCGGGATGAGCATAATAAAAACCTACTTCTCTTGATTTTACACTGGGTATTGTTCCTAAAATTAAAACTTTTGAGTATTCATCATATATTGGGGATAATTTATGAGTTACTAACATTATTTCTCACCAAAAATATTATAAAAGTTTTGTAAAATATTAGCAAGTAGTGTATAATTATCTACGGAGGAAAATGTTATGGAATATAGAAAATTTGGTAGTACTATTGTTGCTAGAATTGATAAGGGAGAAGAAATACTTGATAAAGTAAAAGAAATAGCTTTAAAAGAAAATATAAAACTTGCGAACATTAATGCTTTAGGGGCTGTTTCAGAATTTACGGTTGGAGTATTTAAAACTGATGAAAAGAAGTATTATAGTAATGAATTTAAAGGATACTTTGAAATAGTTTCATTAACAGGTACTATTAATACAATGAATGATGAATTTTATACACACTTACATATGAGTGCTGGTGATGATACTGGTAAGGTATTCGGAGGACATTTAAATAGAGCAATAGTTAGTGCCACTTGTGAAATGGTTATTAACATAATTGATGGTCGAGTAGATAGATACTTCGATGAAGAAATTGGTCTTAACTTATTTAAATTCTAGTAATATAACAAAACTGTAATAATTCTTACAGTTTTTGTTTGCTATAATTTTAGTGAGGGAGGGATTTATGCTATTATTTATTTCTATACCTTTTATAGCATTAGTAATTATAGTGGTGGGAAAAATAATAAATATAAGGAGAAAGATAAGTTAT
>CALVKJ010000058.1 GCA_944332675.1 uncultured Bacilli bacterium
ACAATTCAACAACCTCTTGGAGTAGTAGTTGCGATTATTCCATTTAATTTCCCAAGTGATATTTTTATCAATAAAGTGCCACCTGCATTATTAATGGGTAATGCTGTAATACTTAAACCTGCTAGTGCTAATCCGCTTACACTAACTAGATATGTAGAATTACTTGTTGAAGCAGGTGTTCCTGCTGGAGTAATCTCTGTAGTACACGGATCTGGCTCTGTTGTTGGAACCACTCTTACAAGTAGTAAGTTAGTTGATATGGTAAGTCTTACTGGTTCAACTGCTGCAGGTATCGATGCTGCCAAGAATTGTGCTGAACATTGTGCTCATAGTAGTCTTGAACTTGGTGGAAATGATGCATTTATTCTATGTGCTGATGGTGATGTCGATTTAGCGGTTGAAGAAACTGTTTGGGGAAGACTTTATAATACTGGTCAAGTATGTTGTGCTAGTAAGAGATTCTTAGTAGAAAACTCAGTTAAAGATGAATTTATCAATAAAATGGTAGCTAAAATTAAGACATTAAAGGTAGGTATGCCATCAGAAATGGATACAGACATTGGATGTTTAATTAGTGAAGATGCCGCAATCGAAGTAGAAAGACAAGTAAATGAAACTATTGCTCAAGGTGCTAAACTTGTCTATGGTGGTAGAAGAAAAGGAGCTTTCTACGAACCAACAATTCTTGATAATGTAACTCGTGATATGGATGTTGCTAAAGATATGGAAATATTTGGCCCAGTTATTCCAGTAATAGGATTCGATACAATCGAAGAAGCTGTAGAAATTGCAAATCAATCAATTTATGGTTTATCTGGTTCAATCATTACTAGAGATTTCAACAAAGCTATAAAAGTAAGTGAAAAAATGGAATGTGGAGGATTTGTAATTAATGGTGCAAGTTTCTTCAGATCATTTGAACAACCTTTTGGTGGCTGGAAGTATTCAGGAATCGGTAATGAAGGTATTATGACAACCTTAAAGGAAATGTCTAGAACCAAAACTGTTATTTTAAAAAATGTTACAAAATAATTTAAAGAGCAAGATGTGTTCTTGCTCTTTAAAAAATTAAGGGAGGAATTTTTATGTTTGATTATAAAGGAAGAGTAGTAGTAATGACTGGAGCATCATCTGGTCTAGGTAAACAAATGGCTCGAGGATTTGCTCGCCAAGGAGCTAATCTAGTTTTAATGGCAAGAAGAATTGAAAGGTTAGTTGACTTTGCTAAAGAATTAGAAAGTATGGGGGTGAGTGCTTTACCAATAAAATGTGATGTTACAAATGTTGCAGAAGTAAACGCGGCTGCTAAAATCGTAGAAGAAAAATTTGGTAAAGTAGATGTTTTAGTAAATTGTGCTGGAAGCGCTAAAAACAACGGTGTACTTAATATGACTGATGAAGAATGGCAATTTACAATTGATACCGATATGAACAGTGTATTTTATGTAACTAGAGCGTTTGCTAACATTATGAAGAAAAATAATTATGGTAGAATTATCAATATTGCATCAATGTATGGTATGGTTGGTAATATGGCTATGGATACAGTTGCTTATCACACAAGTAAAGGGGGAGTTGTAAACTTCACTAGAGCAGTTGCTGCTGAACTTGCTAAATATGGTATTACCTGTAATGCAATATGTCCAGGTTACTTTGATACAGAACTTACTCACGAAACACTTATAACTGATGAATTTACTGCTTATATGAAATCTACAGTACCAGTTGGAAGATATGGCCATGAGGGTGAACTAAATGCTGGAGCAATTTTCTTAGGTAGTGAAGAAGCTAGTTATGTAACTGGAGTAATTCTACCTATAGATGGCGGATATACTTGTGTATAATAAAATAGATAATTAATATTATAAATTAAATCCCATTTTGATTACAAAATGGGATTTTTTTAATATTGTGTTTCATATAAATCAATGTATTCTTCTAAAGTTAAATCTTGTTCATAAATTATTTTGGCCATATCTTTTCCAACATACCGTATATGCCAATTTTCAAATTGATAACCCGTTATATAAGTTTTATCTTCTGGAAATCTTATAATAAAACCAAATCGATATGCATTATTACTTAACCAATCATAATCATCATCTGTAAGTCTAATACCACTTCCTAAAGCCGTGTTTTTTAAATCAATTGAAAGTCCTGTTTGGTGTTCGGAATATCCAGGACGAGCCGAATAAGTATCTGCTTCACTAACACCATCACTAGCAACATAATTATCATATAAAGTCTTTTGAAAACTATATCCCCGGTAGGCAGTAGTAGGCATAAATTCAACATCGATTTCTTCCAGTGCAGCCGCTTGTAATTCTTTGAATGGTTCAACAATTATTTCTCGCATTGGCACACTATTGCCATAATAACCATCTAAATAAGCTAAATCAGTAGGTTCATAACCATCTGGTAAATAATGATATTTATTTACTAAAACTAATAATGAATCTGGATCACTTACTTCAGTAGTATCAGTATATACAGGTAAATCCATTCCAATATTCACATAAGTTATAACATCTTCATAAGTATATTCATTATCTTCATAATAAGCATTATATCTATCTAATTTTAAAACATCAAAATTTTTAAAACTATAATAATTGCTAATATCCACATAATCTAATTCACTTAATTTATCTATGTTTTTATCACTTAACTTAGTTATATAATTAATTTCTTTTCCACTATAACCTTTAGGTAAAAAGGTAGTTAATATACTTGCAAAGTTATCATTATCTATATATTCTATATCAGCATATTCATCTAAATATTTTTCATCATATATATTATTAAGTAAAACATATTCTAAAGTTTCTGAATATTTAGTACTATCTATATTTTCTTCCTTCATCAATTTTTCTACTTCACTTGAAACAGCAGCAGAATCACTTGCAAAAAACTTATTATAAATAAATAAAGCCCCAACACCTATTAAAAATAATAAAATGATTACAAGTATTCCTTTAAAACTTTTTTTTATTTTTTTCTTCCTTTTGCTCATTATTATCACCTTGCATTATTATATCATAATTTTGCCCATAATAAAAAGCAACATTAATTTGCTTTACGTTTTTGTTGCTTTTTATTAGAATATCCAACCTTTAGTTTCTTCTTTTTCTTCTAACATCTTCTTAACAGTTTCTAAAGGATGAGTTTCAGCTTCTCTAAACTTGTCGACTGCAAATTTTAATTTTTCAATATGTTCATCAACTTCTACATCAGATTTTGCTCTTAAAATAAAATTAACACAAGTTACTAAAGAATTTTTACCTCTAGGATCAACAGAAACATAAGCATTACCGTAAAGTTGAAGTAGATAAAGAAGTTCTAATACTTCAGTTTTCTTTTTACTACTAACTTCACTTTTCATAAAAGAATCCATATCATCTGCTATACTAAGTGGTAAACATTTTTCAGTTTTTTCTACAATATCTTTTGCTAGATAATTTAACACATCGTCCATATTCTTCCTCCTATCTATATACATTTTATCATATTATATTTAAAATGTATAGTTAATAAAAATAGTAATAACTTATTAGAAAAGTGTGGAAAAAAAATCCTTTTTAATATATAATAATACTTGATTTAAAACTAAAAAGGAGAGTTATTTATGTTTGAATATATGGGAGATAGAATAAGTAATGCAATAAAAAATATTCGCGGTATGGGAAAAATTACCGAAGAAAATATAGCTGATGCAATGCGAGAAATTAGAGTTGCTCTTTTGGAAGCTGATGTTAACTATCAAGTTGTTAAAGAGTTTGTGGCATCCGTTAAAGAAAAAGCTTTAAATGCCAATGTTGAAAAAAGCTTAAAACCAGATGAACTATTTTTAAAAATCGTTAAAGATGAATTAGTTACTTTACTAGGTGGTGATTATGTTCCTCTTGAGGTAAACAAAAAGCCAACTATTTTAATGCTTGTAGGTCTTCAAGGTAGTGGTAAAACTACAACTGCGGGAAAACTTGCTAATTATTTGCGAAAAAAACACGCCAAAAAGCCAATGCTGATTGCAGGAGATATTTATCGTCCTGCAGCAATTGATCAACTAAAAACTATTGGTAAAGAGCTAAACATTCCAGTATTTAGTGAAGATAAAAAAAGTGTAGTAGAAATTGTAGAAGATGGCTTAAATTATGCTAAAGAAAATAATAATGATTATATTATCATCGATACAGCAGGACGCCTTCAAATAGATGAAGCACTTATGCAAGAGCTAAAAGATATCGATTCTACGGTCCATCCTGATGAAAAACTATTAGTTATCGATGGCTCAATGGGGCAAGATGCTATCAATGTTATCACTGGCTTTAACGATTCCCTTGATTTAACTGGTTGCATCTTAACTAAACTTGATGGTAATACCAAAGGTGGAGTAGCCTTATCAGTTAGACACCTAACCCATATTCCTATCAAGTTTGTAGGTAATTCTGAAAAAATGGATGGCTTATCAGAGTTTTACCCAGAAAGAATGGCTGAAAGAATACTAGATATGGGAGATATTCTAGAAATTGTTTCCAAAGTTGAAGATGTAATTGATGAGGATGAAGCTAAAAGACAAGCAATAAAGATGAAAAAGGGAACATTCGATTTAGAAGATTTCTTATCAACTTTAAAACAAATAAAAAAACTAGGACCTCTAGAAAATATTTTAAAAATGCTACCTCAAGCTAGAAAAATGGGACTTAATAATGTTTCAATTGATCCTAAAGATTTAGCTCACGTTGAAGCAATAATTCAGTCAATGACTCCATATGAGCGAAGACATCCAGAAGTACTCAAAGCAACTCGTAAGCAAAGAATTGCTAAAGGTAGTGGCAGAAGTGTTGAAGAAGTAAATAGATTATTAAAACAATTTGATACAATGAAAGAAATGATGAAAAAGTTAAATAATGGTAACTTAAAAATGCCCTTTTAAGTTACTTTTTTGTTTTACCCT
>CALVKJ010000059.1 GCA_944332675.1 uncultured Bacilli bacterium
ATACATCAAGACATAATAAAAACCTATAAAGTAGGTCTCTCTTTTTTTGAGAGTCCACTTTACAGGTTACATTTTAATTTGATATCAGTTTTTAAATTTTTCAATTGTCTATTATTTAATAAACTCTATAAGGATCCGCCATAGAACCAGTTCCCCCTTCAATAGCTACATCCGACTTCAAATAAAAGACTGGTCTTACCCAACTCAACATATACAATCCGTTTCGATTATTATACACATAGTCGCTATCTAAACGGCCATCTGCGCCAATCAAGAAAGCCGCATCAGAAGACCCAGAATGTCTAGTAATTGTCCATTCACCTAAACCAGAATATAACCAATTAAAATTTATTGCAGAATCATAATAGTATACATCGGTTGTCCAATAGTCAGGACTAGCAGCATACCCATAATCACTTACATACATTAATCCTATTTTTGAATCATAAGTAATACCACTATTTTCTCCGGCATAAAATGCTTTAACATTTACCACAGAAGTATTATAGCCATCTACAAACCACGCGTTTGTTATTATTTTATCTTTCCATTCATCATTAATAGTTTCGTAAAAAGTAACATTTAAATCATTAGTATTTAAAACACTATCAGCCCAAATATTATAAGCCGATGTACTTAAGCCACTCCAATAATAATATCCTATGCTCGAAACTTTTATTAATTTAACTTGTCCATCAAATACTCCTATGATTCTATATAAATTATCATCAGGACAATCCTCAGCATTACTACCAAAGCATACATAATTATTTGGATTTGCTCCACTATACCTATATGAATTATCTTCCGCTTCTTCAGAAGCATTTGTATAACTTCCCAATCCATCGTGATAATATAAATCATTTTCTCCATCCGATGTATACAAACTTTTGATATAATCTGCCAAATAAATAACATCTGGCTCTACATCAAAATAAACATAACACTTATCTGATACTGATGTTGATAAGACTACTCTTTTATTTTCATCATCCCAATTAAGTATACTACCATTTTCACATTTAGATAATGTTTCATTAAATACATATCCATCCTGCGGCCAGGTAGTATCACTAGATACTTGATATTCTCCACTTCCAATTTCTATTTCATACATCATTGTTAAGGCATTAGTATTTATTATTTGCTTACTATCCCCATTCTCAATAACTACCTTATTATTATCTATATCATAAAAAATAAAAGTACATAAACCCAGTGTTAATAAAATACAACTTATCAACAATATTTTCTTATTCATAATATCACCAACTTTATTTTATATTCAATGAATTTAATTAAATTGTTTTTACGTCATATAAGATGTAAATCAAGTACATTTAATTAGATGTATAAGAAAATATTGTTAAGTGGTAAAAATGTATTATAATAGAATTAGAGAAATAAGAGAAGATAAATCATTAACACAAAGTGATATAGCTAAGATTTTAAACACAACCCAACAACAATATTCTAAATATGAATTAGGTATTCAAATTATACCCCTAGAAAAAATAAATATTCTAGCTAATTACTATAATACCTCAATCGATTATTTAGTAGGTAGAACTGATATTAGAAAACCTTATCCGGATTCGATTTTAAAAAAATAACTACAACCATACAAGTTGTAGTTATTTACCTTGATACATCATTTTGGGAATACAAAGATTCATTATAACTTAATTGCTGATGATACCGAGATAAAACTTGATTATATCTCTCACTATTTATATTATCTATACCGCTTCTTCTAAAGTCTTGTTCCATTAAAGTTAGTCTAATACTGGTGCATAAAAATTCTCTTCCATAATCATCTGCAGTAAGCATTAAATAGTAACTATGAAGTGGATGTTTTGCATCTCTTAAAAATTCTTCCAAAGCACTTGCATAGCCATATTCTTCTCTAACATCAGATACTGGATCTAATGTCAAAGCTAAAGAAACTAATAAATTAACAGTACTTAAATTTACTTGAAAAGTAGTATCTTCTGGTACTTTAAATAACTTTATATAGCTATCACTTGGTTTAATTTCAAAATAATCTCGCATAAAAACCTCCAAATAATGCTTATATTTTAGCATAAATACAACAAAAAAGGAAGAATTAATCATCTTCCTATAAAAAAGTGTGAGTTTTGAGTTTATATGTTAATTGTGTATAGTTTGTATATTTATAAATACATTTTATTCTAAACTTATTAGCATTCCTCCTTCCTTACACTTACATCATACTTTAGATTTATGAAGTTTTTGTGTTGAAAGTATGAAATTCCTATATTTTTATCTTAAAATAGAAAGTAGTACCTTTTTTTAACACACTCTTTACACCATATTCATAATTATGTAACTCAAGTATTTGTTTTACTATTGACAAACCTAGTCCAGTTGACACTACATTTCTCTTATGATTCTTATCATTCTTATAATATTTATCCCAAATATATGGTATTTCTTCGTTCTTAATACCTTTACCAGTATCAATTATTTCTACCAAATAATATTTTTTTTGCTTAGTAACCCTAATAGTTACTTTTTTATCTTCACCCGTATAATTAATGGCATTATTTACTAAGTTATATATAACTTGATTAATCTTTTTCTTATCAGCCTTAATCAACGCCGACTCTGGCATTTCGACATTTATTGTATATTGTTCTGTTTCTTTAATTATTTGATATTTTTTAACAATTGAATTTATTTCTGCTACTAAATTAAATTTTTCTAATTTTAACACATCAGCATTGGATTGCATTTTAGATAGATCCAAAATATCATTTACTAATACTGTAAGTCTATCAGTTTCATCAACAATTATTCCTAAATGCTCATTCATTTTTTCTTTATCTTTATACGATATATCTCTAATCATCTCTGCATAGGCTTTAATCATTGTAAGTGGTGTTTTTAAATCGTGGGAAACATTGGCCATCAAATCTCTTCGAAGTTCATCAGTTTTAGCCATTTCTTTTTGAGCCTGAGATAATGTTTCTGCTAGTTCATCAATTTCTTTAATACCTGATTCCTTAAATTCAACATTTGAATTTCCACTACCGAGCTTTCTAGCTTTCTTAGTAATTTCCGTAATAGGATCAGTAATTTTAGTTGATAGGAAAATAGAAATTATTACCGCAATAAAAATACCTAAAATACACACATACATAAGTTGTCTTTTTATAATAAGAGTAAAATCTGATATATCTTCCAAATTAGAATATATAAACATATAATTATCATTATTCTTTATTCCATACATCAATGCTGAAACGTGTTTTGTGTTATTAACGAATCTATATGATTTAAAATCTAAATCAGATTCTATAAATTGATTTATCAAATCCATTACTTGTGTATTACTAGAATTTAGAGCACAACCATTCATATTGGCATTATAAGTTGTTAAAACATTAGTAACTGGATTCGTTAAAGCAATACAAACTTCATTTTGATAAGCAGCATCCTGTAATACTGCAACAATTTCATCAGAATTAGCATTTTTAAGGGAACTAACTATTCCATCCATATTACTAATTTGTTCTTTTTCATAATAAATGTCAAATATTGATATTTGACAAATCCATAATAAAACAATAATTACAACATTAAAAGTAAGTAAATATATTAAAGTCTTAGCTTGAATACTAGTTTTCTTTTTCTTCTTCATATTCAAATTTATAACCCATTCCGCGAACTGTTACAATCATATTCTTATACTTACCTAAATGTTTTCGTAATGTCTTAACGTGTGTATCTATTGTTCTATCATCACCATAAAAGTCATATCCCCAAATATTGCTTAAAAGATTTTCTCTAGATAATGCAATATTTTTATTGTCAATAAAATATTTTAACAAATCATATTCTTTGGGTGTCAAATAAATCTTCTTACCATCAATATATACGTCGTGGGCGATATTATCTAATTTTATTCCTTTTATTTCATAAATATCTTCAGTAGTATCTTTTCTTTTGGTTACAGCTTTAATTCTTGCTACTAATTCCTTAGGACTAAATGGTTTAGTAACATAATCATCAATACCCAAATCAAAACCAATAAGTTTATCGTATTCTTCACCACGAGCAGAAAGCATAATAAATGGAACATCTTTTATTTTTTTGATCTCTCTACAAGCAGTATACCCATCCATTTTAGGCATCATTATATCCATAATAATAATATCAAAATTATCCTGTTTCACTTTTTCAATAGCTTCAAGTCCATTTTCAGCTTCCGTTACATTCATTTTTTCCAGTAATAAATATTCTTTTATTACATCTCTAATTAATTTTTCATCATCTACTACTAAAACATTCATAAAATCACCCATTAAAATTATATCTACTAATTGTGAAATTGATATGAAATTTACTTTAATTCTAAGTTTTCATCCATATAAGGTATTCTTCTAACCACTTTTTCTTTTCTTTCAATTTTACTAGTTACTTCAATATCTTTCTCTTGAAAATTAAATTCATCTATAGAATAATACCTATCACCATATATTTCTTCTATTTCACTATAAAAAGTTACTCCATCTTCTTTATATTGGATTTCTGAATCAAAAGTCTTACTTTTCCCTTCTTCAAAGATCATCCCATTTGCAGTAACAACCCCATCGATATTTTTCAAAATCATTTGCACTAATTCACCATCTTTAAAAGCATAAAAATTTTTAACTAAATATCTTAATTTTCTAGCTTCTTCTAAAGACATATTAAGATAAGGAAAAACTTTCTCTTCTTCATATATATTTGCAAACATAAAAATCACCGATACTATTATATCAAAAAATCAGCATATTTGCTGATTAAAATATCCTCAAAATAACAAAAAAGTGATCAACCAATCACTTTGGCTCTTCGAAATCTGGTGGGGAGTTAAATTTTAATAATCCTAATTAATTACTGAGAAAAACAAGCATTTTAATGAT
>CALVKJ010000060.1 GCA_944332675.1 uncultured Bacilli bacterium
ATTTCTTGTTGCATTATTTGTAGCATTATTGGCAGTAAGTGTTGCTCTTGCATATGTACTACCACTTTTATTTCCTGATCCTTTACCAAAATCTTCTTGATTTGCTGTTAAATTAATAGCAGCCCCTGTTTGAAATGATAAATTATCTGTTGTTGCTGTCTGAGCATTAACATTAATATTTCCGGTTCCTCCACCTTGGGCAGTGAAATATGCATATGTTGCTCCAACTACTACGGCAATAAAAGTTAACACTCCAAGAAATGATAACGCCAATACTTTTTTCTCATTTTTAACTTCCATATAAACTATTCTCCTTTATTACTGATTAGTATAACAGATAATACATAAATTCTATGTCGAATCCTATACTCTATCTATAATAATTTTAGGATTTTTTTAGCTGTAAGTCAATAAAAATATTTTATCTGAAGTTAATTTGTTGTAAAGAAAATAATCAAGCATTTTTTACTTGATTATTCATCCCCTTTGTTTTTAAATTGTAATATTATTGGTGTTCCTGTTAAATCGATGTTTTCTCTAATTTGATTTTCTAAGTATCTTTCATAACTAAAATGAACTAATTTTTTATCATTAACTTGGAAAGTAAACTTTGGTGGTTTACTATCAGTTTGGCTGACAAAATATATCTTAAGTCTTTTTCCTTTATAAGATGGTGGAATATGGATACTAACAGCATCCATAATGATATTATTTAAAACGGAAGTTTTAACTTCTTTTTTATTGTTTTCATAAGCACTTATTACCTCAGGCATAAGTGTACTAATTCTTTTCTTAGTAAGAGCACTTAAAAATACTACTTTAGCATATGGCACAAATTGAAATTCATATTTTATAAGTTCTTTCCAATCTTTTATTGCTCCATCAGGATTTTTTACTGTATCCCATTTATTGACTGCAATAACTATTCCTTTACCTGCTTCAATGGCATAGGAAATAATATGTTTATCGTGTTCAATAATACCAGTTGAGGCATCAATGACTACGACACAAACATCACTTCGCTCTATTGCTTTTAAACTACGAATTAAACTGTATTTTTCTACAGACTCATAAATACGACCTTTTTTACGCATTCCAGCAGTATCAATAACCGTAAATTCTTCGTGATTATATTTAAATTTAGTATCTATTGCATCTCTAGTGGTACCAGCAATATCACTTACAATAACTCTATATTCATTAAGTAAAGCATTAATTAAGCTGCTTTTACCAACATTGGGTCTACCGATTACACAAAATTTTAAAGTATTATCTTCTTCAATTACTTCTTCTGGTATTTCTTCAACAATTAAATCCAGTAAAGCATTAAATCCAATATTGTGTTCAGCACTTACACCTAAAACACAACTAAATCCTAGTTCATAAAAAGCATATAAATTATCGAATCTTTTATTATTATCTAGTTTATTTACAACAACAATAACCTTTTTATTAGCTTTATGAAGCATATCTTTGATATGTAAATCACTGGCATCTAGATCACTTAGACCATCAACTACAAATAAAACTAGGTCCGCCTCATCTATAGCAAGCTCAGCTTGAGCTAGAATATCTTTGTCAAAATCATCAGTTCCTAAACTAATTCCCCCAGTATCAATTAAAGAAAATCGTTTGTTATTATAATTAACTATTCCATATATACGATCTCTGGTAATTCCTGGAGTATCCATAATTATTGCTTTTTTTTCTTTGATAAGACGATTAAAGATACTACTTTTACCAACGTTTGGTTTACCTATTAAACAAACAGTTTGCATAATATCCCCCCTAACTATTGCTACTTACTTCTAACATTACTGAATAAATACGATTATTATGTCGATATACTTGAACGGTATCACTACGCATACTTTTATTAGTTACATCATTAATTAAATCTCTATAGGTGCCATCTTCACTAGTTGTAAGATCTTTAGTTTCAA
This sequence comes from uncultured Bacilli bacterium, assembly GCA_944332675.1. GTDB lineage: Bacteria > Bacillota_I > Bacilli_A > RF39 > UBA660 > Onthocola_B. The sequence goes on from CALVKJ010000060.1 coordinate 1,944, forward strand.
AATAATTACCGGCATCAATTATTTCACCAACCGTTAAAACTTTACAATAATTATCATAGTGCACGCCATCAACATCACACGACTCATTAAGAATACTAGGATTATCTTGAGCATAAAGAATTGCTGCTTGTTCGATAGATGCTATTTTAGTTTCTAAAACGCTTTCTAACGAGTTATTTCTAACACTATTTATACTAACTAAAGAAATCGTTATAATAATCGATAAAATTACAATTACTGCTAGTAATTCAACTAATGTAAATCCCTTTTTTTTCATAATCCACCTATATTCTACTTTCTAAAATATCGAGTATTTCTGCTCGACCTTTTTTTGTAATTGTCGAAAACGTTACAAAATTATCTGATTCACTAAATTTTAAAGTATCTTTAATTAGTTTATCTTGTTTTATACGATTATTTTTACCAATTTTATCATATTTAGTAGCTACAATTGTTATATCTAAATTATAGTATTTTAAAAATTCATACATAAGTACATCATCTTCAGTTGGTTTATGACGATAATCAATAAGTAAAAAAACGTGTTTTAAATTAGGTCTATTTTTTAAATATTCTTCGATCATTAGACCAAACTTTTTTTGTTTATCTTTACTTACACTAGCATATCCATAACCAGGAACATCCACTAAATAAAAAGATTCATTGACAAGATAAAAATTTAGTGTTTGAGTTTTTCCAGGTTTAGAAGAAGTTCTAGCAAAATTCTTTCTTTCAATTAAAGTATTAATGAAACTACTTTTGCCGACGTTACTTCTGCCTACTAGTAAAAATTCTGGTTTGTTATCTATTGGATATTGACTTTGTCTAACCGCAATAATTGGTTCTGCAACACTTTCAATTTGCATAATTAATCACCAATTCAATTATATATTAAATAGAAAAAAAATGCAATTATTAGCATTTTATCTTTCTCTTACTAGTTTTACTTCTTCTACTCGGTCGCTTTCTAACATTTTAGAGTAATACCAATTACCACCTTCAACAAATTGAACGCTATCAGGTATATTACCAAAACTTGCGTAAAAGCATAAAAATTCGTGCATTGGTTCTAGTGTGTACAAAAAATCAATTACTGCTTGATAAGCAGGAACATCAGTAATGCCTAAAAATTTAAGATATCCACCACTAGTATAAACCGTTGATTGATTATCCAAAGTAATTTGGGCATATAAATTATCACCATTATCAACACCAGTTGCTCTAAGCATTTCATTAATCCAAACTTTACTAGTTTTACGATTATAAAATGTATTGATAACTGCATAAGCATCATCATAACTATTCGGAGCAGCTTCACCAATAACAGTAGCAACAATTATATCAAATTGTTCTCTTGTTATATTTTCTCTTTCTAATATAACAGAAATTTTTTCTTCATTGGTTAATATTTTTGGTTTAGTGATTTTTTCAGTTTCTGGCATTTCTACGAATTCATCAACAGTTGGTTTAAAATTACCAAATTCTTCAACTCTAGTATTTTTAATTTCTTTAAAATTTTTGTTATCTAATTCAACTGCAGAACTACTATTAACTAAAAATATTAAAGCAAGGCCAAGAATAGCTGTTCTTTTAAGTCCTTTATCCTTTAAAAATATTAAAATTTGTTTTATTTTTTCGTCATTTTGCACAGTAATCACCCCAAACAAGGCACTATTTTACTATAAAAATGCTAATTAGTAAAGAAAAACAATACAATTTATTGGGGGGGATGTTATGGACAGAAACTATCATAATACTAATTTTCCACCCAATACGGATCCCCATTTGTTTGCAATGCTTGCAGTTACAGTAGGTTTTGCTAGTGTTGGAGATTATAATGCTAACGAACAAAATTCTATTGGCAACTGGCTTATTTTAGTGGGTCAATATATTTTAACACACGCTGCGCAACAACAATTAATCGAAGCAAGGCTTGAAAATAATAACTTAAATACTAACTCTAAGAAACATAAAAACGGCACCGGAGGGCCGTTTACAGACAATGAAATGGGTAAAAGTAATCAAACTCAAAGAGATGAAGTCGAATTTTTACTTGATGCAGTTGAAAAAATTAGACAAGAATTAAATAATCTTAAAGAAAATTGATATTTATTTCACCAACTCCGCCATCAATGTCGATTCTATTAGTACCAGTACCATAAGTTGTACTACTATAGCTATTATTATTTATTTTTAAATCTCCGAGTCCTTTGTCAATTGTTAAAGTGTAGAGTTCTTCTCCACCAGTTAAATTTAAATTAATTTCACCGATACCAGAATCAATGGAGCTTCGGCCAAGGATTTGACCAGTAAATTCTATTTTTCCTACTCCACTATCTAATTCCATATTACTAAATATTGAATTTGCAACAGTTATAGTAC
>CALVKJ010000061.1 GCA_944332675.1 uncultured Bacilli bacterium
TTGGATTTTGTCCATTCATACTATCAGCCCCTTATTATCAATATACTTAAATTATACCTTTTTATTTAAATTTTTTCAACTATATTTTTAAATTCATCACCACGATCTTCAAATTTCACATATTGATCTTGAGAAGAACTTCCTGGTGAAAGCAAAACAACTTCCCCACTTTGAGCATTTTGGTGAATTTTTTCCATAGCAGTTGCTAAATTATAACATTTTTCACAAGGAATATTTAAATTGCTAGCATAATCAGTAACTTGATCAGTAACTCCCCCAATTGCATATATTTCTTTAACATAATTCATATAATCATTTAATTCATTGAAATCTTGATTGCGATCTAAGCCTCCTAAAATTAAATGAATTGGTTTTGTAAATGTCTTTAAAGCTGTAATTGTGGCAGTCGGATTCGTTGATTTGGAATCATTATAGTACTCTACCCCATTTTTATTAGCAACATATTCCAAACGGTGTTCAACACCACCGAATGTCTTTAAAAAATCAACTATAATATCTTTATCCAAACCAAATTGTTCAACAACTAGTAAAGCCGCTAAAATATTTTCGTAATTGTGTGTTCCTTGCAAACGAATATTAGTAACATCCAAATATTTTTCACCGTGTAAATAAATATAATTGTTGTCATAGTAATTTTCGAAGTCATTAAAATAAACTTTTTTAGATAAAATATCTTTACTTAATTCTAGACTATCTGCATTAGCTTGATTAAGTATTGCTAAGTCATTTGAAGTATGCAAATTAAATATTTTCTTTTTAGTCATTTTATAGTGTTCATAAGTTCCGTGATAATCTAAATGCGTTGGACAAACATTAGTTAAAACGCTAATATTAGTTTTAAAATCGTGGATATCACATAATTGATGATCACTTATTTCTAAAAGTAAAATATCGTTTTGTTTAACATTGGCAATTATAGAACTTAGAGGATACCCAATATTGCCACCAAGGACAACACTTTTACCTAATCTTTTTAATAGTTCATAAATAATCGTAGTAGTTGTAGTTTTACCATTAGAGCCAGTTACCCCAATAATAGTTACATTTTCTGGTAAAAAATGATAAGCTACTTCTATTTCATTTTCGCATCTAATATTTAGACTTTCTATTTTTTTGACTATATCACTAGTGGACATTATCGCTGGATTTTTAATAACTAAATCAAAACTAGAATCGATTAAATCACATTGTTTATCAGTAATAATAATTTTTATTCCTAAATCTTCTAAAGCTTTTTGATCTTCGCTTTTAATATCGTGAATATCACTTAAAATAATATCATTGTTTTTATTAGCTAAAAGTTTAGCAACAGCAATACCACTTCTTGCAGCCCCTAAAATTAATATTTTCTTATTTTCGTACATAATTAATCACCTAATTAATTATATTATCAGAAAGAAAAAAAAGCAACATTATTGCTTCTTTCGACTTAAATTAACGACGTAATCATCGCTTTTTAAAACTCCGGGAATTTGATATATATCGAATCCATTTTTTATAAATTCTGCTTGTTCTTCTTCAGATAAAACCCAAGTATATAAAGCTAATATATCAGAGCAATTTAAATTATCAAGAAATTTCTTATATTCTTTGGGGTTAAGTGCTAAATAATGATATATGTTTGATAATAAAGCTATATCATATTTTTGAGTTGTAAAATCAGGTAATTCTAACAAATTACAATTGTAAAATTTTGGTAATGAAGTTTTATTTAAAATACTTTGTAAACGGTAATACTCACTTTCTGCTAAATAGGAAATGGCTTTGAATTTAGCATTAGCAAATATAGTATTGTGTATTTTAATTGATGAAAACTTTCTTTGTAAGTGAATTAATGTATCAAAAAAATCACTAACCTTTGATGGTAAAAAATCTCGTAATTTAGCATAAATACACAAATTATCCAAATTATCAACTACAAACATTTGGATAAACTCTTCATATGATAAAACTTTAATAGCAGTAAACTTTAAAATGAAATGATAAAGAGTTAAATAATTTATATCAAATACTTCAACGTTTTTAGCTCCTGCCAGTAATGCTGAAAAATATTGATCCCCGCTACCTAAAACTGTCAATATGTTGGCATCAGTAAAATGATATATTTGAGATAAATCTACTAAATTTTCATTAGTAAAATCATAAACTTTTTCTACTATCATCTTTGAAAAATCCTCTTAAGGCGCATAGTTTCTGCTTCTTTATCTAATTCTTCATCCGGATACATATTACTCCATTTATCAAGAGTTTCGGCATATTTGAGCAGTTTATTTTTCGCATAAAATAATTGTTCATCAACCATATTTAATAAATAATCAATAAATCTATTTATAGCTATATTATCATCGGCATCCAAACTAAATTGGACTTTATTTATTCTATTAGCATATGTTGGTTTGTTTATCAAAATGTTTTGAGAAATATTTAAAGGAGATATTTTTAAGCGTGTACCATAAATACTATTAATAAGTTGAACAAATTTAATATTTTGAAGTAATCTAGCTGTACGACCATTGCCATCTTTAAAAGGATGAATGCGAACAAATAACAAATGAACTAAAAATGCCTTAATAAAAGGATTAGAATATTTTAATTCAATATTGCTAGTTCGGTAAAATTTAACGAAATCTTTCATAAAGGGTATTACTGATTCTGCTTCTGGACCCCACCAGTAGATCACTTCTTCGCCATTTTCTTTACCAGATATTTTAACTTCTGAATCACGATAAGCATCTGGAGCATCAGGAATAAATATTTTGTGTAAATCATAAATCCGACTATTGCTTATAGCAAAACGAGAAATATGCAAATCATTATTAAAACGTTCTAAAGATATTAAATCTCCTTCCATTTCAGAAGATGCTATTAATTCCTTATATAAAGAATCGATCCAAAAATATATTGCATAATTACCATATTGTGATAATATACCAAAATATTCTGCAAAACTTTTGGATGTCCTTTGTAAATGGGATAAAACTTCATCAGTTAGTTCTATTTTATCAACATATTCTTCTAAATTAAAATACTTTTGTAATTCCATATATTTTCCCCCTTGTTTGGTAGCTTTTATTTTATCACAATTATGTTTTTAGTCAAGAAAAAAGATTGCCTTTAAGCAATCTTATTCAGATTCAGCTATGTTTAATCCTTCTAAGGATATATCAGCATCATCCATCAGTTTTTCTTCTAAAACTTCACTAGCATCATCGGTTAATATTTCTTTTTCAAGTTCGATTGAAATATCGCTATATTGTTTATAACCTGTACCTGCAGGAATAAGTTTACCAATGATAACGTTTTCTTTTAGACCTTGTAGATGATCTACTTTACCGTGGATTGCAGCATCAGTTAATACTCTGGTAGTTTCTTGGAATGATGCAGCTGATAAGAATGAATCAGTTTCAAGAGAAGACTTAGTAATACCAAGCATAATTGGGTTACCTTTAGCAGGAACTCCACCAGATAAAATAACTGGTTTATTTCCTTCGGTAAATTCTCTTAGAGAAACAGTCAAGCCTTCGACAAAGTCAGTATCACCAGCATCAGTAATTCTTACCTTGTTAATCATTCTCTTAACGATAATTTCGATATGTTTATCGGAAATATCAACACCTTGTAATTTATATACTTTTTGTACTTCTTTTAGTATATATTCTTGAGCAGTTAGTGGGTCTGTTACTGCAAGTAATTCTTTTGGTGAAATAACACCTTCAGTAAGTTTATCACCTGCTTCAACAGTATCTCCAACACTAACACGGACTTTCATATTATAGTTTGTTACGTGTTCACGTACACCTGCTTCGTTTTCGATAGTAATTAGGTGTTTGCCATTTTGTTCTTCAATACCAATGACTTTACCACTGATTTCAGCAATTGTTGCTTTACCTTTTGGAATGCGTGCTTCGAATAGTTCTTCAACTCTTGGAAGCCCTTGAGTGATATCGGCATCACCACCATGGGCAACTCCACCAGAGTGGAATGTACGCATAGTTAGTTGGGTACCAGGTTCACCAATTGATTGAGCAGCCATAATACCTACAGCTTCACCTTTTTCAACTAAGTTACCAGTTGCAAGGTTACGTCCATAACATTTTTGACATAC
>CALVKJ010000062.1 GCA_944332675.1 uncultured Bacilli bacterium
TTATTTCTATACCTTTTATAGCATTAGTAATTATAGTGGTGGGAAAAATAATAAATATAAGGAGAAAGATAAGTTATGGGAGAAGTATTAAAAATTGAATATTTAAAAAAATATTATGGTAATAGCAATAATATTACAAAAGCTGTCGATGATATAACATTTAATATTAAAGAGGGAGAATTTGTTGCTATTATGGGGGCAAGTGGATCTGGTAAGACAACACTTCTTAATACGCAATTATAATTTAAAAAAATAATAGTAGATAATATTTAGGAAGTAAGATATAATGTTTATATGGGATGTGATTTTGTGAAAAAATTTGTGTTTAGTTTGTTAGCAATATTATTTATGCCTTTAGTTGTTAGTGCTGATACTATAGATGTAGATAGTGCTGATTTAAGTTTGGAAATTCCTGATAGTTGGTATATATTTACAAGAGATAATTTGGATAATAATCCAGATTTAGAAGAATTAGAACTTACTGAAGATTATGTAATGGATTATTTTTTAGAATATAGCATTTATGTCAATGCTTTTGATGCTGATTATGATTTTTATGCTTATATGTCTTATACTGAAGATGTAGGTAGTTTACCAGATTATTATGATTTTGAACTTGAAGAAGTAGCAAAGGATCTTATGAATCAATATGGAGCTTCTAGTTATGAAATATATGATAATGATTATAAGTATATTAGAATAGAATATACTAGTAATGATTACTATATAATCGATTATTACACAATTATTGATGATCAAAGTTATATTTTTAGTATTCAGAAAACAACTGAATTAACTAATGAAGATCGAGATTTGATGGAAGATATTGTTGATTCAATTCATTTTGATAATTATGTTGACGAAGATAGTAATGAGTTAATGATTGTGATAGTTGGTGTTAGTCTTGTAGTTGTTTTAATGCTTGTAGTATTTATTGTATCTAAAGTAAAGGATAAAAAAGTAAGTCAAGAAAATGTCTAGAAAGCCTAGACACTTTTTTATTGGCAAATTTTTGTGGTATCATTAATATAAATAGGTGGTTAATTATGACTGTTAAAGATATACCTAAAATAGTTTTACATTTGCATTTGGATGGATCTGTTGATATTAATGATGCATATGAGTGGACTAAAAAAGATGGTATGAACTATACTAAAAAAGAATTGCTCAGAGAATTACAAGTTGATAAAAATGTTAAAAACTTAAATGATTATTTAGAAAAATTTAATTTACCTTGTAAGTTATTACAAACTTGTAGAAGGTTAGAAATAACTAGTTATCATCTTTTTAAAAAACTGGCTAAATTAAATGTTATATATGCAGAGGTTAGATTTGCTCCGAATAAGCATTTAGATAATAATTTAAATTTGGATGATGTTGTAATATCTGTTATTAATGGAATGAATAAAGCAAATGCCGAAGTAGGAATTATGGGGGGAATAATACTTTCTTTGATGCGGGGAGATAAAAAAGAAGACAATTTAGCGGTGATTGATATTGCTAGCAAGTATTTGGGTAAAGGAGTTGTGGCAGTAGATTTGGCTGGAGCAGAAGCAATATATCCTACAAGAGATTATTTAGATTTGTTTAAATACGCCAAGTATAAGAAGATACCATTTACTATCCATGCTGGGGAAGCTGCGGGGATTGAAAGTATTAAAGATGCTTTAGCAACTGGAACAAAAAGAATTGGACACGGTATTAGAGTAATAGAGAATAAAGATATTGAGAAAAAATTGATAGATGATAGTGTTTTATTAGAAATTTGTGTAACTAGTAATTATCAAACAGAAGCTATAAAAGGGCCTCATCCAATAGAAAAGTTATATAGGGATGGAGTAAAAATAAATATTAGTACGGATAATGATACAGTGTCAAATATAGATATTAATAAAGAATATGAGAAAATACTAGATGAAACCAATCTAGAGATAGATGATTTAATTAAATGTAATATGGATAGTATAGAATATATATTTGCAAATAAAGAGGTAAAAAACAAATTAAGGGATGTATATGAGAAGATTAGAAAATGATCTTCTTTTTTTAATATTTATTGACAACTGTCATATAGTGTTATATACTGTATAACAAGGAGGCAATATGAAGTTAATTATTAGTAATAGTAGTTCGGTACCTATTTATGAGCAAATAAAAAAAGCTATGATTGATCAGATAATGAATGGAGAATTAAAAGAAGATGAAGCCTTACCTTCGATTAGAAATTTAGCACAGGATATTAAAATTAGTGTAATGACAATAAAAAAAGCTTATGATGAGTTAGAAAGTGAAGGATACATTATATCTAGGCAAGGGAAAGGGACTTTTGTGGCTCCCAAAAATACAGAGCTTGCTAGAGAACAAGCAAATAAAGATATTGAAAGACATATTGAAGATGTAGTAGATATAGCTAAACAATTTAAAATAAAAAGAGAAGATCTTAAAGATTTAATTGATATATTTTATGGAGATGATAACAGTGAATAAAGCAATAGAAATAAAAAATTTAGTTAAAAGGTATGATGATAATTTTCAATTAGGGGAACTTTCTTTGGATATTCCAGCTGGAGAAATTATCGGTTTAATTGGTGAAAATGGGGCAGGTAAGACAACTTTAATTAAGTCTATATTAGATATTTTAAAAACTAACAAAGGGGAAATTAAAATATTTGGTAAAAATCTTAAAAATAATGAAATAAATATAAAAGAGGATATTGGAGTTGTTTTAGATAATTCTTTTTTTCCTGAAGTATTAAATGCCAAAGATATTAATTCGGTAATGCAAAGTATTTATAGAACTTGGGATAGTAAACTATACTTTGATTATTTGGCAAATTTTAATATACCTATTTCTAGTAGTATCAAGAAATTATCTAAAGGTATGCAAAAGAAGTTAGAAATAGCAACAGCTCTTGCCCATCGTCCTAAGTTATTGATACTTGATGAACCAACAAGTGGGCTTGATCCAGTGGTTAGAAATGAAGTTTTAGATATATTTTTAAAATTTATCGAAGATGATGAACATACTATTTTATTTTCAACTCATATAACTAGTGATTTGGAGCATATTGCAGATGAAATAGTTTTTATTAATGATGGTAAAGTTTTATTGAATAAAACTAGAGATGACATATTAGATAATTATGGAATACTTAAATGTAGTGAAGAAGAATTTAATAAAATTGATAAAAAAGATTGTGTTGCTTATAAAAAGAATAAATATAATTATGAAATTTTAGTTAGTGATAAAGAAAAGATAAGTAAAAAATATAAAAATATGGTAGTAGATAAAATAACTTTAGAAGAATTAATGGTAATTATGATAAAGGGGGATAAAATATGTTAGGTTTAATAAAAAAAGATTTATTAATGATTAAAGGAAATCTTAGAAATGTATTATTATTTTTAGTTGTGTTTATATTAATTGCTTTACAAGAAAATAATATTATTGTTATTGTGCCGGTGTTTGTTTCAATGATGATATTTATGACGACATTTAGTTATGATGAGTATAACAAGTGGGAAGCTTATGCAATAACTTTGCCAGTTTTAAGAAAAAATATTGTTAAATCCAAATATATTGCTAGTATAATTTTGTGGTTAATAGCACTTTTGGTAACTGTTGTTATCGTAGGAATTATGGGCTTTTTTGAGCAAAATATTAATTATTTTGAATTGTTTGGAATGATATTAGGGTGTGTATTTTCTATTGTGTTACTTGAATCGATTATGTTTCCTTTAATATTTAAATTTGGAGTAGAAAAGGGACGTATTGGAGTATTTGTAGGAGTGTTTGTTATTGCAGCATTGCTTGGTTTTGTTTTTACGGGTATTGATCTAGATAATGCTACAGGTTTTGTTGATTTTTTTAACAAATATTATTATTTATTATTGCCTTTGGTATCTATTGTAGTATTAATAATATCTTATTTTGTTTCTAAAAGAATTTATTTAAAGAAGGAGTTTTAGAAGAACAATTAGTTTTGTTCTTTTTTATATTAAAATATTATTAATAAAAAAAACACTTGACCGGGTAAAATGTACCCAATGTCAAGGACTAAATAAAAAAGAGAGAATTTAGGCAATGGATGCAAATAGATGATTTCGGTAT
>CALVKJ010000063.1 GCA_944332675.1 uncultured Bacilli bacterium
TCGCTTGCTCCATATCCATAATCACTTACATACATTAGTCCTATTTTCATCGTTTCTTCGTATCCACTTTGTCCTGTACCTACTTCTGTATCGTAATAATCTTTTGCTGTTGCTGATTTATCTCTTGCCATTCCCCCTACTTTCCAACTATGTGTGGCTATTTTACTTTGCCATTCACTTCCTAGTGTATTATAATATGTTGTGTTTAATGTTGTATAAATATCTGGTTTGGTGTTTCCATCCCAAGTAGTATCCAGCCCTGCATCCCAAGCATAATCTCCATAACTTGTTGATTTTATTAGTTTTACTTGTCCATTAAATACTCCAATTATTCGATACAAGTTATCTTCTGGACAAGTTGCCTCATCACTTCCGAAACATACATAATTATTTGGATTTGCTCCGCTATATCTATAACTATTATCTTGTGCTCCATTTGCTAAATCTGCATCGTGATAATATAATCCATTTTCTCCATCTGTTGTATACAAGCTAGTTACATATTCTGCTAATGTTGGAGGTAATATTTCATCTTTTTGTAGTATAACTTCCATATCAAGTGTTGCATTTTCATTTACTGATTGGTCATATGTATGGTTTACAAAAGTTATTGTAAATGTCCATGTTTGAGTTGTGCCTGTTGTTGATGAAGTTGTACTTATTGGGTGTTCCATTGATATATTAAATGCACCTGTTTTTCCAGTTATATCAAAACCTGATATTGATGTACCTGATGCATCTGTTACTGTTACATAAGTTAAATTATTATCATCACTTGCTGTTAAAATTGCACCCGTTTCATCACGTACTGTTAGTATTACATCAGCAGTTGTGCCACTTGAATATGTGAATGTATTTTCATTTATTCTAATACCAGCATAGTATGTTGCTGTTGCATTATTAGTTTCACCACTAGCTATTAGACGAGCAGAGGGATTAGTTGTATCAGTTAAGTTGCCACTTGTAGCATTAAAGTTATCAGTTGTGGCGTGCAAACTTAAATCATTTCCTTTACTAAATATAATTGTATCACCTGATGCTGTTGTTTCCCCTTGATTATTTACATCTTCTCCAATATCTGCTCCAAGATAAGAAAATGTAAAATTACCAATTAGTAGAGCAACTACAACAAGTATTAGTAAAAATATAATTGCTAGAGCAATATTTCTTTTTGTAACTTTCTGCATAATTTGATCACCTATTTTCAGAAATATTATAACATTAAAATAATTAAATATAAAGTTAATTATTTGTTTTTTCTAAAATTTATGTTAATATAGGTAACATATTTTAATAAAGAAGGGATATTTGTGCGGGAAAATTGTTATTATAAAGAATTGAAAATTAAATTACGACAATTTGAAAGTCTGCGGGGAAAAATAGATAAAGAAAAAGAAACTGATCTGGAAGACACTATAAAAACAATTAAAGATGCATTACATCCTAAACGCACACCTCTAATTAGAAGTGTGGAAGATGCTTTAAAATACGAATATAGTATGCTAATAAATGATGAATGCTTATGGGACATCTGTAATTCTTTGGCGCAATATGCTAATGACGATTTTCCTAATTTACCTAATCCTAGATTAGTTATAAATAATAAAGATTTATTAGATTTAGTTCACGACTTTTTCAAGAAAGCTACTAATCCTTATTTTTACAATATATTTAGTGAATTACTAAAAAATAACAATGGTCCTTACTTTGTTACAAGTAATAATCCTTCATTTTATGCTGATAGTCTTTATTTACAATATGATAGATCGTTTTATACCCAAATTGTTAGGAGAAATGAATTTGATGATATTGCTACAATTGCTCACGAATATGGACACGGCATACAATTTTTAGTGAATTATAATACTAATTTTTATGATAATTTACAAGTTTTTTCAGAACTAATTAGTACATTTTTTGAATTACTTTGTACGGAATATTATGCAAAAGATACACAATTAGGTAAATATGCTATTGCGGCCGGTTATGAGTTTTTTGATAGTTCTTGTGAAAATGCTTTTAATTTAAGTAAAGAATTACAAGTATTAAAGTCTATCAAAAATAATAGCAATGGATCAAGAAGAAATATAAATAGAAATATTAGTTTTATAGTTAAATATGGTAATAAAAAGAATTTGAGAGAAATTGTTGAAATTTTTCCATCTAGAGATTTTATTTATGTTATTGGTTATGCTTTTGCTATTGAATTATATTTAATATATGATAAAGATCCTGATTATGCTTTATATTTACTTAGAAAAGTAATTGAAATTGATTTAAATTTACCAAAGGATATCTACTTTAAAGAAATAATAAAATTAGGAATTGTTCCAACTGCAAATATAGAGCAATATGAAGCACATATAAAAAGAGAATTAACTCTCTTTTAATTTCTTTAAGCAAAATGTTGCATACAAAGGAATGGTTTTTAAATTATCTTTTTGGCCAAAGTTTTTAGCAGATATTTTAATTATTAAACTTGGTTTATATTTTGCATTATATATTTCTAAAGATTTTGACTTCATATCAGTTCCTGCTTTTACCTCAATTGGTATTATTCTGCTATTACCTTGGATTATAAAATCAACTTCTGATGAACCTGATGTTTTATCTCTTCTACTCCAATAGCTTAAATCAAATTCCATTTTTAGTAGTTCTGTTGCAACATAATTTTCAACTAAAACACCTTTATAATCCAAATCATTATTCATTAATACATCAATGCTTGAAATACCCGCTAGGTTACAAAGAATCCCTGTATCATTTAAGAAAAGTTTATATGAACCATAATCCAAATATACTTTTAATGGATATTTTGGATTAGTTACATTATAACACGGTAATACTAACAGACTAGATACTAACCAGTCGATAGAGGTAATATAATCTCTTTTTCTATTATCTTGTTTATCTAATTTAGCAAATACAAATTTTTGATTTTCTTTAGCAAGTTGACTAGGTATATCATTATATATTCTTTCTATTCTAATATTTTCTTTGTCATCAGTATATTTTTTCATATCCAAAACATAAGAATTGATAATATTTGTAATTAAGCTTTTATTTATTTCTGATAGTTTTTGGTCATTATCAATATAGTCTTGAATTATTTTAGGCATTCCTCCAAGAAATAAGAATCTATTAAATTCTTCCATTAATTCATTATGGTAAATGCACTCGCTATTATCCATAAAAGATTTTTCTATGTATTTAATATATCTCTCCTTACCAACTGCCCACAAGTATTCTTCAAAATCCATAGGATACATTTTTTCTTCATACACTTTACCAACTGGATATGATGCTTTAAATCTTTTTAGTTTAACTCCAAGTAATGATCCAGCACAAATAATATTAGTATATCCCTCTTCACAGAATAATTTTAACGATTCAATAAATTTTTCGCTTTCTTGAACTTCATCGACGAATAAAATTGTATCTTTATCTTTTAAATGAATATTATAAGTTTCTTCTAACATTTCCAATTTCTTTGAAAATGTATCTAGCCCATCAAAATATTTTATAATTCTGTTATCATCAAAAAGATTAATATAACAATAATTTTTATAATTGTCTTTACAATATTTATTTATTATATATGTCTTTCCTACTTGTCTAGCTCCCACAACCATTAAAGGCATTTTGTCTTCAGATTTGTCCCAGCGAGCCAAAATATCGTAAAATTTTCTTTTCATTTGTATCACCTATCATAATTGATAGTTATTAGAATTTGTCAATATTTTGGCGAAAAACGGAGGGTATTTTTACTCTTTTTTGGCGAAAAGCGGAGGGTAAAACAAAAAAGTAACTTAAAAGGGCATTTTTAAGTTACCATTATTTAACTTTTTCATCATTTCTTTCATAGTTTCAAATTGTTTTAATAATCTATTTACTTCTTCAACACTTCTGCCACTACCTTTAG
>CALVKJ010000064.1 GCA_944332675.1 uncultured Bacilli bacterium
CTTCAAGTCCCATCTTTTTAACGGATGCAAATAACTTTTTCCCATCATTATAAACTTCAGATTTAACAAAATAATCAGTATCTTTATATTTATCTAAAATTTTCTTTCTATCAACTAGTTTTTCATTAGTTAAATCTTTATTTTGATAAATTATATCAAATACTACAAACTGAACTGGATTATCTAAACTCATCTTTTTAATTCTATCCTTATTTTTTATCCTTAGTCTTTTTTGTAAACTACTAAAAGATGGCTTGCCCTTAGCAAATAAAACAATCTCACCATCAAATATACACGTCCTTTTACCAACAATCTTTTTAACATTTTCTAATTCTGGAAATAAATTAGTTACATCAATATTATTCCTCGTTCTAATATTAATTTTTTTCTTATTTGCATAAATGATCGCTCTAATACCATCAAATTTTATCTCATATAAATATTTACTATCAAAATCAAATGGTATTTCTGCAAGTAACATTGGTCTTATATTTTTACTATCAAACATTTTTTAAACTAAGCTCCAAAGCTTGCATCAAGTCTTTAATATTATTCTTTCGCTTTGCTTTAACCGTCTTGGGTTTTATTCCTTTTTGTTTTTCTTTTATAGCTTCTTTAATATTTTCTTGATATTCATCGACATATTCTTCTGGTTTAAATTTCATCTTTAATGAATCGATCAATTTTATTGCTAAATCCAGTTCCTTTTTTGTATATTTAGCAGAAGATACAGCATCAGGTATAATTATTTCTTCATTAAAATAAAGAGTACTCATAATCATATTATCCCCCATCATCCTGATTGCCACATAATAAAATTTAGTAGACAAAATAGTTTTGGCAATAGCTATTTTTTTACTTTTTTCCAAAGCATCCCGAAATAAACTAAATGCCTTGCTTTTGCTTGGCACAGAAACTACATAACTCTTCTCATAAAATACCGGATCAATTTCAGATGTCCCAACAAATCCGACAATTTCAATATTGCCTTCACTCTCCACTCGCAAATTTTTAAGTTCTTCGCTTGTAAGTGTTATGTATTTATCCTCATTTATTTTATATCCTTTAACTATATCGCTTTGCTTAACTTCCTTTTTACAATGTGGACAATATTTGACATATTTAATTCTTGTCATACACTTTTTATGTAATTGGTTAAAAGATACATCATTATCTTGCAATATTGGGGTAATGGTTATTGGAATATTAACAAGACCAAACGAAATATTACTTTTCTTCACGCGTATCACCTACTTCGAAGGTTATATCATAATTACTTGGGCCTTCAATACATTTGCCATCAATATCATATCTCGACCCGTGGCACAAACAATCCCAAGTCTTTTCTACTTCGTTAAACACCAACCCACATTTCATATGTGGACATCTATTTAAAACTATATGATCCATCCCCTTCTCATCTCTATAAACTGCCACATTTTTATCCCCAATTGTTGTATAAATAACATTTTGATTATTTACATTCCCCTTCCCACTTTTAACTATCGCTTTAATACTACCATAGGCATCTGGAAAAAATCTAACTACTTTATTCCAATTTAAAAGTCTATCTGGTTTAAAAAGTTGAATATATTTATTATGTTTCTTAAGAATTATATCGCATAATATCATACCCGCTAAAGTAGCATTAGTCATTCCCCAAGTATTATAACCACACGCAACAAGCAAACCATCCTCATCTTCATCGATTCTTCCTATAAGAGGTAAATAATCATTAGTTATAATATCTTTATTGCTCCATATATAATCGAAATCATTCTTTTTCTTCAGATCTTCAAAATTATTTTTAATACTTTTAATATCCGGAGTCGAATAAGAATTAAAAAGATAAATCAAATAATTTTTATCATCGCTTTGATGATATCTATATGATATCGTTGGTGTATCTATATTAATAGCATTGATATTTTTAAAGCTATTTATTTTTTTAGCTCCAACATATGAAGTTTCTGGATGATTTTTCAAAGGCATAAATAAAGGTAAAATAAAATAAGGATAATGAGTTGCAATTACTACACGTTTTGCTTTAATTACTTTACCATTGACATAACAATTATAAAGAGAATTATCTCTAATGATTCTTTCTACCTTAGAGTTTTCATATATATAATCTTGTAAAATATTTTTTAAACTCAGCACATATTTAACAGGATGAAACATATATGTATCACCCACTTTTATTGCATATTTAAAATCTTGTTGATTTTCTTCCCACTCTACCTTAACTCCTGCATCTTTTAAAAAATTATATTCTTCAATTAGTATTTCTTTATTTTTTTCTTCGTTAGTAAAAAGAATTGAACTAGATGATTTCAAATCACACAAAATACTTTCTTTTTCTATTATCTTTTTTAATTCCCTAACCGCTGCAATTTGGCTTTCTAAGTACGTTTTTGCTTTATCAATACTACCAAATCTTCGAATATTTCTATAGATTTTTTCTTGCAAATAAGTTATTTTAGCAGTACTCCTGGCAGTTACTCCTTCTCCACATTTATTTCTTTCAACAAGTAAAGCATCGACATTTTTTTTGCGCAGTTGATAAAGCGTTGATAAACCAGTTATGCCTCCCCCAACAATTAAAGTATCACATTCCAAATCTTTTGTTACTCTCTTCAAAGTCTTATTTTTTACATCTAACCATATACTTTTATTTTTCATAAACATCATTATTAGTATGAATAATATTTTTATTTTTAAACTTATATATTAAAATAATAACACACTTAACACATTTATTTTTATTTTTAATTGGCAAATTTTAGCAATCGTTTGTTCGTGTTTTGTGTTATAATATATTTGGTGATTATTATGACTACACAAGAAAAATTACAAATCTTAGCAGATAGTGCCAAATACGATGCATCTTGCTCTTCTAGTGGGAGCACTAGATCTAATAAAAATGGTTTAGGTAATGCCGCCGAAAATGGCATATGTCATTCATTTTCAGCTGATGGCAGATGTATCTCTTTACTTAAAATTCTTATGACCAACTGTTGTATCTTCGACTGCAAATACTGTATAAACCGCCGTAGCAATGATATTAAAAGAGCTATATTTACTCCCAAAGAAGTTTGTGAAATTACTATTAATTTTTATAAAAGAAATTACATTGAAGGTTTATTCTTAAGTTCTGGTATTATTAAAAGTCCCGATTACACTATGGAATTGCTAATAAAAACAATTACCCTTCTTCGTTATAAATATAAATTCAATGGTTACATACACGCTAAAGCTATCCCTGGAGCTAGCGAAATACTAGTTAAAAGATTAGGTAGCCTTGTCGATAGAATGAGTACTAACATTGAACTACCTAGTGATACTAGCCTAAAACTCCTTGCCCCAAATAAACACAGTCAAGATATTACCACAATTATGAAAACTATAAAAACTAACACCAACAAAACATTTGCTCCAGCTGGTCAAAGCACCCAAATGATCATCGGTGCTACTAAAGAAACTGACAAAGAAATAATGAACAAAAGTAATTCTCTATACCAAAGCTTTCATTTAAAAAGAGTATTTTATTCGGCATATATACCTGTAAATAAAGATGCAAATTTACCTGCCATTACTACCCCACCCTTAATCCGTGAAAATCGTATTTATCAATCGGATTGGCTCTTGAGATTTTATAAATTTAGTGTTTCTGAACTTTTTGATAAAGCGGAAAACTTAAACACATTACTAGATCCTAAAACTAACTGGGCTCTAAACCATTTAGAGTATTTTCCCAAAGAAATAAATGATGCTTCATTTGAAGAATTAATCAGAATTCCAGGAATTTGTTTTACCTCAGACAAAAAAATTATTTCATCA
>CALVKJ010000065.1 GCA_944332675.1 uncultured Bacilli bacterium
AAATATGGTATACTAGTATTAGAAATTGACCTCAATTGCGATTTCCAAACGTGGTTATCTCACGCACCAGATTGATTGTAAACTCAGTTTTAAATGACTGAGTTTTATTATAAAATAAAAACTGCCTAAAAGCAGTTATAAAAATTTCTTTAATTGTTCGACACATTCTTCTTGCATATCAACGTATTCTTGAATGAATTTATGAACCTTACTATCTGTATCTTTATGGTTTAATAATTTTCTTCCTTCAATAATTCCCATATTAGTTCCTTGTAGCAATAATTCAGTTATTTTAGAAGTCGATGAATCCATAAGTGTTTTCATTTCAATGCCGTACCAAGTCATTGCTTTATTCATAGCGCTAGTTTCGTGAGGCTTTTTTTCGCTATATTCTGGATAAAGTTTGGAAATTTGATCTGTAACATTTTGATATTTTTTGTATTGTTTATTTAAAACTTTTTTAAAATTCTTATCTTCAACCTTATCTAATATAAAGTGTATAGCATCTTGTCCCATACAAGTCCCTTTGTTAAGTTCATCTAATATATTAATTTCATTTTTATTGTCCATTTTATCACCGCTATTATTGTGGAATGGATGTAATAATTTATACAATTAATTGTTAAATAATGTTAATTATGTTATACTTTTTTTAAGCAATTAATATAAGGAGATTCTAGTAGATGAAAAAAATTCGAGGAATATTTTTACTGTTATTATGTATGATATTAGTTGGTTGTAATAAAGATGAATTTTCCAATGCTTTAGGGAATTGTACCATAGATAAGTGTGTGGAATTAATAGATCCATCTGATAGTGTTTCAAAAATTAATGAAATACTTGGTATTGATGGTGTTTTAGTTGATGCCGGATATAACGAATATTTTTGGGAGCTTTCAGAAAATGCAGGAATATATGTAACATATTATTCTGGTGATGTAGGTATTATTAGGTCGGAATTTCCCGATGAGGAAATTAAAAATTCGCGAGTAAGTTTTGCTAAAATAAATGAAATTGAATCTGCAGTTAATACAGATGAATCTTTAACTTATCAAGATTTAGTTAATATGCTTGGCAATGTTGAAGGTGTAAACGTAGAAAAAAGTGAAAGTGAGCTAAAGTATAAATGGGTAAGCGATGATAATAAATATCTAATTGCAACTATTTCTCAAGATACTAAAAAATGCATTATGATTACAGGTATGTATTAACAATAATGGGGATGACTATATGCAAGATTATCTTAATATTTTTATAGATGAGGAATATCCTAAATTTTTAGATAAGTATTTGAAAACAAAAACTTTAAATAGATTAAAATTTATTACTCAGTTTTGTGGTTGCGATTATACAAAACTTTATAGTCCTTTATTTTTATATACTCGTTTTGATCATAGTTTGGTTGTTTCTCATATGACTTGGCATTTTACCCATGATAAGGCTTCAACTATTGCAGCATTACTTCATGATGTCGGTACGCCTTGCTTTGCCCATTCAATTGATTATGTTTTCGGAGATTATTTAAATCAAGAGAGTTCAGAAAAGAAAATAACTGATGTTTTAGTTAGTGATGATGAAATACTTAAATTTTTAGAAGAAGATGGTGTTTTATTAAGTGATTTAGATGATTTAAGTAAATATCCTATTTTAGAAAATAAATCACCAAAGTTATGTTGTGATCGTCTAGATGGAGTGCTTCATACTTGCTATATTTGGTTGCATACCCATAAACTTTCTGAAATAAAAAGAATATATGATAATTTAGAAGTCTTTACTAATGAAGACAGTAATCCAGAAATTGGTTTTAAAGATTTAGTTGTTGCTTTAAATTTTGTGGATATGGTTTTAGTATATGCTAAAGAATTACAGGGTAATACTGATAAGTATGTAATGAAATTTGTTAGTGAAATGGTAAAAATGGCAAATGAAAAAGGCCTTATAACTTTGGATGATTTATATAATAAAAAGGAAAGTGAAATAATTAGTGTTTTTGAAGATAATTTTACTTGTTGGAAGAAATTTAATGAAGCATCTAAATTAATTAAAACAAATGATAAACCAGATAACTTTTATATTTCTTTTGCAACAAAGAAGCGTAATGTAATTCCTTTAGTAAAGTTTGATGAAAGCTATAAAAGGATAAATGAAGTTTCAGATATTGCCAAAGACAAATACGAAGAATTTTTTAATTACCGTGATACTACATATGCATATGTAGAAGAAATTAAAGAATTGACTTTTTAATGAAACTAACTTATTATTTAAGTAGGAGGTATCTTATGAATAAAAAACAAAAGGTTGAACTTATTATTGCAGCATTTTTAATTGTATGTGGAAGTTTAGTACTTATTTTTCCATTATTTAAATTTGTGCAAGTAAAACTTGTATTCATTTCAGTTTTAGGAGTATATGGTCTACTTAATTTGATTAAGTTTATATTAGTTAGGGAATCTAAAGATTACGAAGGCTTACTTACAACTTTAGCATCAATTATTTCATTAGTTATAGTATGTTTTTTAGATGTTGAAAATGTTCCTTGGTATTTAGCACTATCTTTATTTATTTGGATTATTTTTATGTCTTTGATAAAGTTAAAGAAAGCTGATTATTATAATGATCGAAAAAATAAAGTGTGGATTTTAGAAATAGTTACGTTGATACTATTTATATTGAGTGGTTTACTTACAACAATTAATTTATATTATGAAAATGACATACAGATATTAGTTTTGGGATATTTTTATTTAATACATGGCATATTAGAATTAGTAGATCCTCTTACAAATTATTTAGTAGGGAAGAAATAATCTTCCTTTTTTAGTGATATTTTTTTCTTGCGTTTAATATAATTGATTAGAAAGAGAGGATGTTATAATGGAAATTCTAAAGGTTTCATCAAAATCTAATCCAAGCAAGGTGGCAGGAGCAATTGCCAATATATATCGGGAGAAAAAAATAGTGGAAATTCAAACTGTTGGTGCTGGTTCACTTAATCAAGCAATTAAAGCAATTGCTATATGTCGAGGATTTGTGGCTCCAACGGGGGATAATTTAGTAGTAATTCCAGCATTTAATGACATAATAATTAATGGGGAACAAAAGACCGCTATTAAATTAATTGTAGAAAATAAATAATATATGTTATTCTCTCCAGATGGAGAGTTTTTCTTTGTTAATATTTGTAAAATGCAATTTAAGTTATTGCTTTTTGTTAGTTATTTTAGTATAATTAAATAGTAATCATTACTAGTTGGAAGGTGTTAATTGAGAAGTACAAAACAGCGAAATATTATATTAGATATTATTAATAGTAGCTATGAACATTTAGATGCATATGGTGTTTATGAAAAAGCAAGAGAAAAGATACCTAATATAAGTTTAGGTACAGTTTATCGTAACTTGAATTCCTTAGAGAATGCGCATTTAATTAATGTGATTTTTGATGGATCTGATAAACTCAGGTATGACAGGAATGAAAATCATCAACATTTTATTTGTACTAAATGTCATAAAATTATCGATATTTATGATTTGGATTTTAAGAATGTTAAAACTTATCAAAATAATTTAGTAATGAATTACAAAATAGTTTTAGAAGGCATTTGCGAAGAATGTCAAAAGGAGGAGTAAAAAATGGAATTAAAAGGAAGTAAAACTGAAGCTAACTTAATGGCAGCTTTTGCTGGGGAATCTCAAGCAAGAAATAAGTATACTTATTATGCATCAAAAGCAAGAAAAGAAGGATATGAACAAATAGCAGCAAT
>CALVKJ010000066.1 GCA_944332675.1 uncultured Bacilli bacterium
CTTGAATAGCTGCACCCATTGAAACAACTTAAAATGGGTTAACGCTCTTATTAGGTTCTTGACCAAGTTCTTTCTTAACCAATTCTTGAATATATGGAATACGTGTTGAACCACCAACTAGTATTACTTTATCAATGTCTTTTGCTTTTAATTTTGCATCTTTAAGTGCATTTCTTACTGGTTCAAGAGTTGAATCAAATAAGTCGCGACATAAATCTTCAAATTTAGCTTTAGATAAAGTTACATCCATATGTACTGGGCCATCATCATTTTGCGCAATGAATGGTAAACTAATTGATGCATTAGTCATACTTGATAAATCTTTCTTAGCTTTTTCAGCAGCATCTTTAATTCTTTGCATTGCCATAGAATCTTTTGATAAATCTATACCATTTTCTTTCTTAAATTCAGCAACTAAATAATCAACGATACGAGCATCAAAGTCATCACCACCAAGTTTATTATTACCACTTGTAGCTTTAACTTCAAATACACCATCACCTAGTTCTAGTATAGATACATCGAATGTACCACCACCAAGGTCATATACTAAAATAGTTTGTAATTTATCTTGTTTATCAAGTCCATAAGCTAGTGCTGCAGCAGTTGGTTCATTGATAATTCTTTCAACTTCTAATCCTGCTATCTTACCAGCATTTTTAGTTGCTTGTCTTTGAGCATCATTAAAGTATGCAGGAACTGTAATAACAGCTTTAGTTACTTTTTCTCCCAAATAAGCCTCAGCATCTTTTTTAAGTTTGCCAAGAATCTTAGCACTAATTTCTTCTGGAGTCCATTTCTTACCATTAGCTTCTACTTTTTCACTAGTACCCATTTTTCTTTTTATTGAAGAAATTGTATTTTTAACATTAGTTACCGCTTGTCTTTTAGCAACTTCTCCAACTAATTCTTCATCGCCTTTAAAAGCCACTACTGATGGAGTTGTTCTATTTCCTTCAGCATTAGGAATAACACGTGGTTCTCCCCCTTCTAGAACTGCTACACATGAGTTAGTAGTTCCTAAGTCAATACCAATTATTTTACTCATAATTTAATCATCCTTTCCTTTCACTGGCAAATTTTTTGCCCAGCTTTCGAGTATTTTATTGTATTTATTTATTTCTTCGTTTATTTGCGGGATACTTTTCCTTTCTAAATCATTGTAATAATCAATATTATGCTTTAAAGTATTATCCGCATATTCAAATCCTTCGGGAATATTTAAAAATTCATAAGCATCAGCAAATACTATATAAATCGCTGACCCAGCAACCTCTTCCCAATAATCAAATTCATCATCACGAACACTTTTAATTATTGTTCGAGGATCACTTTTAAATTCTTCTAGATAAAGAATATCTGCTTCATCCATATCGACAAACCTAATGTCGTGATGTCCTGCACAACTAGATTTTGTAATATATCCTTTTTTATTCAAAATCATAATTGTTTTAGCTATCTTACTATCAACAGGAATATAACCCTCAGGTTCATCTTCTATTTCCCAAGAATTTTTATTGATATACTTTAACAAATCCATTATTCATTAACCTTAACCATAGCTACACGAATAACTTTATCTTTATATGTATATCCTTTTTGTAATACTTCTAGTACTACATTCGCAGGTAGATTTTCATCTTTTTCTGTCAAAACTGCTTCCATTTTATTTGGATCAAATTCTAGTCCTTGACAATCTATTACTTTAACTCCCATACTATCAAGTATGCTAAGCAAATTTGTATAAATCATTTTAAATCCACTTAAGAACTTAGATAATTCATCCGTTAAATCTCGATCATCAAGACTAATTGCCCGTTCAAAATTATCGACAATAGCTAGTAACTTAACAATTAATTCTTCGCCTTCATATTTGTAGATATTGCTAATTTCTGATTCGTATCTTCTACGCATATTTTGCATCTCAGCACTTATTCTTAATACTTTTTCATTAAGACTAGCGTTTTCTTCTCTTAATTTTTTTTCTATTTCACTTTCTTTATTTACTTTCTTTTTTTCAGATTTCTTCTTTTCTTTTATATTTTTAACTTTTACTTTTTCTTCAGTCTTTTCCATCTTTTTCCTTTCTGCTATCTAGCTTTTCATCGACATATTCAAGTAGACTTACTATTCTACCATAATCCATCCTTTTAGGACCAATTACAGCAATCGTACCATATTCACCATTAATATGATATTTCTTCCTAATAATAGTTACATTCGGATCAAACTCAGATTCATCACCAATATAGATTTTTATTTCATTTTCATCGTCTTCATCCGCCTGACTAACTTTCTCAATGAAATTAGCATCTTCTAACTTATTGGCAAGCCTCTTAAGTTCTGCAACATCATTATATTCTGGCTGTTCAAATATCTTAGCACGACCAGATACGTGAATACTACTGTTATTACTTACGAAATCATTAAAGGCATCATAGAATATGTTATATACCGTTTCATACTGTCTAATCTGTCTTTTAATAACAGGTTTAACTTCTGTTTCCATTCTGCTACTTACTTCATTAATTGGAGTTCCTACTAACATCTTATTAATGATTTCACTAGTTTTAATTATTTCATTAACATTAATGTTACTAGGAAGATTAAACATCTTATTTTCGACATTACCTTTATCAGTACAAACAACAGCAACAACTTGAGAATCATTTAAAGCTATAATACTAACTTGTAACAAATTATTATCAGCACTACTCTTACCTAAAACAACACTAGTATAATTAGTTATATCACTAATTATCTCCATACATTTAGTAATAGCATCACTAAGTTCTAATTCATTATTAGCAAATATTTTTTGCAGCTTTAACATATCACTTCCCGTAATCTTTTCTGCTTCCATTAGGTATTCAACATAATAACGATATCCCGATTCGCTCGGTACCCTACCAGATGAAACGTGATTTTTCTCAATATATCCCAGATCTTCTAGAATAGCCATTTCATTTCTAATTGTTGCACTTGAACAATTAAACTTGCTACACAAGGCTTTTGACCCTACCGGTTTAGCAGTTTTAATATAAACTTCAACAATTTCTTTTAACAGATTATTTCTTCTTTCATCCATAATCTTACCTCTTTAGCACTTAATCTTTCACAGTGCTAAATACATTATAATATTATGCTTAGCACTTGTCAATATATAACTGCTAATTTTTT
>CALVKJ010000067.1 GCA_944332675.1 uncultured Bacilli bacterium
AAAATTAATTTTTTGAACTATTTTGCTCGAATCATATAAAATTCATAAATATTTTTCGTAAAAAACCGAAACTCAAACATAGATTGTAATTACAAAAAACAACTTATATGATATACTAATATTAGAGGTGTTAGTTAATGAAAAATATTTTAAAAAACAAAAAATTACTGATTGGTTTAGCAGTAGCAATTATATTAATAATTATTATAGTAGTGGCAATATTAGTTATAAACTCAAAAAATGAAAATCAAAAATTCGAAGAAGTAACAAATAATTATGATGCTTATATATCAATTAATCCATCAATAAAATTAGAGTTTTCTCAAACTTGCAAAGATGAGTCATGTGATGAACCAATAGTTACAAACTATGAATTAATTAATAATGATGCAAAAGACATTTATAAAGATTTAAAAATAAAAGAAAATAGTAGTTTAAGCGAAGTTTTAGTGTTAATATGTGAAACGGCTAAAAATAATGATATCGTTTTTGAAAGTGTAGAGATTTATAGTGACTGGGTAGAAGTTGAAAAATATATTGATGAAACTAGCACAAGTGATATTTGGGTGTATAATATAAATATAAAAGAAAAGGAAGAACTAGAAGATATAGAAAATTCTTTAAAAAATGACAAAATGGTATATATTGTAACTTTTGATACTGACGGTGGGAACGAAATTGTCTCTCAAACAATAAAAGAAAACGAATTAGTTATAGAGCCATCAAATCCCACTAAAAGTGGATATACATTTGTAGAATGGCAATTAGATGGGGAAAGATTTGATTTTGCAAGTCCAATAACAAATAATATAACATTGGTTGCTATATGGGAAGAACAGGTTAGCAATGAGTCTGACTCTAATGAGAAACCTAATAATAATCCAAGTGGAAATGATAATCAAAATAATAACTCATCAAATAATAACAATGATATAACTAATGGTAATCAAAATAACAATTCTAACAATAACAATGATAACAATATTCCTGATAAAGATGATACAACTAGTGAAGTTGATCCTCATCAAGGTGTAATTAACCTAAATGACAACGTATTATATAGTGAATCAGAGATTGCATATAGTTGTGACAATTGTATCCCTGATAGTATTTTATCTTTATTAAAAAGTGCAAAAGGATATTATGATTATAATGCCGGAGTTGGAAGTGATAGTAGTTATGTATGGTACAAAAGTATAGTCCTTTCTGGTAAATATAACACTCCTGTGTATAAGGGGCAAAATTACGATTTTGAATCGATGTTAATAAATGCTGGTGCTACTTTTGCTGGAGGTAGTTATGATGACCCTTATATGTTGTTAACTGAAGAAATCTGTGATAAGTATAAACTTTCTTGTGATAGGTGGTAATATTTAAGCAATGAAGAAAAATTTTAAAGATTTTATTAAAGATAAAAAAGTTATATTAATCTCAGTAATAGTAATAATTTTAATTACTGCCATATGTTTAGTTGTTTTATTTGTAAATAATAAAGATAATTCTACTAATAGTATAGAAAATCAAACTGAAGTTAATGAGGAACAAAATCAAGATATAAATACTAATGAGGATTTAACCGATGATATAGATTATAATGCTTTAAAAAATTATATAAATGAAGCATCAATTATGTATGTTTTTGATAATTACTCATTCATGGAAAACAGCATCATAGAGGAAATAAGTTTACCAGTGTTAATTGATAACAATTATATAGAAGATGAAACAATATTAAAACTATATAATGATGGTATATGTGATGCTTACTCTATTGTTACAGCAAATGCAGTTGAAATTGATGGGGATACATATTTAAAATGTGAAAATTATACGACTGAAGGTTATGGTGATAATCATTTAAAAAATGATTCTAATGATAATAGTAATTCTGATATACCTATTGACTCTAGCAATAATCAAGACTCTAATGAAAACTCTGAAATAGTCATGGTTGAAGACTATACAGGAAAAAATTATAGAGAAATTAAAAGTCAGTTAGAGTCTTTAGGATTATTGGTAATGATTGAATCACGAGAATTGCAAAATGGTGAAAATCCTAATAACTATAATAAAGAAAAAATTATAGATCAATCAGTACCATCAGGTAATAGATTATCTGTTGGAGATAGCATAACTTTATACATTCCAAGAATAATAACTAGTTATCCAAATTTTTGCAATGGTGATTATAGTGTTGATAAAGTACAAGAATTTGCCGACGTCAATAATCTCGTTTTAATAATTGAATATGTAGAAAATTCAGGATATGAGGCTGGTGCAATTCTTTATCAATCAAGAGCAGAAGGATCTATGGTTGTTGAAGGAGCAAGATTAACAATTAGAGTTGCTAAATAAATTTTTAACAAAGAATTATAAGGAGTTGAAGTTTTATGAAAAGCTTTATTAAAAAAAAATGGAAGTTATTAATTATACTGCTTGTTATTATAATTATTATAATAGGAACTATTGTTTTTTTGTTTACTAGGGAGGAATCTTCTAAAATTGTTCCTAGAGATCCTTATGAACTTTCACTAGTAAATATTGATGATTTAGAATATGATTTTATCAATACATATTATTCAGAATTTACTTTAGAAAATAGCGGGTATAATTATCAAGTTGAAACCAGTCTAAATATTTATGAAAATGGCTCTTGTCAATATTATTCTGCTTGGGATTCTGATGCTGGTTATTTTATATTTGAAACAACTGATTGTAACTATAGTATTGATAAGAATGAAAATATCCAAATAACCATGAATGGTATATTACAACTATACAATAATTATTTAGGTGATTATCAAACTGAGCAAATATCAAATTATACTTTAAATGGTATATTTAAGTATAACAATAAAAGTCATTTATTACTTAATGGTATCACGTTTGAAAATTTAAATTATTATAAGTATACAACTACTAACACTTATGAAGTCTTAGTGGATGCAAATAATAATACATATAGATCTGATGGCACACAACCTTGGGAAGAAAATTCCGAACAATTAGATCTTAGTTTATATACCATAGTGGATAGAAGAGAAATTGACAACAATACCAGTAGTTATACTAATTATTATGATATAACTGATATTGCTTCTAATAATTTAATAAACATACAAAACTATTATTTTGTGGATTATATAGATATGTATGATTATCGTAATCTTTATAATAGTGATGAAGTTAATGTAGTAATACTTGGTACTAAAGGGTGCACTTATTGTGTAGATCTTGTTGAAGACATGCGATCATTGCAAATAGCACATTTCTTTCATGCCAAATATTTAGATGTATCAACTTTAAGTGGTGATGATTATAATGATATAATAGATTTTATAATTAATGTAAACATAGAAGTTGGCTTTCCAATTACAATAGTCGTTAAAAATGGGGAAATAATAGATTATATGAGAGG
>CALVKJ010000068.1 GCA_944332675.1 uncultured Bacilli bacterium
AAGGCTTCCTCTACGCCTGGCTGTTCAAAATATGCCGTGACCCGCTCCAGAAGGCAGCGCGCCATATCATCGCAGATAACTCTCGGTACGCTATTCACTTCAATGGTAATCTGCTCCATGGCGCTCACCTTCTTTCTCCCCGTCAAATTGCGGGATTACTCCACAATTAACCTCTTCTGCTCCCCCGCCTGTTTAGTTGCCATTTCCGCCACGCAATTGGCGGACATCGGTTGAATCTCTTTCCAGTCCGTGATATGATGTGCGCAAAAGGAGAGAGATTGATGTTTAATGCAACTGTTTTAGTCGCTGTTATTACTGCCTTTGCTGCGATCATTGCACCGGTCGTGACATCTGTAATCAATGCAAGAACAAGTCTGAAACTCAAACGTCTCGAAATACTAGAAACTGACCTAAATGTTTGCATTTCTGACTTTGCAAAGCACTATTCTGAACTAACTAATCAGCGCGGGTATATGGAACCATACTGGAATTTCGTAACTGCCTCGTATAGGGCAATTGCCCAGATACACGACACTTCCATACAAGCAGACATTTTGTCTCTGTTGAACTATTTCCGTGAAAACAATGGATCTGTAGATGAGAGTACAGACCAGAAGTTCGATGCTATTATGATAAGCGTGTCGAAATACTTATCTAAGTTGCCAAGATGAGCGCCAAAGTTATAGCCCCAAGACACTGCCCTGCCGTCGTCAGGGCAGTGTTGTTTTTTACGCAGCCGATGATTGAAAGCAGCAGTGCAACACATCCGAGAACAGCGAACGCCATTTAAGACATCATCCTTTCTGACGGAGGTTACTTCCCTCTGAGCAAATGCAGCACCGCAACTACAGAGTCGATGGTTCTGCAGGCTGCCTCGGTCTCAGACTTGAGCAGGTTGTCCTTCTCCAGCAGCGCCAACTGCTTTTCAAGGACATCCGTGGCCTTTTGGTAGAGGCTCCGGGCGTTCGCCGGTGAAGCTGCCACCCGCTCCTGGGTCTCATCCGCCGGCGGTACGAGCCCAGCCAGGACTGTTGGCTTGATACCCAGCGCGTCGGCGATGCGTGCCGTATGACCCATGCCCGGCTCAAAAGCTCCCAATTCGATGCATTTGATTGCATACGCCTCCATGCCAGACTTTTCGGCCAATTCCTCCACGGTGAGGCCTCTGGCCTCCCGGAAGGATTTGAGCCGTTCTCCATAGGTTTGTTCCATTTAGTTGTCCTCCTGTCAAATTTTTACGGCCTTATACCGGATCACAGTATAGGCCTCGGCAATTCTGTAGCCGGCTTTAAGCGGAATACTTTCCAGCTCTGCTTTTGCCTCCTCCAATGTGTCGTGCTCACTGCGAACGATCCATTGATTGCTCCATGCGTTTTTTCGCATCTGGATGACATATTTTTTCATGGGCGTTGTCCTCCTATCAAATCGTCAAGTTGTTCTGCCCCTAAAAGTCATCTCGACTGCGGATCTGCCTCCGGTAGCTTCTCTGATACCTGCCGGGCCGCCATGGCATCCACGCCCTCGGCATAGCCCAGCAGGAATTTCTTCTTGTTGATGCCGCCTCCAAAATCCTGTAAAATTCAAAGGGATAGGAGGTGAGACAATGATTCTGGATCCTGAGTGTATTCGAGACATCCTGCTCTGCGTTGAAGGGTGTTCCTTTGGAGAGCGCCTCACATTGGACAAGCTGGGTGAGAGGCTAAAGGACTACAGCGAGGAAACACTGTGGTACACATGCCTAAAGCTCAAAGAAGGTGGCTACCTTGATGTGGCTACCATGCAAGTGCTTCGAGTACCCATGCCGGCGATCAAGGATATTCGTGGGTTGACATATGCTGGCCACGAGTTCCTAGATTCCATCCGTGAAGATAGGAACTGGGGCAAGGTGAAGTCAGTTGCTCAAAAAGCAGGAACTTTCTCGATGCAATCCCTCGGCGAAATTGCGAAAGAGGTCGCCAAGGCTGCTATTCTATCCGCGCTTCAATCGTCCCTTTGACGTAGATCCGGAGCGTCAAAACCGCGCCTTGACCGTTCTCTTTCAGCTCATACTCCAGAACGTCGCTGATTTCGTTGCCATCCACAACGACTTTTGCGGCGTTCTCTCTTGTGGTGATATGGACCGACTCAGCCATTAGTACCTACCTCCATTTCGTTCCTCAAGTTGTTCTGCCCAAAAATCCGCCGGACTACTGATCCTTCTCTGGCGGCATAACGGCTGCCTTTCGGGCAGCCATGGCAGCCACGCCCTCGGCGTAGCCCAGCAGGAACTCCTTCTTATCATCCGGCAGCAGTTCACAAGCCTTGGCTAAGTTCTCCGCCATTTGCTTTTCACGCTCGCTCATTTTCTCACCGCCTTTCTTAGCTTGGCTATATCTTAGCATAGCTAAGCAACTTTGTCAACACCAAAATATAACCTAGCTAATTTTTTCTTGACTTTTCCAATCGCCTATGCTTTAATATAAGCAAACAGGAGGTGATGGAAGTTGAGCGATCTTAGCAACAGAATCAGCCAGGTAATAGACACGCTTGGCCTTAAAAAGACAGTTTTCGCAGAGAAATTGAACGTTTCCCAGGCGTTTGTCTCCCAGATGTGCTCTGGTGTTAAACAGCCGAGTGACCGTACCATAGCGGATATCTGCAGGACGTTCGATGTCAATGAGGAGTGGCTGCGCACAGGAGAGGGCGAAATGTTCGTCCAGAAAACTCGCGACGAGGAGCTGGCAGCATTTTTCGGAGATGTTTTATCCGGTCAGCCGGACTTCCGGCAGCGCTTTATATCGGCCTTGGCTCGTCTGAGTGCGGACGAATGGGAACTGCTGGAGAGCATGGCCAACAAGCTCATGGACGAAATGCAAAAATAACCCCCGGCGCCTTTCGGAGCCGGGGCATAGGACGCTATTTTGACAGGTGCAGCACGAATTGGTATACGATCCTGAGCCGGGTCTCATCCATTCCAGCAAGGATCCGATCAATGGATCGGATCAACTTATCTTTCATAGTCATATAGCGTCCCCCTTCGCTGGTAATTTTTTCTGTATTGGCATTATAAAACATTTGTTCGAAAAAAGATATGGGAAAGAGAAACAAAAAAACCGGCCGATTTTCTATGGCCAGCTTCGCACCATGTCCCAATAATGGGACTGGCGGTGTGATATAGAGAATGGAGGAGAATTATGGACTTTATCGATCAATTGAAACAATTTTCCAAGCGCGTTGAATCTATGAAGGACAACATCCAGACGGAGGAGGCCACGAAGACGGCCATCATCATGCCGTTTTTCTCCATGCTGGGCTATGACGTGTTCAATCCCCAGGAGTTTGTCCCGGAATTTGTGGCCGACGTAGGGATCAAAAAAGGCGAGAAAGTAGACTACGCCATTATGAAAGACGGCGATCCAATCATCCTGATTGAATGCAAGTCTATCTCAGAGAAGCTCGAAAAGCACGACTCACAGCTTTTCCGCTACTTCGGCACCACCACCGCAAAATTCGCCATCCTATCCAACGGCCAGTACTACCGCTTCTACACGGATCTGGACAACCCTAACAAGATGGACGAGAACCCCTTCCTGACCATCAACATCCTGGATATTAAGGACAACCAGGTCCCAGAGCTAAAAAAGTTCTGCAAATCCGAATTTGACATCGATGAAATCTTCAGCACGGCCTCGGAGCTCAAATACGTGCAGGAGTTCAAACAGGTCTTCGCCGCTCAGTTGGAGACCCCAAGCGACGAGTTCACCAAGCTGTTCCTGTCCTCCTGCTACTCCGGCCCGAAGACCCAGACTGTGATCGAGAAATTCCGCCCCTTACTGCGGAAGGCGCTGCTCGACTATATCAGTGAGACCATGAACGACAAGATCAAGACGGCTCTCGGCGGATCCGGCGGATCTGTATCTGTTCCAGAGCAAAAGGTCGAAGAGCCACAGGCAGAGCCAAAGCAAGAAAAGAGCAAAATTATTACCACCGAAGAAGAACTCGAGGCATATTTCATTGTCAAAAATATGTTGAGCGAGAAAACTGATATCCACAATATCACCTATAAAGATACTGAATCCTATATCAACATTCTGTATAAGGCTAACACCCGGAAATGGATCTGCCGCCTGCGGCTTACAGAGACGCAGAAGATTCTGATTATCCCCGACGAGAATAAAAAAGAGCTTCGCTACATGTTAAAGGATATCTACCAAATTTCAACGTATAAGGAATTGTTGGAGCATGTACTTGAGCGGTATATCTGATTGCTGTAAATGGCGGGAGACGGTCACATGAAACGTATTTATGCATTCCTATGCGTCTGCCTTTTGCTACTCACCGGGTGTGCACCTACTGCTCCAACGCAGGAGGAAAGAGCGGCCTTGTCTCAGATGAGTACCGTGATCGACGGTGCATTTTTCTGTACGCCCCAGGAGCTTGTCGATGTAATCAATAATGCGGCGACCAACGATGAAAGCGGCCTCGCACTCCAGCTGAGCAACTATACCGCGCCGGGAGCATCGATTTACCTCGCCAACGGCTCTAGCTCTGTTATCCTCACGCTGGAGGAAAGCGACGCCGGCATGTTGGACGATGTACGGCTGTACTGGTCTATCGGCGCGAATGATCTAAATGAACAGTATTCCGTGGGGCTGTACTGCGGGACAATTATAGGACTTCTTGTCCCAGATCACGCGGAGCAGGTCAGCGATAGCTTTAATGAAATCTTTTCCACGGGCTATGGATCCGTTGAATTTGACTTTGACGAGATCCATGTGGCGTACATGGCAATTGACGGGAAGAACTGGCTTGACGTTGAAATAGCAGAATAAAAAATCCCCGCTCCGGTGTTGGCGCACCGAAGCGGAGAAAGGGGCAGAACAACTTGACTTATTGCATCTGCGCTTTTGTTTGCCAATTTTTTAGAGGAGATGGAAAATATGATCGATTTTAACAACGCGTCATTTTTGAAGTTGAAGCCCGTATCTGAGCAAAACTTTCTTCCGATGATCCAGCCTATGTTTGTCCCCGGCGAAGAAGTAATCCAGGCATTTCAGTCCATCCGTGATGGCGTCGTATTCACGACAAAGCGCATTTTTGCAATCAACATCCAGGGTATCACCGGAAAGAA
>CALVKJ010000069.1 GCA_944332675.1 uncultured Bacilli bacterium
GCCTACCACGCCTTAAAGGCCATTGACGGTCTCATTATGACCGGCCCCACCGGCACCAACGTCAACGATCTCTCGGTGCTGCTGCTGGATGCAACCTAAACCCACTTCTGATGGAGTCAGGCGGATGCCTGGCTCCATCTTTTTGTGCAGCCAACGCCAGGAACCCAGGGAGCATCTGCCCTTGACTTCCATTCTATGCCATAGTATAATATGTAAAATATGTTATAATCAGGATAATATGGAGAATTATGCCGGATACTTTTCGGCAATCTGATTGAGTTCGATGGAAGCGTGATAGTGAGTGGAGAGAATGAAGCGATGGAGAAAATCGCCGCTGCGCGCCGCTGCATGTGCGCTGGCGCTGACGCTGCTTGCGCCGTCCTTGTCGGGCTGTGCCGCGTGGCCGCGACAGGAGGCAGAGCAGCAGGAGAAGGAGATTGCCGCGCCGGTGCAGCTGAGCAGTCTGCGCATTGAAAAGGAGCTTCTTCCGGAAAACACGAAGACCGATGAGGCCTATATGCAGGGAAACCGCGGCTTTTTCCTCCCGGACGATACCATCACCCGGGCAGAAATCGCCCAGGTCTATTGGAATCTCCACCTGTCCGTGCCGGGCAGCAGAACGTTTTCCGATGTGGCGCCGGGCGACTGGTTTGCTCAAGCGGTGGCGGAGCTCTCCGGCGCCTTGAAGGGATATTCCGACGGGACGTTCCGCCCCCAGCAGGAGGCCACCCTGGCTGAATTTCTAACTGTGCTCTGCCGGGTGCTGGAGCTGAAGCCTCCGGCACTGGAGGACGGTGCCGGACAGCCGTGGTATGCACCCTATCTTCAGGCGGCGCAGGAGGCCGGCTGGCTGGACGCCCATCCCGATGCCCAGGCCGACGCACCGGTGACCCGCGCCGTGGCCGTGAGCATTCTCAACCGCGCGCTGGGACGCGAACCGGATCGGGAGGCCATCGACAGGTTGGATGTGTGTGTCTATCTGGATGTCACGCCGGAGCATCCCGACTACTATGATATTCTCGAGGCGTCCATCACCCACACCTGTGACCTGGATCGGGACGGGGCGTGGATTGAGAAGTCTCTGGAGCTTCCCAACCTCTCGGCGGGCATCCACGCCGGCGGCGGCAGCGCCTACTATGTCCTGGAGGATCGAACCCTCTATGGTGAGCCCGGTCTTCTGGAGGTGGACGGTGCGCGGTACCTAGTGGTCGACGAGACCGGCAGGATCTATGCCGACGAGGCGCTGCACCAGTATGGGGAGGAGCTGGTGTTTTCCACGGAATCGGGCGCCCTCTTGTGTAATGGGAGCTGGCACGACTTCCAGTTTGATGACCAGGGCTATTACACCACCGGCGACGCCGAGCTCGATGGTTATGTGGAGGAGGCGCTGGCCGCTTGTACCGACGAAACCATGACCCAGGCCGAAAAGCTCTATGCCGCCTACTGCCATGTCCGTTCCTTTGGCTACCTCGGCCGCAACAGTACCATCTATGTCAAGACCATGTCGCCCACCCAGGCTTCGGCTTACGCCAAGAAGATTTTCAGCACCGGCAAGGGCGACTGCTATAACTTTGCCGCCGCCTTCTACTATCTCGCCCGCCGCCTGGGCTATGACGCTACTGCGGTGGTGGGAAACTGCGGCTACGTCTGGAACACCCGCGCCATCCCCCACGGCTGGGTGGAGATCCCCATAGACGGCGCTACATATCTCTTTGACCCGCAGATCGAGAACTACAACAACCGCAACGGCATCAGCAACGAGACCCACGGCGCCTTCCAGGTGACCTACGCCACGGCGCCGGCCAATTATGATCCCAACTGAGTGAAGGCTGGGACGGAAGAAAAGAGGAAGAAGCAGTGAAAAAACATCTTGTCATGCTCTGCGCCATGGGACTTACGCTTTGCCTCGCGGCAGGCTGCGCCGCCCAGGTGCAGACCGAAGTGCCGGATTCGGCGGACATAGAAATCGTGGAGGGTTCCGAGGAAACCACCGCCCCGGTGAAAAAGCCTGAGACCGCGCAGCCCCAGGAGGAGGCCGCACCCGAAGAGAGCGCGCCTGAGACTGCTCCAGAACAGGAGGAAGCCGCGGATCCCACCCCGGCGGAGCCCACCGAGCCGACGCAGCCAACCGTAGATCCTGAGCCGCCGTTGGGCACCGAAGCTCCCTCCCAGCAGCCGGTGGAGAACACTTCCACAGCTACCCTGGACGAGGTACTCGCCCTGGTGGGGCAGGACGTCAACAATCTCTATGCCATCGCCGGCACGCCCCAGGACAGCCACTATGAGTATTCCTGCTCTGGCCCCGGCGACGACGGCATTCTCTACTATCAGGACTTTATCGTCTTCACCTATGTGGAGAACGGCCTGGAGACCATTGTGGATGCGGAGGCGGCGTGATGAAACGGATGATTTTGATTGCGCTTGCGCTCCTGCTGCTGGCCGGCTGCGGCGGCAAGGAGGCGGCGGTATCCCCGGCGCTCACCGTGGACGGCACTACCTTTACCCATGAGAGTGCTGTGGACGAGATTCTCACGGCGCTGGGGGAGGATTTTACATATTACGAGGCCATCTCCTGCGTCTATGACGGCATGGACAAGACCTATGACTATGGCGATGTGACTGTGTACACCTATCCCGACGGGGATACCGACCAGCTCATGGAGCTCTACTGCACCGGCGGCGACGTGTCCGCCCAGGGAATCACCATCGGCTCCACCAAGGACGAGGTGGTGAAGACCTTCGGCACGGGCTATACCGAGGAAGGCAGCGTGCTGAGCTACAGCTTAAAAGCGACCGAGGCGCAGAACACCCCGGCCTCGCTCTATTTTGAGCTGGAGGACGATACCGTCACGGCCATTGCCATCACGGCGGAGCATCGGGAAGAATGAAGCGGATTTTCATGATACTGCCCCTTTTGGCGCTGCTGCTGGCCGGCTGCGCCGCGGGCGCCTATGCGCCCACCGGGGAGAAGACCGGCGATGACGCGCTGGACGGCCAGGTGCTGACGCTCCTGGAGGAGCTCTGCGACCCCAAGGCCTCCCAGGAGGAGAATTTGGCCGCGGTCTATGACTGGGTCTGCGAAGAAATCGCCTATCGTCCCGGCACGGCAGATACCTCCGGCGGCTTTACCGAGGCACTGGTGCAGGAGCTGGCCGCGGAAGCCCTTTCCAAGCGCAAGGGCAACTGCGCCGCCATGGCGAAACGGATCGCATCGCCTTCCAC